>DATMJS010000038.1:0-11654 GCA_035553755.1 Allosphingosinicella sp.
CTGCCGGATAGCGGGCTGCGCCCTCATCGGCGGCGAGACGGCGGAGATGCCCGGCATGTACGCGCCGGGAGACTATGATCTTGCCGGCTTCTGCGTCGGCGCGGTCGAGCGCGGGCAGGCGCTGACCGGCGAGAAGGTCCAAGCGGGCGACATCATCCTCGGCCTCGCCTCCTCGGGCGTCCATTCGAACGGTTTTTCGCTGGTCCGACGGCTCGCTGCGGACAAGGACTGGAAGCTCGACCGCCCCGCCTTGTTCGATCCGGAGCGGCTGCTGATCGAGGCGCTGCTGGAGCCGACCCTCATATATGTGAAATCGCTGCTGCCGGTCGTGCGCAGCGGCCGCATCCGCGCGCTTGCCCATATCACCGGCGGCGGGCTCCTTGAGAACATCCCCCGCATATTGCCGGACGGCCTCCACGCGTTCGTCGATGCCGATACCTGGGATCAGCCACGGCTGATGGCCTTCCTTCAGGCGCAGGGGAATATCGAGCCCGAAGAGATGGTGCGGACCTTCAATTGCGGGATCGGCATGGCCCTGGTCGTGTCGCAAAATACTGTGAGCGAGCTCGTCGAAGCGCTTGAAGCCGCTGGAGAAACCGTTTTCGTCATCGGCCGCGTCGAAGCCGGCGAGAAGGGCTGTACCGTCTCGGGATCGAGCGGCACATGGAGCGGCCGCGCCGGCTGGACCGCCACCCATCATGGCTGAGAGGGTCCGGGTCGGGGTCCTCATTTCGGGCCGCGGCTCCAATATGGTCGCCCTCGCTGAATGGAACCGCCGGTCCGAGCGCGCCTACGACATCGCGCTTGTCGCCTCCAATGTGCCCGAGGCGCGCGGGCTGCTCGCGGCGAAGATTATGAACATCCCCATTTGGGCGCGGACCCACAAAGGCTTGAGGCGCGCCGATTTCGATCGGCTGCTCGACGCGGAACTGAAGGCGCACAAGGTAGAGGTGGTAGCGTTAGCCGGTTATATGCGGCTGCTCTCGCCGGAATTCATCAATGCGTGGGAAGGACGAATCCTCAACATCCACCCCTCGCTACTGCCGGACTACAAGGGGCTCGACACCCATGCCCGGGCGATCGTGGCCGGCGAGAAATATGCCGGCTGTTCGGTCCATCTCGTAACCGACGAGCTCGACGACGGGCCGGTGCTCGCCCAGACGAAGGTCCGCATCCGCGAGCGGGACACGCCCGAGACGCTTGCCGCTCGCGTGCTGAAGGAAGAGCACCGGCTCTATCCCGAAACCCTCGACGCCTTCTGCCGAAGGCTGAAGGGCGAGGTTCAGCCGACGATTTCCTCAGGCTTGAAGAAATAGTCGATCTCGATCTTTGCATTTTCCGGGCTGTCGGAGCCGTGGACGCTGTTCGCCTCGATCGATTCGGCGAAGGTCTTGCGGATCGTGCCTTCGTCGGCCTGCTCCGGATTGGTCGCGCCCATCACTTCGCGGTTCCTGGCGACGGCATTCTCGCCTTCCAGCACCTGGACCACGACCGGACCCGAGATCATGAAACTGACGAGATCGTTGAAGAAGGGCCGCTCGCGGTGGACGGCGTAGAAGCCCTCCGCCTGCTCCTGCGTCATCCGGATGCGCTTGGAGGCGACTACTCGAAGGCCCGCATCCTCCAGCATCTTGGTGACCGCGCCGGTGATGTTGCGGCGGGTGGCATCGGGCTTGATGATTGAGAAAGTGCGTTCGGTCGCCATGGCCGAGAAAGCTCCGTGATGAGGGATTGAGTTGCGCGGCTCTCTAGGAGCGGACGCGGCAAACCGCAAGCTCAGGGGCCCTGCACCCATTTGCCGCGCTCGTCCTGCTTCCAGTATCGAGGCTCGGCGTCTGCGCGATCCTTGAGCGCGCGCCAGCTCGTCCGCGCCTCGGCCAGATGCGCGGCATCGAAAAAGTAGAAGACGCGGGCGAAAGCCAGAGCCTCATCGCGCCATTGGCCGTCCGCGAGCGCGACGTTGGCGGCGCCGTTCAGCGCCTCCACTGCGGGCGAAAGCAGGATCGGCTGCGCCTCGGGCGCCGGGCCGCCGCTCCTGCCGTGGGGCAGGAAGGCGTCGCGGGCATAGCTCCACAGCAGGCTGTCGAGCTGGCCGAGCAAGGGCTCGTCCGCGACCAGCAGCAGCCTTTCCCCCTGCCCCAGCACTTTTTCGCAGATCTGCGGAAGCACACGCTCGAGCGGTGAGGAGGTCAGATGATAGAAGTCGACGAGCATTGGCCCGCGGACTTATTTTTTCTCGTAATTGTCGGCCACCAGGCGGTCGAGCAAGGCCACGCCGAAGCCGGTCGCGCCCTTATCCCACAAGCTTCCCGCCTTTTCCGCCCAGACCATTCCGGCGACGTCGAGATGCGCCCATTTGACACCTTCCTCGATAAAGCGGCCGAGGAAGCAGGCGGCGGTGATCGATCCGCCCTCGCGCCCTGCGCTGTTGCGCATGTCCGCGATCTGCGAATCCATGATCTTGTTATAGGCATCGCCCATCGGCATCCGCCAAAGCTTGTCGCCCGTCTTGAGGCCAGCGTCGGCGAGCTTCACGGCAAGGTCGTCGTCGTTGCAGAACATGCCGGCGAATTCGTGCCCCAGCGAGATGATCATCGCCCCCGTGAGGGTGGCAAGGTCGATCACCACCTCGGGCCTGTAGTTGCGCTGCACCCAGGTCAGAGCGTCGGCCAGCACCAGGCGGCCTTCGGCGTCGGTGTTGATGACCTCGATCGTCTGTCCCGACATGCTCGTCACGATGTCCCCGGGCCGTTGCGCGTTTCCGTCCGGCATATTCTCGACAAGGCCGCAGACGCCCACTACATTCGCCTTGGCTTTGCGGGCGGCGAGCGCCTTCAGCGCTCCGACCACGGCGCCGGCCCCGCCCATGTCCCACTTCATCGCTTCCATGCCCTGGGCAGGCTTGATCGAGATGCCGCCGGTGTCGAAGGTGACGCCCTTGCCGACGAAGACGACGGGCTTTTGGTTGGCGTCCCCAGCGCCGTTCCAGCGCAGCACCAGCAGCCGCGGCGGCTTCACCGATCCTTGGGCGACGCCGAGCAGCGCGTTCATGCCGAGCTCGCGCATTTGATTCTCGTCGAGCACCTCGATCTCGACTCCCAGCGGCTCGAGGTTCCGCCGCGCTCGCTCGACGAAACTTTCGGGGTAGATGACGTTGGCGGGCTCGGTGACCAGCTCGCGGGTGAAGGAGATGCCTTCGAGCACTGCCGCACGGTGCGCCCATGCCGCCTCGACCCCCTCGCCTCCGCCGACGATCACGATCTCCTCCAGCGTCGGCTTCGTCTTAGCGGCGAGCTTGGTCCGATAGATGTCGTACCGCCATCCGCGCGCGGCGGCGCCGAATGCAACCCGCGCGGCCGCCTCGCCGTCGAGGCTGAGGCCTGAGAGGTCGACCACCAGCCGGGTCTCGCCCGAGCAGAGCAATTTGGCCGTCAGAGCGCTCCCGGCCCGCTCGAACAAAGCTTCATCGTCGCGCTTGCCTCCGAGCCCCACGAGGAGGAGCCTCCGCACGGAATCGCCGTCGGCGATGAAGGTCTCGGCGATGGCTGCGGCTTCACGCTCAAAGCGCTGCGCATCGGCGGAGCTGGCGGCGAGCGTCCGGGCATTGTCGTCGAAGCCGGCGAGCCGGTCGGCGAGCGCGTCCTCGCTCCAGACCGGGATCGCAAGCGCGTAGCTGCCTTCGGGGCGCCCAGCGGCAAAACTGACTTTCATGAACGGAAAACCCTCCTCATCGGCATCGAATGTCGTTGTCGGCGGCCCTGATAGGCAAGAGATGCTCCGCTGGCAAAGGGAGAGCCCCGCTTCCGCCATTGCAGGGAACGAAGTCCGGTGCGATAGGCTCCCTTGAGCCGCGAGTGCTGATGCGGCCGGCGAAATAACGGAATAAGTGAAGAAGATCGACCTCATCTACCGGACCGCGCTGCCGCTGCTTTTCTGCGCTCCGGCCGCCGCGACGGCGCAGCAGGCGCCCCCCCCGACGCCCGCGGAAGCGGCTCGCGAGGTCGCCTTCACCGCCGACGAACTCGTCTATGACAGCCAAGGGGAGATCGTCACCGCCAGCGGCGAAGTGAGAATGGTGAGCGAGGGCAATGCCCTTCGCGCCGACCGGGTGATCTGGAACCGGCGCACCGGCGAAGTCCGCGCCGAAGGCAATGTCCGGGTCGCCAACCCCCAAGGCGACGTCGCTTATGGCGACAACGTCGAGCTGACCGACACCCTCCGCGACGGCGTCGTCAGGAATCTGCTCCTGGTGCTGGAGGATGGCGGACGCCTCGCCGCCGAGCGGGCCGAGCGACAGAACGGCTATACGACGCTCTATCGCGCCGCCTACACGCCCTGCTCGGTGGTGGACGCCAATGGCTGTCCCAAGGACCCGACCTGGAAGATCACCGCCGTGGAGGTGGTCCACGATCCGATCCGCAACCGCATTCACTACGAAGGAGCGAGCCTCAACCTCTTCGGCACGCCGATCATCGCGCTTCCAGGTTTGTCGCATCCCGACGGAACTGGCGGCGGAGGTACCGGCCTCCTGGTACCGGAAGTCAGGATCAGCCGGTCGAACGGCCTCGAACTCAGCTTTCCATATTATTTCAAGCTTGCTCCCAACCGCGACGCGACGATTACGCCGCATGTCTTCACCGACGTGCTGCCGATGATCGAAGGCCGCTACCGCCAGCTTACCAGCCTCGGCGCCTTTCAGCTCGGCGCCTATGCCACCCATGGCGAACGCGTCAGCATTGATCCCTTCGCGGCGGGCGAGACGGGGGCAAGCAGGGACGGTATCCGTGCCTATCTCGAAGGTAATGGCAAGTTCCAGCTTGATCCGCTGTGGAGCATCACCGCCTCTGGGCGCTATGTCACCGACCGGACCTTCCTGCGCCGCTACGATATTTCGCGAGACGACCGGCTGCGCTCGGTGATCAACGCGGAACGGATCGCGGCCGACAGCTATGTCTCCATCGCCGGCTGGGCCTTTCAGGGACTGCGGACAACCGACGTCGCCGGACAGCAGCCTTTCGTCCTACCGGCCATCGACGCCCGCTGGAGGCTCGACGACCCGTTCTGGGGCGGCCGCCTCGAGCTTCAGGCGAACAGCCTTGCGATTCTGCGCACGGAAGGCCAGGACACGCAGCGCGCCTTCGCAGGCGCTCGCTGGGACCGCCGCCGCCTGACTCCGTTCGGGCAGGAGCTGCTCCTCACCGCCTATGCCAGGGGCGACGTCTACCACAGCAACGACAACGAGCTTACCCCAACCCTCATCTATCGGGGCCAGGAAGGGTGGCAGGGCCGGTTCATCGGCGTGCTGGCCACCGAGATGCGCTGGCCCTTCATCGGCGAACTGTTCGGGGGCACGCAGCGGCTGACGCCGCGCGTGCAGTTGGTGGCATCCTCCCCAACCCGCAATCTCGACATCCCCAATGAAGACGCGCGCTCGGTCGACCTGGAAGATTCCAACCTGTTCGCTCTGAACCGCTTTCCCGGCTACGACCGATGGGAGGACGGCGCCCGCATCACCTATGGCGCCGATTGGGCGCTCGACGTGCCGGGGATCGCGATCCGGACGACCATCGGGCAGAGCTATCGCCTCGACCGTAAGCCGAGCATCCTCCCCCAAGGCACCGGCCTTGCCGACCGCTTTTCGGACCTTGTCGGCCGCACCACCGTCAGGTTTGGAAACAGGCTGAACCTCGTCCACCGCTTCCGCCTCGACAAGGACGATGCCGCGGTTCGCCGCAACGAGCTCGACGCGACCTTCGGCGGCCGCCAGACCTATGCGACCATCGGCTATCTCAGGCTCAACCGCGACATCGACCCGGCGATAGAGGATCTTCGCGACCGTGAGGAGCTGAGGCTTGGCGGACGGGTCAGGTTTGCGCGCTTCTGGTCGCTGTTCGGATCGACCATCATCGACTTGTCCAACGAGGATGAAGACCCGTTCTCGATGGCAGACGGTTTCGAGCCCGTGCGCCATCGCCTTGGCTTCGCCTATGACGACGAATGCATCGAGCTTGGCGTGACCTGGCGGCGCGACTATGAGGCCTCGGGAGATTTCCGGCGCGGAAACACTTTCCTGTTCCGGGTGGCGCTGAAGAACTTAGGCCGCTAAGCTGAGGTTCAGCAAATTTACCGCATAGGTAGCGGCCTGCTTTTATTGGAGGAATGATGAAGCTCGGTACTTTTCGGAGTTCGGCGCTCGTGCTGGCGGGTTCGCTCGCTGCGGCGGCCGCTCTGGCCCAGAATTCGGGAAACCAACCCTCCGGTCCCGCGGGTCTTAACCTTCCGGCTAATCCGGCCTTTCTCACCACCGCCGATCCCGCGGTCCGCAAGGCCACCGCCATTGTCAACGGCCACGTGATCACCGGCACCGACCTCGACCAGCGCGTGGCTCTGGTCGTGCTCGCCAATGGAGGCAACGTGCCCGCCGAGGAAATGACCCGCCTTCGCGCGCAAGTGCTTCGCAACCTGATCGACGAGACCCTCCAGATCCAGGCGGCCGAAGCGAAGGACATCAAGGTCGAAAAGCGCGAGATCGATCGCAACTACGAACAATATGCCCGCAGCTTCAACCGCAGCCCCGCCGAATTCTCCGCCTATCTGAAGAGCGTCGGTTCATCGGACGCCTCGATCAAGCGGCAGATCCACGGGGAAATGGCGTGGCGCCGTCTCCAGAGCAGGCAGATCGCGCCTTTCGTCAACGTCGCGCAGGAAGAAGTGCAGGCGATCATCGATCGGCTCAATGCCAGCAAGGGCCAGCGGGAATATCGCATATCCGAGATTTTCCTTGCCGCAACGCCGGAGACGGCGGCGGAAGCCCGTGCCAATGCGGACAAGATCGTCCAGCAGATTCGGCAGGGCGGCTCGTTCCTCGCTTATGCCCGCCAGTTCTCCGAAGCCTCGACCGCGGCGGTCGGCGGCGATCTCGGGTGGGTGCGCGCCGAACAGCTGCCCGATCCTCTGGCAGAGGCCGCGCAAGCGCTGCCGGTGGGCCAGGTCAGCAATCCGATACCCGTCAATGGCGGCTACTCCATCGTGGCGGTGCAGGATACCCGCCAGGTGCTGATGACGGACCAGCGCGATGCCATCCTCAGCCTCAAGCAGATTTCGATCCGCCCCCCTGCCGGAACGACCGAAGCGCAAGCGGGCCCGCTCGTGCAGCGGCTTTTGCGCACGGTGCAGAATATGGGCGGCTGCGGGCGCGCCGAAGAAGCGGCAGCCGGCATTGGAGCTGAAGTCACGACCAACGATCAGGTGCCGGTGCGCGAGCTCCCCGGGCCGCTCCAGGACGCGCTGCTGAATCTCAACGTCGGGCAGGCAACCACGCCGTTCGGCTCGATCGACGACCGCATAAGCGTGCTCGTGCTCTGCGGCCGCGACGACCCCGGCCCCAATAGCGGCCCCACTTTCGATCAGGTCTATGCCCAGCTTGAAGAGCAAAGGGTGAACCAGCGCGCCCAGCGCTACCTTCGCGACCTTCGCCGCGACGCGGTGATCGACTATCGCTAAGGGCGCTTGAGCTTGGCGACACCCCTGGCGATCGCGCTGGGAGATCCTGCGGGGATCGGTCCTGAAATCGTGGCAAAAAGCTGGGAAAGGCGAGCGGCGGAAGGCCTCTCGCCTTTCTTCGCTGTCGGCAATTACGAAGCCATAGAGGCGGTGTGGCGCGGTCCTGTCCAGGCGGTCGCCGATCCCGCTGAAGCCGCCGCTGCTTTCGACCAGGCCTTGCCGGTAATCCGCGTCGATGGAAGCGCCGGCGTTACTCCCGGCGAACCCGACCTTGACGGCGCCCGCAATTCGCTCGACGCGCTAGAGCTTGCGGTTGGCCTCACCCGTTCTGGTGCGGCCTCAGCACTGGTGACCGGCCCCGTATCCAAAACCCAGCTCTACGCCGTCGGCTTCACCCATGCCGGTCAGACCGAGTTCGTGGCTGAACGCTGCGGCGTCGCCAGCGATCTCGTGGCGATGATGTTGGTGGGCCCGACCCTGAGGACGGTGCCGGTCACGGTCCACTTGCCACTGCGCGACGTCCCCGACATGCTCACTATCGAAAGGATAGTCGCAAAGGGCCGGGCTACGGCGCGCGGACTCCAGCGCCAGTTCGGGATAGAACAGCCGCGGATCGCCGTCGCCGGACTCAATCCCCATGCGGGCGAGGACGGCGCGATGGGACGCGACGAGATAGAAGTCATCGTGCCCGCACTCGAAAGGCTGCGCGAGGAGGGGATAGAGGTAAGCGGCCCCCATCCCGCCGACACGCTTTTCCACCAGCGGATGCGCAGCGGCTATGACGCCGCGCTTTGCATGTATCACGATCAGGCGCTGATCCCCTTGAAGACCCTTCATTTCGATGAAGGCGTCAACATGACTTTGGGGTTGCCGATCGTCCGGACCTCGCCCGATCACGGCACCGCCTTCGAGATTGCGGGTCAGGACCGCGCCCATCCGGGAGCCATGATCGCGGCGCTGAAGACCGCAAGCGCGTCCGCCGAGCGCCTGGCCCAGGCGTGAGGGACTTGCCTCCGCTGCGCGAAGTGATTGCGCGGCACGGCCTCAATGCTTCTAAGGCGCTCGGCCAAAACTTCCTTCTCGACGAACAGCTGCTCGACCGCATTGCGCGCATTCCGGGTTCGCTTGAGGGCGAGCGGGTCTACGAGGTCGGCCCCGGACCTGGCGGCCTCACTCGTGCCCTCATCCGCGCCGGAGCGCAGGTGACCGCCGTCGAGCGCGACCGGCGCTGCCTTCCCGCGCTGGCGGAGCTGAGCGAAGCGGCGCCGGGGCGGCTGTCGGTGATCGAAGGCGACGCTCTTGGCCTCGACGGGGCGGAAGCCGCCGGCGAGGGCGTGCATATCGTCGCCAATCTTCCGTATAACGTGGGAACCGCGCTGCTCGTCCGCTGGCTCGGCGGCGAGGCATGGCCGCCTTGGTGGAAGTCGCTGACTTTGATGTTCCAGCAGGAAGTGGCCGAGAGGATCGTCGCCAGGCCCGGCAGCTCCGCCTACGGCCGCCTCGCGGTGCTTGCCCAGTGGCGGAGCGAGGCGAACCTGGCGATGAAGGTCCATCGCTCGGCCTTCGTGCCGCCGCCCAAGGTGATGTCGGCGGTGGTGCACATCGTCCCGGCGGCGGCCCCTGAAGGCGTGTCGGCTGCCTGCGTCGAGAAGGTCAGCGCCGCCGCGTTCGGCCAAAGGCGCAAGATGCTGAGGCAGAGCCTGAAAGGTCTTCCGGGCGCGCTCGAAGCGCTCGAGAAGCTCAGAATCGATCCGAAAAGACGGGCCGAAACTCTTGCGATAGAAGAGTTCGTAGCGCTCGCGCGGGAAATCCAGGCCTAGTTGCGCGGAGCGCCGGTCTCGGGCACTTGCGCGGTCAGCACTTCGGGCGGCGGACCCTTGGCGATGGCTGCGGCAAGCGTCGTCGCCTGCGGGCACTGCGCCCTGCACGCGGCCTTCACCTTTTCGAGATTCTGGCGGGCGCGGTCGACCGCGCCGCGCTGCACCAGCGCCTCCCCCTGTCCGGCGAGCGCGTTGACGTCGTTGGGTTCAAGCTTAAGCGCTTCGGCATAAAGCCCGATCGCCTTGCCCGGTAGCTTCTGCGCCTGCGCCACCCGTGCCAGCGCGATATAGGCGGCACGATTGCGCGGATCGACCGCCAGAGCCGTCTCCATCAGGTCGATCGCCTCATTGTAGCGGCCCGAGGCGCTAAGCGCCTCGCCCTCCTGCAGCAGCGCGATCGAGCGGGGGTTGATCTGGTTGTCGGGTTTCTGGCCGTGACCCGCGCTCGCCATGGTCGCAATAACCAGCGCAACCGAAAGTGTAATGGGCGTGAGGCGCATCAAGGTCTCCATAAGCCTGTCGAGCGGCAGCCTAGCATGGCCTTTTCCACCGCGCGACGAAAAAGCCGTCCGTTCCGTCATGCCCGGGCGTCAGCAGATGCCCCGGACCTGACCGTCTGCCGCCGGGGATAGGAACGGGTTCCGAAACCAAAGCTGAACGGCGCTCCGCAAAGGCTTCGGCCTGTCCCCTTCCCTCCTCCCGGAGGAGCGAGCAGACGGCATAGACCAAATGTCCGCCCGGCTTCACCAGTTCCGAGGCAATGTCGAGCAAATGCGATTGAAGGTTCACAAGCCGCGCCAGCCGCTGCGAATCGAGCCGCCAACGCGTTTCCGGGTTGCGCCGCCAGGTGCCGGTGCCGGAGCAAGGGGCATCGACCAGCACTAGATCCGCCTGTCCCCGTGCGTCCTCCAGCGCCGCCGCTTCCGCGCCTGGGTTGAGGAGTCGCGTCTCGGCAATGGAAATACCCGCCCGCTCCATTCGCGGCGGGAGCCTCGACAGACGCCCTCTGTCCACGTCGGAAGCAAGGATACGGCCGCAGTCGTCCATTTCGGCGGCGAGAGCGAGCGTCTTTCCGCCGGCGCCCGCGCAGAGATCGACCACAGTCATTCCGGGCCGGGCCTCACAGGCGAGCGCCAGAAGCTGGCTTCCTTCGTCCTGCACCTCGACCAGGCCCGATCTCCACAACGGGTGATCCGCAAACGGAAAGCCTTCCGGAAGCCGCAGGCCGAGCGGCGACAAGGGCGTCGGCTGCGCCTCCGGCAGCCCCGCCATCGCCTCCGCCACGGATCCCTTCAACCGGTTGACGCGCAGGTCGAGCGGCGCCCGTTCCAGCAGCGCCGGCAGTTCGTCATCCTCGACCAGCGGATCGAAACGGCCCGCGAGCCACAGCGGTGCGACCGACGCAGGGGCGGCCTCCTCGCTTGGACGTGGCGGCTGGGGCGCGTGAGGACTGCCGTCGAACAGCGCCAGCAGCCCCGGCTCCTCCTCCGCCAGGCCCAGCATCGCCGCCCGCCCCGATGCGGGGCATTCCCCGGAACGGCGGATCGCGCGATAAACGAGCTCGCGCACCGCCCGTCGGTCTTTCGAGCCTGCATAGCGCCTGGTCTTGAAGTAGCGGGCGATGAGAGTGTCCGCGGCCGCTCCCGCTTCGCGGGCGGCGACAATGACCTCGTCGAGAAGCTCGATCGCCGCCTGGAGACGCGCGGCGGGCGTCACGTCCCCAACCTATCGCGTCGGATAATTGGGCGCCTCGCGTGTGATGGTCACGTCGTGGACGTGACTTTCGCGCAGACCGGCCCCGGTAATGCGGACGAACCTCGCCTTTTCGCGCAGTTCATCGAGCGTGGCGGCGCCCGTATAGCCCATCGCCGCTTTGACGCCCCCGACAAGCTGGTGAATCACGTCCTTGGCATGGCCTTTATAGGGGACCTGACCCTCTATGCCTTCCGGAACCAGCTTCAGCTGGTCCTTGATGTCCTGTTGGAAATAGCGGTCCGCCGAGCCGCGTGCCATCGCGCCGACCGAGCCCATGCCGCGATAGCTTTTGTAGCTGCGGCCCTGATAGAGGAAGGTCTCGCCCGGCGCCTCCTCGGTGCCGGCGAGAAGCGAGCCGATCATCACCGTCGAAGCACCCGCCGCGAGCGCTTTGGCGACATCCCCGCTGGTGCGAAGCCCGCCGTCGGCGATGACCGGGGTCCCGCAGCTGACCGCCATCCTCGACGCGGCGGGAGAGGCGGCCAAGAACGGCATCCCGGTCATTGCCGACGGCGGGCTTCGTACCAGCGGCGACGTCGCCAAGGCGCTCGCGGCGGGTGCTTCGACGGTGATGAT
>DATMJS010000039.1:0-13477 GCA_035553755.1 Allosphingosinicella sp.
TACACGTTCCACATACGTTCCTGAGGGGAGCCGCCGACCATGCTGACGCGCAAGCAACATGAACTTCTGAGCTATATCAACAAGCACCTTTCCGCCTCGGGCGTGTCGCCCTCGTTCGAGGAGATGAAGGAGGCGCTGGAGCTCAAGTCCAAGTCCGGAGTGCACCGGCTGATCTCCGCGCTGGAGGAGCGCGGCTTCATACGGCGCCTGCCGAACCGGGCGCGGGCATTGGAAGTGCTGAAGATGCCGGACGCCGCGGGCGGCATGCCGCAGGCGGCGAACCAGAACAATGCCGCCCACCGGGCGATTCCTGTTGCCGCCAACGACATCCTAGAGATCCCGCTTCACGGCCGGATCGCCGCCGGTACGCCGATCGAGGCGCTGCAGGGCACCGAAAGCCTCGCCGTTCCCGCCGCCCTGCTCGGCCCGGGCGAACATTATGCGCTTGAGGTCGCCGGCGACTCGATGGTCGAGGAAGGCATTCTGGACGGCGATTATGCGCTGATCCGGAAGACCGACACCGCGCATGACGGCGAGATCGTCGTCGCCCTGATCGACGATGAGGAAGCGACGCTCAAGACCTTCCGCCGCGAAGGGACGATGATCCGTCTCGACCCCGCCAACCGCAATTACGACCCGCAGCGCTACGCCCCCAACCGCGTCCGCATCCAAGGACGCCTCTCGGGGCTTCTTCGGCGGTACTGAAATGGCCCGCCTCAACTATGTCGAGCTCCCCGTCCGCGATATTGCTGTGGCTCGCAGCTTCTACGAAGGCGCATTCGGCTGGTCGCTGACGGAGTTCGGCCCCACTTATGCGGCGACGCTGACCGGCGGCACCGACATCGGCCTGCAGGCGGACGCGGCCGAGGCGACGAAGGCGCCGCTGCCGGTGATCGAGGTGGACGATCTCGAAGCCGCGCTCGAGGCGGTGAAGACGGCAGGCGGCCGGATCGTGCGGCCGATCTTCGCCTTTCCGGGCGGCCGCCGCTTCCACTTCCTGGATCCCAGCGGCAATGAAGTGGCGGCGGTGAAAGGCGACCACTCATAGCTCAATGAATGGCGGCTGTGCGTGGAAAGCAGCGATTTCACGGGCTCTGGGAACCGCCCCGACCCACGGGACGGAACGGCCATTCACTTGGAGGCTGCTTGGTCCGCAAATGGGTCAGTGGCCTTTAGAACGTCCAAGCCGGACATCTGGTCCCACCATCTCTGCAAGACGAGGTGAGAGGAAAGTGCCGCCTTTCCTTCCTCGGCTCGCACAAAGCAATCAATCAGCGGAGCAAGATGGCAGTCGGCAAGGGTGATATCGCGCCCGCTCAAGAGGACGCCCTCACCTGCGACGCCGTTCAGAAACGATAGAACCTTCCGCGACGCTTCCAAACCCCTGTTAATCTCCTCACGGCTAGACGGCTCTCCGAAAAAGGGGCGAAAGGCATGAGAAGACACTTGCCTGACCATTGGCCAATAAGCATAGGCGTCGATGACTGAGATTACTTGGTCCATTCTGGCCAAGGCTGCAGCACTTTCGGGTTGCAATGACCGACCGTCGAACGCCCGATCGATATAGCGCCTGATTGCGCATGTCTCGAAAAGTTTGAACGCTCCATGGGTTAACACTGGAACCCGGCCGAACGGATGCAGCATCAAATAGGCTTCAGTGAGCTCGGCGAAAGGATTAACCTCGATCGTCTGGTGCTCGACTGGCTTCGATAGCAGAACCAACCGGGCAATCCGATTGTAAACACTGTATCAGTAACCATGAAGATGGACCGAGTCCGCCATCTACGCCTCTATGAGCTTTTTGGCTGGGTTAGTGGTCATTGCAAACGGGCAATGGGCTCGAAGCAAGCCTTTCCGACGGATGATCGGAACGTTCGAGATGGGCCGCAAGCGGACGCGCTCAATTGCTCCATGGATGCCGACCTACCCGATCTGCCACAATTGAGACGCGCGGCTGCTCGCCCAAAGTGACGGCGAGGCCGCCGGTTTCGCGGAGCAAAATGCGGTCGGCCTTGAGCCAGCGGGGTTGGCAGGCGCGCGGCAAGAGGCGATCGGCAACGACGATGTCGGTTTCGGCGCAGGCGCGGACCATGTCGCGCCACTCGACGAAATTGGCGCTGCGGGTGGCGAGGATTCGCCAGCGGCGGCCGTCGCGGACCAGTTCGGCGAGGCAGAGGTCGGCGCTGCAGGCGGCGGTGGGAAGATCCTGGATCGCGGCGAGTTCGCCTTCATAGCCCGAGGTTTCCGACAGCATGCCGCGGACATAGTCGCCCGCCCGTCCCCGCAGCAGCGCGAAGCCGCCGGAATGGGTGCGGATGGCGAGGTGACGCCCGTCACCGGTAACGATGAGATCGGGAGCCGGCGTGGAGATCGCCCAGACCGCGCCGAGCGCGGCAGGCACGAGACCCCAGCGCCGCCAGCGCGTTCTCCAAAGACAAATCCAGAGGCCGCCGAACACCATCAAGGCGAAGGCTCCCCGCGGCATCGTCGGCAGCAAAGCGACGGCTCCCGGGGCATTGGCGGTGGCGTGGGCAAGGCCGAGCAGCAGGGACAAAGCCTGGCCAGTGAGCCACCAGAAAGGAGCGCCCAGGCCCACGATATCCAGCAGCAAGGCCAGCGCCTCGAGCGGCATCACGACGAAAGTCGTCACCGGAATCGCGACGATATTGGCGAGCGCCCCATAAAAGCCCGCCTTGTGGAAATGGTAGAGCGCGATCGGAGCAAGCGCGATTTCGACGGCGAGACCCGTAAGGACCAGGGCCAGGATGAAGCGGCCGAATTTCTGCACCGCCCCCTCGTCGCGGCGGGAAAGGAGCGCCTTCGCCCGGGGATGCTCGTGAAGGGCGACGATGGCCGCGATCGCGGCGAAGCTCAGCTGGAAGCTCGGCCCTGCAAGCGATTCAGGCCAGAAAAGCAACACGACCAGCGCCCCGACGGCAAGCAGGCGCATCGTGAACGCCTCGCGCCCGAGCGCCATTCCGGCCAGAACGAGCAGGGCCGCTATGCAGGCGCGGACGGTGGGAACCTCGGCGCCGGTGAGAAGCGTATAGGCGATGCCTGCCAGCGCGGCCGCCGCGGCGGCGATCAGCGTGAGGCGAAAGCGGAGCGCCAGCATCGGGCTCAGCGCGAGCAGCTTCAGCGTAAGCAGCATCACGGCGCCTACGACCGCAGTCAGATGGAGGCCGCTCACCGAAAGGAGGTGGGCGAGGCCCGAACGGCGCATCGCCTCGGCGTCTGCCCCAGAAATCGCGCCCTGGTCGCCGGTGGCGAGGGCCACGGCAATGCCCCCCTCGCCTCCCGGCAGCTTCGACCCGACATGGTCGGCAAGCCGCTGGCGCGTCGAGGCGATGCGGGCGCTCCAGCCCTGTTCCGCAGCCGGGGCAACCACCTCGACATCGCCCAGCGCCCGGCCGGTGCCGCCGATCCCCTGGAACCAGGCGACGCGGGCGAAATCATAGGCGCCGGGCACGGCCATGGGCGGCGGCGGCATCAGCCAGGCCTTGAGACGGATAACCGCCCCCGGCTGGATGCCGGAAGCCTTTTCCTCATCGATATTGATGCGAAGCTTGGGCGGAAGCTTCGCTTCGCCGACGGGCGCGACCACCAGCCGGACGGAATTCCTGGCGGGCAGGCGCTGAAAGCTCTCGACCCTCGCATCGAACTCCGCCATCCGGGCCCGCTCGAGCCGCGGTGCGGCGGCGCTTTCGGCCTTCCACCATATGAGCGCGCAGCCGAGGGCCGCGCTGAGGCAGAACAGGGCCAGCGCCCGGCCCCAGCGCGTCCCGGCCCCCGCCGCAAGCGAGGCGGCAAAGCCGGCAGCGGCGGCGAGCAGGAGGGCCATCCAGCCATTCTGGTCGGGAAGCGCGAACCAGGCGGCGATTCCCGATCCCAAGCCCACCGGCAGCCAGAGCGGGAGCTGGTCGCGTTCGGCGTCCAACACAGCTTCGAGGCGCTCGCCAAATCCCGCGAAGCGCGGCCATGCGCCCGTTTGAAGCGGCACATCCGCTATGCTAGGGGCGCTGGCGTCACCGGCCGTCATCGGCCGCATCCTTGGAGAATCCGCGCGTGAGCGCAAGCACCCCTTCGACTGAAGTCGTCACCCGCTTCGCGCCTTCGCCCACCGGCTTCCTGCATATCGGGGGCGCCCGCACCGCGCTTTTCAACTGGCTGTTCGCCCGCCGCCACGGCGGCAGGTTCCTGCTCCGCATCGAGGATACCGACCGGGCGCGTTCCGCCCAGGCGGCGATCGACGCGATCCTCGACGGGATGCGGTGGCTCGAGCTCGACTGGGACGGCGAAGCCTATTTCCAGTCGCACTTCGCGAAGCGCCATGCGCAGGTGGCGACGGACCTCCTGGAAGCCGGCCACGCTTATCGCTGCTATGCCACGGCCGAGGAGCTGGAGGCGATGCGTGCCGAGCAGCGCGCCAACAAGCAGCCGCTCCGCTACGACGGGCGCTGGCGCGACCGGGAGCGCGGGCCCGAGCAGGAGGGCATGCCCTACAGCATCCGCCTCAAGGCGCCGCGCGAAGGAGCGACCACCATCCACGACGCCGTCCAGGGGACGGTGACGGTCCAGAACAGTGAGCTCGACGACATGATCCTGCTCCGCTCGGACGGCACTCCCACCTACATGCTGGCGGTGGTGGTCGACGATCACGACATGGGCGTGACCCACGTGATCCGCGGCGACGACCACCTCAACAACGCTTTCCGTCAGCTCGGAATCATCCGCGCGATGGGCTGGCGCGAGCCCATCTATGCGCATGTGCCGCTGATCCACGGCCAGGACGGGGCCAAGATGTCGAAGCGGCACGGGGCGATCGGCGTTGAGAGCTATCGCGACGAATTGGGCGTGCTTCCCGAGGCTCTGTCCAATTACCTGCTTCGGCTCGGCTGGGGTCACGGGGACGATGAAATCATTTCGCGGGAGGATGCGGTGCGCTGGTTCGACCTGGCCCAGGTCGGCCGCTCTCCCTCCCGCTTCGACTTGAAGAAGCTGGAGCATCTCAACGGCCATTATATCCGCGAAGCCTCCAACGGACGGCTGGCGGGGCTGGTCGGGCCACGTATCGAGGCGATGCTCGACGTTACGCTCAACAATGCTGCGCTCGTCCAGCTCACCGATGCCATGGAAAGCCTCAAACCTCGCGCCAGGAATTTGAACGAGCTCGCCGAGGGCGCCGCCTTTCTTTTCAAGACGATCCCCTTGGACGTGGACGAACGCGCGGCGGCCTTGCTAGAGGGCGACGCGCCGGACCTGCTCGCGCATGTTCACGCCGCTCTGTCCTCCCTTCCGGACTGGTCGGCCGAAGCGGCGGAGCAGGCCGTGCGAGAGGTGGCTGAAAGGGAAGGCGTCAAGCTCGGCCAGGTGGCGCAGCCGCTCCGGGCGGCGCTTACCGGTCGGGCGACTTCGCCCGGAATATTCGATGTGCTTGTCCTGCTTGGGCGCGAGGAAAGCCTCGCGCGCATTGCGGACCGGATGATTGCAAGGAGCTGAACCATGGCCGGAACCAACGCCTCTCTCGACCTGCGCGGAAGCAGCTACGACTTCCCCGTCCGCTCGGGAACGGTCGGCCCCGACGTGATCGACATCCGCAAGCTCTACGGGGCGACCGGCGCCTTCACCTACGATCCCGGCTTCACCTCGACCGCCGCCTGCGATTCGGCGATCACCTATATCGACGGCGACCAGGGGATCCTGCTCCACCGCGGCTATCCGATCGACCAACTGGCCGAGCACTCGACCTTCATGGAGGTCGCCTACCTGCTGCTGAACGGCGAGCTGCCGAAGCAGGCGGAGCTGGATAAGTTCGTCTACACCATCTCGCGCCACACCATGCTGCACGAGCAGCTTTCGACCTTCTACCGCGGCTTCAGGCGCGACGCGCACCCGATGGCGATCATGTGCGGAGTGGTGGGCGCGCTCTCGGCCTTCTATCATGATTCCACCGACATCACCGATCCGGTGCAGCGCATGATCGCGAGCCACCGGCTGATCGCGAAGATGCCGACCATCGCCGCGATGGCCTATAAATATTCGATCGGCCAGCCCTTCATGTATCCGGACAACAGCCTCAGCTACACCGGCAATTTCCTGCGCATGACCTTCGGCGTTCCGGCCGAGCCCTATGAAGTCAATCCGATCGTCGAGAATGCGATGCGGCGGATCTTCATCCTCCACGCCGATCATGAGCAGAATGCATCCACCTCGACCGTGCGGCTGGCAGGCTCGTCGGGCGCCAATCCCTTCGCCTGCATTGCGGCCGGCATCGCCTGTCTGTGGGGGCCCGCTCATGGCGGCGCCAACGAGGCGGCATTGAACATGCTGCGCGAGATCGGCACTCCCGACCGCATCCCCGAATATATCGCCCGCGCCAAGGACAAGGACGACCCGTTCCGGCTGATGGGCTTCGGCCACCGCGTCTACAAGAATTACGATCCACGCGCCAAGGTGATGCAGGCGACCGCCGAGGAAGTGCTGAAGGAGCTCGGAGTCACCGACCCGGTCTTCGACGTCGCCCGCGAGCTCGAGCGGATCGCGCTGAGCGACGAATATTTCATCGAGAAGAAGCTTTATCCGAACGTCGATTTCTACTCGGGCGTGATCCTCTCTGCGATAGGCTTCCCCACCTCGATGTTCACCGCCCTCTTCGCGCTCGCCCGCACCGTCGGCTGGGTCGCCCAGTGGAACGAGATGATCTCCGATCCCGACCAGAAGATCGGCCGCCCCCGCCAGCTCTACACCGGCCCCGCGCAGCGCGATTATGTGCCGGTGGACCGGCGCTGATCAGCGGGCCGGCAGAGTCAGCGTAAACCGGGCCCCCTCGCCCGGCGCGCTCTCGCAGGATATGTCGCCGCCCATAGCGCGGGCCAATCGGCGGGCGATGTAGAGGCCGAGCCCGGTGCCCCCCGGCTCGGTCGGATCGACCCGCTCGAATTTTTCGAAAATCCGTTCGCAATCGGCCTCGGCGATGCCCTTGCCGTCGTCGGCAACCGTGACTGCGACGAAGCCTTCCGGCCGGGCGGCGGTGAGGCGCACGACGCCATTTTCGGGCGAATAGCGGATCGCGTTGGCGATGAGGTTCGTCAATATCTGGAGCAATCGGCGATATTCCCCCGTTGCGGGAAGCGCTTCAGTCTCGGCAAGTCCTTCGATCCTCACCTCGCGCTCGGCGGCTCGGCCGGCGAGCAGGCCGGCGGCCTGCCGGGCGGCATCGGCGAGATCGATCGCTTCGGCGGCGGGCGCGAAATCGGGCCGCTCGATCGCCTGCAGGTCCACCAGATCGTCCACCAGCGAGAGGAGATGGCGCCCGGCGGAAGCGATGTCGGCGGCATATTCGGCATAGCTCGGCTGGAGCGGACCGTCGGCCTGGGAGGCGAGCGTCTCGGAATGGCTGATGATGTGGGCCAGCGGGTCTCGGAGCGCGCGGTCGAGCCGTTCGCCGAAGGGTGAAGCATCGGATGAAAGAGCCTCCGGCACCGCATCGGCGGCAATGGCCACGGCCGAGCCGCGGAAGCCCGCGAAGCGGCCGGTGCCGTCGATCAGCGGCACCCCCGCCAGCAAATAGGTCTCGCGGCTGCCGATCCGGAGCTCGGCAAGCTGGTCCTCGAAGCGGCGGCGCTCGGCGAGCGCGCCGAGGATGGGAAGCGAGCCGTCTTCCCGCTCGCGAAAGCGGAACAGGCTGGTAAGCGGCTGCCCCGCCAGCGCGGCGGGCGGCCTGCCCACAGCGGCGGCGGCGGCCTGCGAAACCATGGTCAGGCGCAGCGTCTCGTCGGTTTCCCACACCCAGTCGGCTGCGGCGCGGGCGAAGTCGGCCTCGCGTTCGACGGCGGGCGCGGCAAAGGGACGGTCGGAGGCTTTCTCGGTCCAGCCGCCGATCGAAAGCTCGACCCGGTCGCCGACCGGCTCGGCGCGGATCCAAAGATCGAGGTCGCGGTCGCAGTCGGCCGCGAACGCGCCGCGCGAGATGACGATGCCCAGCCGCCGGGCAAGCCGGGCCAGCATCGCGATCTGGGGCACCGCCAATGCGCCGCCTTCGCGGCCTCCGGCGCGGCGGTGGAGATCGGCGAGCGGCGGATCGGCCTCGACCAGCCGCCCCTCGGCATCTAGGCTGCCCCTGACGACCATCAGCTCGGCCTCGGGCGCCGCGCTCATGCCGCCTCGGGGGCCGATCGCGAGCGGGTGGAAAGACGGGCGATCGCGGCCCTGTAGCCCGGATCGACCTGCCAGAGGCGGAGCACTTCGAGAGCCGAAGCTTCGGTGGCGGCGTCGAACTGATCGAGCTGCGTGGCGGCGGCGTCGCCCTCCGCGCCCGAGAAGACGCGGCCGCGCGCGCTCAGCATCAGCAATATCCAGGCGGCCGCTTCCCTTTCCACCCGTCCGAAGCGCATCAGAAGCGGCGCTCCGCGGCCTTGCGGATCGGACAATATCTCCCAGGCGGCGGCATAATCGAGGGAGCAGCGGACGGCGATGCCGGCTATGAACAGCGGAAGCTGTCCCTCCTCCAGCAAGCGCGCGAGATCCGGGCCTTCGAGCCGCCCCGCCTGGTGCAGCCGGCGCGCCAGCCGCATCGAGCAGGCCTCGAGCCCCTGCCCCTCGTCATGGGAAGCGATGAGTTCGCCCGCAGCGGCGGCGATCGCGGCATCGGCGGCGCCCGAAGGAACGGCATGATGCTGCACCATATAGTGGCGAAGCGCCGCCGCGATCATCCAGACGAGCCTGTGCTGCAGTTCGGCGGGAAGATCGGTTTGTGCCATCAGCGGCTCCTGGAAGCGGTCGAAGCGGCGGCTCCGGGCGATCAATAGGGCCATCGCATCGGCCGCGACGCCTTCATCGCCGTCGCTCACCAGGCCGTTCAGGAAATCGTCCGAGCCCTTCGCATTCTCCTTCCAGAAGCGGTGCTCTTCGATGCGGCGGACGAGGACCGTGCCGAGTTCCGCATCGCGCAGCGCCTGCGCGCGCTCGAGCAGCGGCAGGGCGATTTCGACGCGGGTGGAGCCCAAAGCGGCATGAAGGCCCTCGCGGTCGCGGAAATCCTCGGCGAGGCGCGCGCGGAGCGCCTCCTCGATGCTGCGAACGAGGCGAAGAAGCAGGGCCGAGGCGGTGACTCGCTGCCACTCGGTGAGCCGCGCCTGTTCGGGAAGGAGGAGATCGGCCGCGGCCACGGAGAAGCGCTCGCGCGCGGCCGCAAGCAAAAGCCGCGCGGCATCGCCCATGGGCTGGCTGTGCTTTAACCCCCGGTCCGACATCGGCGCATCATAGCGCGGATAAGGTTAACCTGTCGCTAAGATTGATGATTTCGGCCGCGCGGATGGTGGATCTGCCGCTGCGCCCAAAAAAAGGAAGCCGCCGCGTAAAGGGCGAGCGCGCCGAGCCCCGCCACCCATTGGCCGGTGGCGGCAAAAGGCAGCATCAGCCAGGCCATCCCCTTGGGCTCGGCCAGGAACATGCGGCCGGCGACTCCGGAGAGGCGTCCTTCGCCCGCGAGGGCGGCGAGAAAGGCTGTCGCCGTTACGGCAAGAACGACGCAGCCCCACCCGAAGGTCGTGGACAGGGAGTAGCTGAGCGCCAGCAGCGCTACGGCGGCGACCAGCGGCATCAGCCGGACCAGCCAGCCGTCGCGGTTGGCGCCGCGCATTCGCAGCCTCGCAAGCCGCTCGGCGATGCCGTCCAGGGGCGTCGCGAACAGCAGGAGCAGAAGCCCCGCCCAGAGCCAGCCGCGGGAAAACGCCAATGCGGAAATGCCGGTGAGTAGGAGTCCCCCCAGCCACAGCTGCGCCGGGCTGGCGGCCGTCGGCATCAGCCGCCGCGTCGCCGCCTGCTCAATGGACCCGAGTAGGTAGCGCGACACCCAATCGCGCTGGTAAGCGCCGGCGCCTTCGAGGATGCTGCTTTCGAGCTCGGCAAGGTCGCTGACCCGTTCGGCGACGATCAGCTGGCGGTCGGCCGGGTCGGGGCCGATGGCGATGTGGCGGGCACCTCCCTGGACAGCCCGGCGGAGCAATGTCGACTGCAGGTCCCAGTCCTGCAGCATGGCGGCGGTATGCTTCAGCGTCTGGCCGTCGATCACGGCAAGGCCGCCCCAGCGCGAGTCCCCATCGATCCGCTCGAACCGATCGTCGAAGCGTATGTCCGGCACCGTCAGCAGCAGATTGCCCTCGCCGCCCAGCAAGCGCTCGACATGGCTTTCGTCGGCGATCAGTCCGTCCGCGATCAGCAGGACTCGGTCGTTCGCCTGTACCGCCTTGGCCGCTTCGGCGGCATTTCTTGCCACAAGGATGTCGAGCCCTTCGGCGCGCAGGCGGTTGAGCGCGGCGACGAGCTCCGGCGGCTGGCGTTCGACCGCGACCAGGATCGGCCTCGCCCCCGCCTCCGCCGCGAGCCGCGCCTGCCGCTCGATGAGCGTCCTTCCGGCGAGCGGCAGGACCGCTCGAAGGCCGTCGCCGGGCTCGGACGTTTCCTGATAGGCGCAGATCAGCGCGGCCAGCGGCATTTTTGGTGAATCCCTCCCCATAGCCCATGGATAGGCGCGCCGGAGCGGCCTTGGGAAGAGCGGCGAAGGCCAGGCGAGGGCGCTCGGCGCGCCAGACCAACCGCCCGTCTAACGCCCTTCCCCGTCCGCCCAAAGCTGATAGAGTGCCGGGCGGAAGGACGGGGCATGATGACACGGGCACAGCCGGCGGAAGCGGATTCGGGCAGCGACACGGTGGAGGCCGGCCAGGAGAGCTGGCTGGGGCCGGTGCAGGAGACGGATTACGCCGACTCGGCGGCGGCGCCCGCCCACGGCTCCGGCCGGGCGGCGCTTGCCTGGATACTGAGCCTGCTCGCTCTGGCCTGGCTCGGCGCTTCGATCTGGTCGGTCGCTCGGACGACCGCCCCCACCTTGTCCGAAATCGTGACGGCGACCGCGCTTGTCTCGGGGCCGCTGATCCTGCTCGGGCTCGTCTGGCTGATCTTCGGGCGCACCCCGCGGCGCGAAACGGAGCGTTTCCGCACCGCCGTCGCACAGATGCAGCGGGAAAGCGCCGCGCTGCAGAGCATCCTCGACATCGTCTCGGCACGGCTGGAAGAGAATTATGCGCGCCTCACCGGCGAGGCCGCCAAGCTGATGACGCTTGGCGACGAGGCGGCGGATCGGCTCGGGCGGGTGACGCACTATCTTTCAAAGGAGACGGTGACGCTCGACCGCAAGGCGGAGCAGCTTGAAACCGCCGCCAATGCGGCCCGAGTCGACATCGGCGTATTGCTGAGCGACCTGCCGCGCGCCGAAGAGCAGGCGCGCGCGGTCGCCGAAGCCATGAAGCAGGCGGGGCTCGCCGCGCTGGGAGAGGCCGGGCAGCTCGAAAGCCAGTTGTCGGCGCTGGTCGCCCGCGGCCGCGAGGCGGACGAGGTTGTCGGCGGAACAGCGCAGCGGCTGGGCGCGCATCTCGCACGGATCGAGAGCAGCACGGCGGCCGCCAAGTCGCAGCTCGCCGACGCCGCGACCAGCATGACCAATGCGGTGGACGAAAGCATGGCGCGCACGGCCGAGGCGGTGGCCGCGGCCCGCTCCAGCCTGCAGGCGCAGGGCGAGGCGATGCTTGCGATGATCGAGCAGAGCCGCGTGGCGCTGGAGACGGCGGGCGACGCTTCCGGCCGCAACCTCGCCCAGCGGCTCGATCAGGTGAGCGCTCAGATCCAGTCGCTTGCGTCCCATCTCGCCGCGCAGGACGCCGCCAGCGAAGCCCTGACGTCACGGCTGGCGCGCGACCTTGCCGACCTCGACGAGCGTTTCGTTGCCCTCGGCCAGACCGGCAACGCCAATAACGAACAGCTCAGCGCTTCCGTCGAGACGATCCGGACGCGCGTGCGCGAACTTCACGAGGAAGTGAGCGGAGGACAGCAGCGCGCCGCCGAATTGATCGCGCGGGCGCACGAAATGGCACAGGCGCTGGGCGATCTGCCCCCTGCCCTCTCCGCCATAGAAACTCAGGCGGTGCAGACCCGAACCGCGGCCGAGCAGCTCGCGCCGATCGTCGAGGCGGTGCAGGTCGCGGCCTGCGACGCGGCCGGCCAGGCCGCCGCCGCGGAGGCAAGCATCGAGCGCCAGCGCGAGGCGCTGGACGCTCTGCTGGGGACGTTGCGCGGCCATGTAGCCGAGGTCGAGGAGCAACTGCGGGCGCTCGGTCAGGCGGCGCAGGATGCCGATGCGGCGGCCGGCAAGATCGCGGGGGACACCGGGCCGGAGCTTGTCGAAGCGCTGCTGCGGGTGCGCGAAGCGGCGAACCAGGCGGCCAGCCACGCCCGCGAAACCATTGCAGCGGTGATCCCGCAGACGGCAGCGGATCTGGGGCATGCAAGCCGGCAGGCGATCAGCGAAGCGATAGCCGAAACGTTCAAGGCGCAGGTGAACGAGCTCGCCTTGTTATCCGAACGCGCGACGGCCACCGCGCGAACGGCTTCCGAGCGGCTGACCCGGCAGATGCTGGCCATCGGCGAATCCGCCGCAGCGGTCGAGGCGAGGATTGAAGCTGCGCGGTCCGAGCAGGAAGAGCAGGACCGGGAGAATTTCTCGCGCCGCGTGGCGCTGCTGATCGAAGCCCTCAATTCGACCGCCATCGACGTTACCAAAATACTGTCCAACGAAGTCACCGACAGCGCCTGGGCGGCGTACCTCAAAGGCGACCGGGGCGTGTTCACTCGGCGCGCGGTGCGGCTGCTCGACGGTGCGGAAGCGCGGGAGATCGGCCAATATTACGACACGGACGCCGAATTCCGCGACCAGGTGAATCGCTACGTCCACGATTTCGAGGCGATGCTGCGCCGCGTGCTGAGCGAACGCGACGGCAATACCCTCGGCGTCACCCTCCTCTCATCCGACATGGGCAAGCTCTATGTCGCGCTTGCCCAGGCGATCGAACGGTTGCGCACCTAGCCTTGAGGCGGAGCGGCCCAGTCGAGAGCTTCGACGCCGATCCAGCCGAAGACGTAGTTGGCATAGAAAAGGCCGAACAGGATAGCGGACAGGATCGTCGCGCGCAGCGCAGCGCGCCCGAAGCTGAAACGATGGGGCGCGCTTTCGGCATGGCCGGGGAGCCGGTCGACTCCGGCTTCCTCGTCGGTGCGGACGCCGAAAGGCAGCACCACGAACAGGCTCATCACCCAGAAAAGCGCGTAGATGGCGAGGATCGAGCCGAGCTTCATCAGACGCGAACGATGAGGACGTCCACTACCGGCTTCTTGCCCGTCCAGTCGGTCGCGCAGCGGCGAACCGCAAGGCGGACGGCTTCCTTGAGCTTGTCCTCGCGACCGCCATTCTTGCGGGCGGCCTCCGCGGCGGCTTCGCAAGCTTCTTCGAGAAATGCTTCGCGGTCCTCCTCCACCGGCACGCCTTCCAGGGCGATTTCGGCCCCGCCCTGCAGGCAGTCGGAGCTATCGAGTGCGAGCGCCACCGAGATGATGCCGTTGTTCGCAAGTTTGCGCCGCTCGTTCATGG
>DATMJS010000040.1:0-7500 GCA_035553755.1 Allosphingosinicella sp.
GGCCGGCTGATCGACATCGGCACCGGCACCGGCCGGATGATCGAGCTGTTCGGGCCGCGGGCGGATCGGGCGCTCGGCGTCGACCGCTCCCCCGAAATGCTTCGCCTCGCGCGCGTCAAACTCGCCGAGGCGGGCCTCTCCGCAGCCGAGCTTCGCCAGGGCGACATGTATTCGCTGCCGCTGCCGGCGGGCTCGGCCGACACGATCATCATCCATCAGGTGCTTCATTATGCGCAGCAGCCAGCCGCGGCCGTCGCCGAGGCGGCGCGCCTGCTCGCTCCCGGAGGGCGGCTGATCATCGTCGACTTCGCCCCGCACGAGCGCGAGGAGCTTCGCAGCCGTGACGCCCACGCCCGCCTGGGCTTCGCCGACGAGGCGATGCTCAAATATCTCGACGCCGCCGGCCTCGATGGCCGCGTCGTCGAGCATCTCGAGGGCGGGGAGCTTACCGTGACGCTCTGGACCGGCGAACGGCCCGAAGCGAAGCTGAAGGTGGTCGCATGAGCCCTGCCGCCCCCGCCATCGAGCATGCCCAAAGCCGGGTGAACGGGGGCAAGCCCCTGTTCGAGGATGTCTCCGGCGACATCGGCGTCTCGTTCGAATTCTTCCCGCCCAAAACGGAGAAGATGGAGGAGACGCTCTGGGAGTCGGTAAAGACGCTGGAGCCGCTCCAGCCCCGCTTCGTCTCCGTGACCTACGGCGCCGGCGGCTCCACCCGCGCGCGCACCCATGCGACGGTGGAGCGGATCGCCCGCGAGACCAGCCTCGCGCCAGCCGCACACCTCACCTGCGTCGAAGCCTCGCGCGGCGAGATCGACGACGTCGCGCGCGAATATTGGGCGGCAGGCATCCGCCACATCGTGGCGCTGCGCGGCGACCCGCCGGAGCAGGGCAAGCGTTTCCGGGCGCGGCCCGACGGTTATGCCAATGCCGCCGAGCTGGTCGAAGGGCTAAAGCGGATCGCGCCATTCGAAATCTCGGTCGCCGCCTATCCCGAAACCCATCCGGATTCCCCGACCAAAAGCGCTGATCTCGACAATCTGAAGTGCAAAATCGATGCCGGCGCGGACCGGGCGATCACTCAGTTCTTCTTCTCGCCCGATTGCTTCTTCCGCTTCCGCGACGAAGCGGCCGCGGCGGGCATAAATGCCGAGATCGTGCCCGGCATACTGCCGGTCTCGAACGTTGCCCAGACGCGCAAGTTCGCGGCCATGTGCGGCGCGACCATCCCCACTTGGATGGATAAATTGTTCGAGGGGCTGGACGATCTTCCCGCCGCGCGTCAGCTGGTTGCGGCGACGGTGGCGGCGGAACTTTGCGGGCAGCTTTACGCCGGGGGCGTGCGCCACTTTCACTTCTACACCTTGAACCGGGCCGAACTCGCTTATGCGATCTGCCATCTGCTCGGCCTGAGGCCGAACCCCAAAGCACAGGAGCAGGCGGCATGAACGCTCGCCAGGCACTCACCCGCGCCGCTCAGGAGCGCATCCTGCTCACCGATGGCGCGTTCGGCACCGAGATCCAGAGCCGCAGGTTGGACGAGGCCGCCTATCGCGGCTCGCTCGACCTGGCCAAGGACCAGAAGGGGAATAACGACATCCTCGCCCTGACGCGTCCGGATGTGGTCGAAGCGATCACCCGCGCCTATCTGGCGGCGGGATCGGATATCGTTTCGACCAACACCTTCAGCGCCAACCGGATCAGCCAGGCCGATTATGCCGCCGAGCATCTGGTGAGCGACATCAACATTGCTTCGGCCCGGATCGCCCGCCATGCCGCCGACGATTTCGCAGCGAAGGATGGCAGATACCGCTTCGTCGCCGGAGCGGTCGGTCCCACCAACAAGACGCTGTCGCTTTCGCCCGACGTCAACGATCCCGGCTATCGCGAGATCGATTTCGACGGTCTCAAGGACGTTTATCGCGAGCAATGCGACGCTCTGATCGAAGGCGGCGCAGACTTCATCCTGATCGAGACGGTCTTCGACACGCTCAATGCCAAGGCCGGCATCATGGCCGGGCTGGAGGCGGCGAGGGCGCGTGGCCGCGACGTGCCGCTGATGATCTCCATGACCATCACCGACCTGTGCGGCCGCAACCTATCGGGCCATACGGTCGAAGCCTTCTGGCACGCCGTCCGGCATGCTCGTCCGGTGACGATCGGCCTCAACTGCTCGTTCGGCGCGCAGCAGCTGCGCCCGCACGTCCAGGCGCTGAGCGCCGCCGCCGACACCTTGATCATGGCCTATCCCAACGCAGGCCTTCCCAACGAGCTCGGCGAATATGACGAACTGCCGGAGGAAACCGCCGCCTTGGTGGGCGATTGGGCAAGCCAGGGTCTGGTCAACATCCTCGGCGGCTGCTGCGGATCGACGCCGGCGCATATCGCCGCGATGGCAAAGGCGGTCGCGGGCCTGGCGCCGCGCCGGCTTCCCGAAGCGCCGGTGGCGACCCGGCTCGCCGGGCTCGAAACCATGATTCTCGCCGCCTGACCGCCACCGGCCTTTGGTGCCGCAAATCCAGAGTGAAATGACCCAGCAACGAGCGACTTTCGTCAATATCGGCGAGCGGACCAACGTCACCGGTTCCGCCAAATTCAAGAAATTGATCATGGCCGGCGACTATGCTGCGGCGGTCGAGGTCGCGCGCCAGCAGGTGGAGAATGGCGCCCAGATAATCGACGTCAACATGGACGAAGGGTTGCTCGACGCCGAAGCGGCGATGGTCACCTGCCTGAAGCTGATCGCTGCCGAGCCTGACATCGCTCGCGTCCCCTTCATGATCGACAGCTCCAAATGGAGCGTGATCGAGGCGGGGCTGAAGTGCGTCTCCGGCAAGCCCATCGTCAATTCGATCAGCATGAAGGAGGGCGAAGAGGCTTTCCTCGAACAGGCGCGCAAGATCCGTGACTACGGCGCCGCGGTCGTCGTCATGGCCTTCGACGAGGTTGGGCAGGCCGACACGAAGGAGCGCAAGGTCGAGATTTGCGAGCGCGCTTACAACCTGCTGGTCGGCGACGGCTTTCCGCCCGAGGACATCATCTTCGATCCCAACATCTTCGCCGTCGCCACGGGCATCGAGGAGCACCGCCGCTACGCGCTCGACTTCATCGAGGCCTGCCGCGAGATACGACAGCGCTGCCCGCATGCCCATATTTCGGGCGGCCTGTCGAACCTCAGCTTTTCCTTCCGCGGCAACGAGCCGGTTCGCCGCGCGATGCATTCGGTCTTCCTCTATCATGCCATTCCGGCCGGGCTCGACATGGCAATCGTCAATGCCGGCCAGCTCGACGTTTACGACGCGATCGATCCCGAGCTTCGCGAGGCCTGCGAGGATGTGATCCTCGACCGCCGCGACGATGCGACCGAGCGGCTGGTGGCGCTCGCCGAACGTTATCGCGGCACCGATCCCGCCCAGGAGAAGGAAGCGGCCGAATGGCGCGGCTGGCCGGTCGCGAAGCGGCTGGAACATGCTTTGGTTAAGGGCATCGACCTCCACGTCGTCGAGGATGCCGAGGAAGCGCGTCAGGCGGCTAGCCGCCCGATTGAGGTGATCGAAGGGCCGCTGATGGATGGCATGAACGTCGTCGGCGACCTGTTCGGATCGGGCAAGATGTTCCTGCCCCAGGTGGTAAAGTCCGCCCGGGTCATGAAAAAGGCGGTCGCGCACCTCATCCCCTTTATCGAGGCGGAGAAGGAGAAGAATGGTGTCACCCAGGGCAAGGGCCGGATCGTCATGGCGACGGTCAAGGGCGACGTCCACGATATCGGCAAGAACATCGTCGGCGTGGTTCTCCAGTGCAACGGCTTCGAGGTCATCGACCTTGGGGTGATGGTGCCCTGGCAGGACATCCTTTCCGCGGCCAACGAGAATGGCGCCGACATGATCGGGCTTTCCGGCCTCATCACCCCGTCATTGGACGAAATGGTCACGGTCGCGGCAGAGATGCAGCGGGAGAAGATGGCGCTGCCGCTGCTGATCGGCGGCGCGACGACCAGCAAGGTCCATACCGCGCTTCGCATCGATCCGGCTTATGAGGGGCCGGTAATCCATGTGCTCGACGCCAGCCGCGCGGTCGGCGTCGCTTCGACGCTGGTCTCCGACACGCTGCGCGACACGTTCGTTTCGAAGACGAAGTCCGACTATGGCGGCATTCGCGAGACGCGCGCCAGCAAGGGCCAGAACGAACTTGCGACACTGGAGGAGGCCCGTGCCAACGCCTTTCCGTTCGACCCCGAAGGCATGGCGCCCCCGCCGCAGCGGCCCGGCGTCCATAATTTCGGCGAATGGCCGATCCGCGACCTCAGGAACACGATCGACTGGACCCCTTTCTTTCGCGCATGGGAGCTGGCGGGCAATTATCCAGCGATCCTGGAGGATCCGGTGGTCGGCGAAAGCGCCGCCGCGCTGTTCAAGGACGCCCAGGCGATGCTCGACCGAATCATCGCCGAGCATTGGCTGACGGCCCGCGGCACGGTCGGCCTGTGGCGCTGCCGTCGCGAGGGCGACGACGTGCTGGTGCTCGCCAGCAATCAGGAGACGCGGCTCCCCTTCCTCCGCCAGCAGGTGAAGAAAAGGGAGGGACGCCCCAACATGTGTCTCGCCGATTTCATTTCGCCGGAAGAGGAAGACTGGATCGGCGGCTTCGCGGTCGCGATCCACGGTCTCGAGCCGCATCTCGCGCGCTTCAAGGCCGAGAATGACGATTACTCCGACATCCTTCTAAAGGCGCTGGCCGACCGGCTGGCTGAAGCCTTCGCCGAAGTGCTGCACGCCCATGTCCGGAACAGCGTCTGGGGCTATGCCGAGGAGCATTTTACCAACGAGCAGCTTATCCGCGAGAAATATGTCGGCATCCGCCCGGCGCCCGGCTATCCCGCCTGCCCGGACCACAGCCTGAAGCCTGTGCTGTTCGAGATGCTGGGCGGCAGCCCCGCCGGCGTGTCGCTCACCGAAAGCTTCGCCATGCTTCCGACCTCGGCGGTATCGGGCTTCTATTTCGGCCATCGCGACAGCCAGTATTTCGGAGTGGCGCGGATCGGGCGCGACCAGCTTGAGGAATATGCCGCCCGCCGCGGCGTAGACCTCGACCAGGCGGAGCGCTGGCTTCGGCCCAACCTCGACTAGCGGGCGGGGCAGCGATAGCCGGGAAGGTCGAGGCAGCGTCCGTCAATCTCTGCCGCAGGGACCGTAAGCCCGATCATCCGCGCCAGCGTCGGCATGATGTCGACGGTCATAGCCGGCTCGGACCGCTCCTGCCTCTGGATGCCCTTCCACCAGAAGATGATCGGCACTTGGCGGTCATATTCCCAAGGGCTGCCGTGCGTTGCGACATAAGTGCCTGTGGGAGAGGCGATCGGCGTCACCTGCGGCTTCAGCAGCACCACCAGATCCCCCGATCGTTCGGGATCGAAGGAAGCGCGCGCGCGCTGCGCGGGCGTCCAGCTTTCGGGGGAACCGGACGGGAGCGGCATCGCGGCTAGCTCCGCAAAGCCCAGCACCGCCTCCACCTGCGGGTGGCCTGCCAGCAGCTCCTTCGTCGCGGTCTGGATGACCGCGTTCCGCGCGGGGTCGCTTCGGTCGATATACATGTCGCCGAACGCGCCGTCGCCGCGAATGACTTCCCCGCTGAGGCCGAGCCGCTGGGCCACCGCCGCACTCAGAGCTTTGGGGTTCAGCGCCGGATCGACCCGTGTCGCCGGCGGTCCCTGCCGCTCCGGAATGTCGAGGCCGCCATGGTCGGCGGTCAGAACCACCGCATAGTTGAGCCCGAGCCGGTCGAGCACGGCGAAGAAGCTGCCGAGGTCGGAGTCCAGCGTCTGGAGCTGGAGGCACATTTCGGCGCCCCCATTGCCGTAGCGGTGACCGACCAGGTCGGTGGCGGCAAGGCTGATCGCGAGCAGATCGGTATGGCCGCTCTTGCCGAGCTGCAGCTGCTGGGTAAGCGCCGCCGCCATCGCCAGCGTGGCGGCGTCCAGCTCGGGCGAGGCGCTGAAGGCCGATGCATCCCCCGCCACGCGCTGGTAGCGGTTCGTTCCGACGGTCCGCTGCCCCACCTGAATGGGCTTCGCCTTCGCCTCGCAGAAGGGCGAAGGGGCGATTGCCGGCCGCGCCTGCGCGAGCGCGCGCGCAACGCTGCTATTGACCTGCGCCGCTACCGGTGGCTGGGGAGCGTCGGCATGGGTGACGAACCTGTCCCTCGACCACCACCAGCGATGATCGGGATTGTGGCCGCCCATCATGACGGCCGACCGGTCCTTGCCGGCGACGGCAACCACCCGCGAGCGCGGGTTGGCAGCCTTCATCCGGTCGCCGAGAGCGGGGACCTTCAGGTGGAAGGGCGAGACGGTGTAGTTGTCGCCGCTGCTTCCGGGCACCCGTTCGTCCTCCGCGCAGTAGATGCGCTTGTCCTCGCGCGCCGCATTGAGGTTCATCCAGCTGTTGGCGATGATCCCGCTCCGCGCCGGATGCGCGCCGGTGAGGATGGTGGCGTGGCCGGGGCAGGTCTCCGTCGCCGCCTGAGCCTGGTAGCCTGTGGCGAAGACCACGCCTTCCGACAGCCGCTTGAAGCCGCCGGTGAAGTGGGGCCGGTACTGGCTGAACAGCGGCCCCGACAACTGGTCGACAGCGATGGCGACGATGAGGTCCGGCCTCGCCGGCTGCTGGGCGGAAGCGGGCAGGGCGGCCGCCGCGGCGGCGAAGAAGAGGATTGGCGTCAGGAGGTTCATGTCGGTCCCTGCATATATGGCGGCGAAAGGGATGCTATAGGCGATCCATGAATCGGCTGGATAGAGCGTTGGGATCCTTTGGTTTCCGCTTCATGACATTGATCGCCCTTGTCTTTCTGCTCGGGCCGGTGGCGCACGCCCAGCTCCCGGCGCGCGAGAATGCAATCGCGGTGTCGCTGCTGCCGGCCGCACGGCAGGTGCCGCCCGGGGAGAAGGTGGCGCTTGCGGTCGTGATGCGGCCGAAGCCGGGCTGGCATGGCTATTGGCAGAATCCGGGCGACGCGGGGGCGGGGGCCAAGGTCCGGTGGGATTTGCCGCCGGGCGTCACGGCGGGGCCGCTCCGTTATCCCGTGCCCGACCGGCTGATCATCTCCGGCCTGATGAACTATGTCTATGAGCGCGAATATGCGCTCCTGACCGAGCTGCGCCTCCCCGCCGGGCTGCCGCAGGGAACGAAGCTGCCGGTCCGGGCTAAGCTCGATTATCTCGCCTGCACCGACCAGATTTGCGTTCCCGAAAGCGCCACCGTCTCGACCGAGCTGGAGGTGGGAAGCGGCGGCCCCGACAATCGCGCGCTTCTCGCCCGCTATGCCCGGGTGCTGCCGCGTCCGCTCGCCAACCAGGCGAGCTTCGAGGTGGCGGGCGATCGCCTGCGCATCGCTGTGCCGCTTCCGGCATCGCTGGTTGTGACCGATCCTTACTTCTATCCCGCCACCGAAGGCGCTCTCGATTATTCCGCTGTTCAGACCTTCGCTCGGGAAGGCGACCTGCTG
>DATMJS010000041.1:0-10884 GCA_035553755.1 Allosphingosinicella sp.
GTGGCGGACGCAGGCATCGGCCAGCAGCCGGAGCTCCTCCTCGCCAAACATGCGCGCGGTGGGATTGTGCGGGTTGTTGAAGAGGACAAGCCGCGTCCGCTCCGAAAAGGCCCGCTCCAGCGCTTCGGCGGTGATCCGCCATTCGGGCGGCGCCAACCGCACGAATTTCGGCACTCCGCCCGCTCGGCGGACCAGCGGCGCATAGGCATCGTAGAGCGGCTGGAACAGCACCACTTCGTCGCCAGACGAGACCAGCGCCATGATCGAAGAAGCCAGGGCCTCGGTCGCGCCCGAAGTGACGATCACCTTCTCTGAGGTCGCCTCCAGCCCCTGATGCCGGCGGTAATGGGCCGCCACCGCCTCCCTCAGCTCGGGAAGGCCGCGCATCGGCGCATATTGATTGGAGCCGGTGCGCAGCGCCTCAGCCGCCTTGTCCAGCACGTCTTCGGGCCACCCGAAATCGGGGAAGCCCTGGCCGAGATTGACCGCCTTATGGTCGCGCGCAAGGCCCGACATATGCTCGAAGATCGAGGTGGGAAGGCCGGCGAAGAGCGGGTTCATAGCCGTTCGATCAGCGCGCGGGCGGCGGCCGGATTGCGCTCCTTGGCGCCGCTGATGAAGAAGACGAAGGTTTCGCGCGGGACCACAGGCGCCGGTTCCGCATTGTAGGGAAGCCCTGGAGGGCTTACGCCCCGCGCCCAGCCTTTGGCGATATCCGCCCAATGGTCGAGCGCTTCGGCGTCGTAGCCGGTCTCGACCTCCGCCCGTGTGCCCATCAGCCGCGCATAGGCGAAATCGCCGGAGACATCGGCGATGCAGGGATAATCGTCGGAATCACCGAACACGATCGCCACTCCCGCCGCCCGCGTCATCGCCACGAATTCGGGTGTGCGGAAGCTTTCGTGCCGCACCTCGATCGCATGGCGCAGCTTCACGCCGTCCTGGCTCGACGGGAGCAGCTTGAGGAAGGTCTGGAAGTCGTCAGGATCGAACTTCTTGGTCGCCATGAACTGCCACAATATGGGACCAAGCTTGTCGCCGAGCTCGACGATACCCTGTCCGCAGAAGCGCTGAACGCCCTCCCCGCCTTCCCCCAGCACCTTCTTCATCGTGCAGTAGCGCGAAGCCTTGAGCGCGAACTTGAATCCGTCCGGCACCGTCTTCGCCCAGCGCTCGAACAGCTCGGGCTTCTGGAGCTTGTAGTAAGTCGCGTTGATCTCGATCGCGGTCAGCTGCCGCGAGGCATATTCAAGCTGCCGCGCCTTGGGCAGTCCAGGCGGATAGAAGGTCTCCCGCCAGGGATCATAATCCCAGCCGCCAATGCCGACATGGATAAAGGCTGCGGACATGCTGCGCTCCGTGAAAGCGAAGGCTGGCTGGGGCGGCAGGATTCGAACCTGCGAATGCCGGTACCAAAAACCGGTGCCTTACCACTTGGCGACGCCCCAGCATCTTTGGGCAGGGCGGCTCTATCGCCAGGCCCGCGTGAAGCCAAGCCTTAGCTGTTGGAAATGCGGCGGTTGACGAGGTCGAGATAGTCTTTGCGCATCTGCAGCGTGAAATCGCCCACCTCGAAATTCCAGGGGCCGACCGAGGCGACCGGCGTAACTTCCGCCGCGCTTCCGGTGAGGAACATCTGCTCGAAGCCTTCCAGTTCCTCGGGCCAGATCGCGCGCTCGACCACCTCAATCCCGCGGCGGCGGGCGAGGTCCATCACGGTCCGCCGGGTGATGCCGTCGAGGAAGCAGTCGGGCGTCGGCGTGTGGAGCGCGCCGTCCTTCAGGAAAAAGACGTTGGCGCCGGTGCCCTCGGCGACCTGGCCGCGCCAGTCGAACATCAGCGCATCGTCATATCCCCTGGCCTGTGCCTCATGCCGCGAGAGAGTGCAGATCATGTACAGGCCCGATGCCTTTGAGGCCGTCGGTGCGGTATAAGGCGCCGGGCGCCGCCACTTGGCGATGTCCAGCCGCAGTCCCTTCCTCACCGCTTCCTCGCCGAAATAGGCGCCCCACGGCCAGGCGGCGATGGCGAGATGGATTTTGGAGCGTTGCGCCGAGACCCCCATCTGCTCGGAACCCCGCCACGCGAGCGGCCGCATATAGGCGTCCTCAAGCTGGTTCGCTGCCAGCACCCCCCGGCAGGCCGCGTCGATCTCGTCGACCGTCCAGGGGATTTCAAAGCCAAGTAATTCGGCGCTGCGGCGAAGGCGCGCGCTGTGCTCTGAGAGCTTGAATATCTCGCCGCCATAAGCCTTCTGCCCCTCGAACACCGAGGAGGCGTAGTGCAGCGCGTGCGTCAGCACGTGGACGTTGGCCTCGCGCCACGGCACCAGGGCGCCGTCGAGCCAGATCCACCCGTCGCGATCGTCGTAGCTGCGCTGCTCGGTCATTCGTGAATCCCGATGAGGAAGGTTGAGCGCCGGATAGGACCGACCGGGCGGTCGGTCAACTTGAGCGGGCGCGCGCTTCCTCGGCCATCTCGCGGCTGCGGCGGAAGCCGGCGGCGAGGGTATCGCGGATCAGCCGCCTCAGCGCTTCGCCATCGTCGAGTACGCTGAGGCCCGCACGGGTGGTGCCCCCGGGGCTGGCGACCCGCTCCGCAAGCTCGAACGGGCTTTCCTCCGAGGATGCCGCCAGCGCGGCTGCGCCCTCGACCATCGCTTCGGCCAGCCGCGCCGATTGCTCTTGCGGAAGACCGAGCGCCGCACCCGCCTCGGCAAGAGCGTCGAGGAATCGGAACAGGAAAGCGGGGCCGGCGCCCGAAAGGATGCCCGCAGCCTGGAACAGCCGCTCGTCTTCGAACCATTCAACGCGGCCGAGGGCAGACATCAAGTCCGCGACAAGCCTGCGCGCCTCCTCCCGTCCGTTAGGTCCGAACAGGTTGGTGACCCCCTTCCCCAGCCGAACCGGCGTATTCGGCATCGCCTTCACGATCGTGCGCGGCGCGGGGAAGCGCGCCCGCAGCGACTCCATCTCGATGCCGGCGAGAATGGAGACCAGCACCGTCTCCGGATCGAGGATCGGCGCCAGCAGCGGCGCCACCTCGTTTATCTTCTGGGGCTTGGTCCCGAGCATCACCAGCGCCGGCACCTCGTCCTCAGGATAGCGGGTAAGCACCCGCACACCCTCCGCTACGGCCCTGCCGCTCGGCCGGATGACGGTGATCTTGCCGCGGTCGATGCCCGCCTCGATCCAGCGAGCCAGCATCGCCCCGGCCATATTGCCGCAGCCAACGAGCCAGAAGGGACCGGGAAGGGTGGGAATCGTCATCCCACCGTCATTGCGAGGAGCGACGCGACGAAGCAATCCAGTTCATGCGCGACGCGAAGCTCTGGATTGCTTCGCTACGCCCGCAATGACGGAAAACTGATTTTCAGGCGAAAGTACCACTTTCGCCTGATCTACGCTTCGCCTTGAGTCTCGATCAGGGCGGCGGCGATGGCTTCCTGGGGCGTCTTGTCGGCCCACAGCACGAACTGGAAGACGGGATAGAAGCGCTCGCACTCCTCAATCGCGGCCTCGACCAGCGTCTCGGCCTGCTGGAGCGTCAGGGTGCCGCCCTCCTCGCCTTCGAGCAAGGCGGCGTGACGGAAGAGGACGAGGCCGGAGCTCGCCCAAAGCTCGAAATGACCGAGCCAGAGCTGCTCGTTGATGAGGCCGATCGTCTCGTAGGTCGGGGCGCGCTTGTCGGCCGGCACGCGGATGTCGGGAAGCGCCAGAAATTGCAGGACATTGTCGTCGTCACGCCAGATCGCGCGAAGCTCATACTGCGCCCAGCTGCCCTGGAAGGTGGCGACGATCTCCTCGTCGCCGCCCCGTTCATAGGCCCAATTGTGGGCGCTGAAATAATGTTCGAGCATGTCGATGGGGGCGCTGGTTTCACGCTCCATCTCATATTCGTCGACGTCCATGCTCTCTTTCCTAAGCAACCGTCCCTTGACCGTGCACTTGCGACCCCTGCGAAGCAAGGAAAGCTTGCGCGGCAACCATCAAAAGTTGTGGATTATGCAGTAGTTCCGGCGGAACCGGGCTTTTTCCGGGGGCGCGCCGCCGCAGCCGGAGCCGCCGATTGCGAGCCCGCTTCCAGCGCCTCGATCCGCGCCTTCAGCTGCTGGTTCTCCTCGCGCGCGGCGACCGCGATCGCCTTCACCGCCTCGAATTCGTCGCGGCTCACCATGTCGAGCCCGCCGATCCATTCGCGCATCCGTTCGCGGAAGCTCGCCTCGGCCTCGCGGCCCATGCCGGCGAAGGTGCCCGCGGCGCCGTTAAGCACCTTCACGAAATCGTCGAAGAAGCGGTTCTGGGACTGCATCGCGGTCCTCCTGGCTCAAGGTGGTCGAGAGCCATATCGTCGCTGCCGCCGCTCCGCACAAGGGTTCAGGCGCCGGGGTTGAGCTGGATGATCTCGAAGTTGAGGTGCGACGCGAAGGCGAGCCAGGCGAGATAAGGCAGCATCAGCCAGTTCGCGCGCCGGTCGATCCGGCGGAAGAGAAAGACGATGGCGATGGACAGCGCCAGCATCGTCACGATGATGAGCAGAGCGGGCCTCGCTTCATTCATGCCGAAGAAGACCGGCGACCAGCTGAAGTTGAGCAGCATCTGCGCCGCGAACAGGCCGAGCGCGAACCTCCGGCCCCGCTGGCGGGGCGCGGCGAGGACGAGAGCGAGCGACAGGCCCAAAGCTATGTAGAGCATCGACCAGGCGGCGCCGAACGCCCAGCCGGGCGGCATCGTCGCCGGCTTGGCGAGCGCGTCGAACCAATCGTTGCCATAGCCGGAGTTGGACAGCCGCCCGATCAGAAAGCCGGTGCCGAGGATCAGCGGAACGCTGATGGCCGCATAGCGCCAGAACGGGCTCCGCCCACTCTCCCTTTCCTTCATTTCCCGTCCTTATTCAGCGGGCAGCGGCCTCGCCAGCTGCGCCTCGAGCCGCCGCGACACTTCTTCGGGCGAGCCCGTATAACGCGCCAGCCGCGAATAAAGCAGCGGGATCAGGAAAAGCGTGATCACCATCGAGATGGAGACGCCCCAGACGACGACGATGCCGATCGCCTGCCGCGCCGCCGCGCCCGCGCCGCTCGCCAGCATCAGCGGCACCGCGCCGGCGACCGTCGCGATCGATGTCATCAGGATCGGCCGAAGACGGCGGCGGGAAGCTTCCCGTATCGCGGTTCCTATGTCGCGCCCGGCATCCCTCAACTGGTTGGCGAATTCGACGATCAGAATGCCGTTCTTGGCGGCAAGCCCCACCAGCATGACGATCCCGACCTGGCTGTAGAGGTTGAGCGTCTGCCCCATCGCCGCCAGCCCCAGCACGCCGCCTCCGACCGCGAGCGGCACAGTGGTGATGATCACCGCCGGGTGGACGAAGCTTTCGAACTGGGCGGCGAGCAGCAGGTAGACGACGAGGATGGTGAGCGCGAAAACGATCCAGATCGAGCTCCCGGCCTCGCGGAATGCCTGGCTCTCGCCGCGATAGCCGATCGCCGTCACTTCCGGCGCTTTCGCCGCCTCCTGCTCCAGGAAATCCAGGGCTTCGCCGAGGGAATAGCCGGGGGCGAGACCGCCCGAAAGAGTGATGGCGCGCAGCTTGTTGTAGCGGCCGAGATCGCGCGCTCCCGCGGTCTCGCGCACCTTGACGAGGTTGGTGAGCGGGATGAGCTCGCCGGCGCGGCTGCGGACATGGATCGAGCCGAGGCTGGCTTCGGTGGCCCGGGACGAGGCTTCGGCCTGGACGACCACCCGGTATTCCTCGCCCCGGTCCACATAGGTCGAGACGCGGCGCGAGCCGAGCAGGCTTTGCAGCGCCTGGCTGACGTCTGCAACCGACACGCCGAGGTCTCCGGCGCGGGTCGTGTCGACTTCGATCCGAAGCTGTGGCTTGGTTTCCTTATAATCGCTGTCGAGATTGACGATGCCCGGATTGTCGGCCGCCGCCGCGAGGATGCGGTCGCGGGCGCGGGCGAGATCCTGGTAGCTGCCGCCCGCGATCACGAAGCTGACCGGCTGGCCGCGCCCGCGCCCGCCGATCGAGGAGCGCACCGAGGCGTTGCCGCGCACCGCCGGCAGCTGGCCAAGAATTCTGTTGACCTGCGTCACCACCTCCTGGGTGGTCTGCTCCCGCTCTTCCCACGGTTTCAGGAAGATGATGAAGGTGCCGGAATTGAAATCGTCGCTGGGGCCGAAGCCGCCTGGCGTTCGGGCTATGATGGCGCGCACCGCGCCTTCTTCGGTTAGTTGCAGCAGCCTTCCCTGCGCGTCGAGCATGTAGCGGTCCATCGCTTCGTATCCGGTGCCTTCGGGCGCGCTAAGGTTGGCGGAGAGGATGCCTACATCCTCCGCCGGCACCAGCTCCGACTTCAGCGTCAGGAACAGGGCGCCGGCGGCAGCAAGGAACAGCGCCAGCGCCGCCAGCGGAAGCGCGGGCCTGGTCAGCACCCGGTCTAGCCCGCCGGCGTAACGCGCCTCGATCCTGCGGAACCTTTCGTCCAGCCAGGCGGCCATGCCGCGCCGCTCCTCGCGCCGGAGCAGCTTGGAGCAGAGCATCGGCGCGAGGCTCAGCGCGAGGAATCCGGAAAAGGCGATCGCGCCGATCATAGCCGCCGCGAGCTCGCGGAACAGGAGGCCCGTCTGGCCGGTGATGAACATCACCGGCACGAACACCGCGCACACGACCAGGGTGGTCGAGACGATCGCGAAACCGACCTGGCGAGCGCCGGCATAAGCGGCGGCGAGCGGCGGTTCGCCCTCTTCGATCCGGTGATAAATGTTTTCGAGCACGACGATGGCGTCGTCGACGACGATACCGATCGCCAGCACCATGGCGAGCAAGGTGAGGAGGTTGATCGAGAAGCCGAACATCCACAGCACCGCGAAGCTCGCAAGCAGGCAGAGCGGCACCGTCACCGCCGGGATAAGGGTCGCACGCCAGCTGCCGAGGAAGAGGAAGATCACCGCCACCACCAGCACTGCCGCCTCTGCCAGAGTCACCCACACCTTGGTGATGGCGCGGCTGATGAACTGCGATTCGTCCGATCCGACGATCACTTCCATGCCTTCGGGGAGCGTCGGGCGGATTCGGTCGGCCATGTCCTTGGCGGCCTCGGCCACAGCCAGCGTGTTGGCGCCCGATTGGCGGACGATGCCGAGCCCGACCGCCGAGACGCCGTTGGTACGGAACGCGGAATAGGGATTTTCCGGCCCCTGCTCGACGCGCGCGATGTCCCCCAGGCGGACCAGATAGCCGTCGCCGCCCCGCCCGACCACGAGCTGCGAAAATTGCTGGGCTGTGGTGAAGGGCCGGTCGACGCGAAGCGTGACGTTCTGCGACTGCGATTCGAGCCGGCCGGCGGGAAGCTCGACATTCTGGCTGCGCAGCGCGCTTTCGACGTCGCCCGGCGTCAGGCTGAAGGCGGCCAGCCTTTCCGGCTGCAGCCACACCCGCATCGCCGGCCTGGCCTCGCCGCCGATGAACACCCGCGCCACCCCATCGATCGAGGAGAAGCGGTCGACCACGTTGCGGTCGATATAGTCGCTGAGCTCGAGCTGGCTCCAGCCGGGTTTGGAGAAGACCAGGAACAGGATCGGGGAGGCGTCCGCGTCCACCTTGCGCACCTGCGGCGCCAGCGCTTCCTCGGGCAGGTCCTGGGCGGCGCTGCCAATGCGGTCGCGCACGTCATTGGCGGCAACGTCGACGTCGCGGCCGGGGGTGAATTCGATGGTTATGTCCGATTGGCCGTCGCGCGAGCGCGAAGTGATCGTCTGCAGCCCTTCGACGCCCGACAGGCGATCTTCCAGCACCTGGGTGATGCGGCTTTCGACCACGCTGGCCGCCGCGCCGGTATAGGTGGTCTGGACGGACACCACGGGCGGATCGACGTCCGGATATTCGCGAACGGACAGGCTCAGGAAGCCGACGAGGCCGACCACCGCCAGCAGGATCGCGACGACGGCGGCGAATACCGGCCGCTTAACCGACAGGTCCGAAAGCTGCATCCTAGTCGCCCTTCGCGGCTTTCCCCGCGCCCTTGCCGCGTCCGGCGCCCGGCCCGTCGGCCAGTCTCACCTTCATGCCGTCGGCGAGCTTCACCACGCCTTCGGTGACGACCTGCTGGCCCGGCTGCAGCCCCTCTATTATTTCGATGCGGCCGTTCGACCGCACGCCGGTGCGGACGGGGGCGCGCTTCGCCGTGCCCTTGTCCACCACATAGACGAAGCGGTTATCGCCCTCGCCCACAACCGCCAGCTCCGGCACCGACAGCGACAGGCGCGGCGCGGTTTCGATGCCGACGGTCAGCAGCATACCGGGCTTGAGCTTGCGGTCGGGATTGGGAAGCCGCGCGCGGACCGAAACCGCGCGGGTATTGGGGTCGATTACCGGATCGATAGTCGCGATCTGCCCCCGGAAGGGCTGGTCCGGATAGGCGGCCGAGCGCGCCTCGATGGTGAGCCCCGGCCGAAGCACCGACAGCATCGTCTCGGGCACGGAGAAATCCAGCTTGATCATGGAAAGATCGCTGATCGTCGCGATCTCGCCCCCGGCGTTCACCACCGCCCCCGGGGAGATATTGCGAAGCGAGACCCAGCCGGAGAAAGGCGCCCTCACCACCCGGTCGCTGATCGTCGCCTGCGCTCCGGCGGCCTGGGCGCGCGCCTGCGCCGCCTGCGCCCGCTGCGCGTCGAGGCTGCTTTGGGTGGCGAAGCCGCGGCTTTTCAGAGCCTCTATCCGCGCCAGCTGCTGCTGCGCCTCTCCCGCCCGCGCCTGCGCTTCGGAAAGTTGCGCCGTCTCCTGCCCCTGCGCGAGCACCGCCACCACCTGGCCGCCCCGCACGAAGGCGCCGTCGTCGAAACCGAGGCGAACGATCCGTTCGGTGACCGGCGCGGACAAGGTCACCTGCTCGTTGGCGCGCGCGGTGCCGACCGCTTCGATCCGCTCGACGAAGCGCATCGCGGCGGCGGGCTCGGTCTTCACCAGCGGCGGCGGGCGGTCGCGCTCCTTGCCCTCGCCGCCGCTGCAGGCGGCAAGGAATGCCGGCACGATCAGTGAAACGAGACGGAAACGCACTCTACTGCCTGTCATGATCCTTGAAAACCGCGCCTTGTAGGGCCCGCTGGGACCTCGATACAGTCCTTAGTTTGTATCAATTTGTCGCATATCCGTCTCAGCGGCGCGTTCACGCCTGGCCGCCAGCAGGAACTCCACGTTCCCCTCGGGGCCGGTGATCGGGCTTTGCGTCACCCCCTCAACAGTCCAGCCACGCGAGCACAGCCAGTCCGCTGCTTCATCGCAGACCCGCGCATGTACTGCTGGGTCCCGTACGACGCCGCCCTTGCCGATCTCGTGCCGCTCCGCTTCGAACTGCGGCTTCACCAGCGCGATGAGGCGCCCGCCGGGCGTGGCGAAGTCCAGAGCCTTGTCGAGCACTTTGGCAAGGCCGATGAAGCTTGCGTCGCAGACGATGATGTCCACGGCTTCGGTGACGATCTCCTTCGTGAGGTAGCGGGCGTTGGTCTGCTCATGAACGGCGACACGGGGGTCCTGTCTCAGCTTCCAGGCGAGCTGATTGGTGCCGACATCGACGGCGAACACCTTCGCAGCCCCCTTCTGCAGCAGCACGTCGGTGAAGCCGCCGGTGGAGGAGCCCACGTCGAGCGCGACCGCGCCCGCCACGTCAAGCCCGAAATGGTCGAGCGCATGAGCAAGCTTGATCCCGCCCCGCGAAACCCAGGGATGCTCGCGCCCGCGGACCTCCAGCGGCGCGTCCGCCGCCAGCGCCTGTCCGGCCTTGTCGATCTTCCGTTCACCCGAATAGACCAGCCCCGCCAGGATCAGCGCCTGCGCCTTGGCCCTGCTCTCGGCGAGTCCCCTATCCACAAGGAGCTGGTCTACACGCGCCTTAGCCATCCGCGTCGCATAGCCGCTACATCGGGGAAGCAGAAGCAGTTGCAGTTTTTGCATCTGTTATGTCTATCTTTGCGATTGAGAATAGCTCGCGCCCGTAACAAATACCCCCGCGGAGCACGGGGCTCCGATCCTTGCAACCAGGAGAAATGACATGGCAATCGCCGAAAAAGCGGCCGCGACCTTCGTGTCCATCGCCGCTCAGTTCGTGATCCTGGCCGCCGTCATCGTCTAAGCGACGGCCGGCTTGATCCACCGCAGGGCCGCCGGATTTCCGGCGGCTTTTGCATTCTAGGCCCGCGCGCCCTCGTGGAATCCGGCTCTGTTGATGCGGAGCGCCTTCAGCACCGTGTCGACGATCGCAGCCGCATCGAGCCCCGCTTCCTCATATTGCTTCTCGGGCTTGTCCTGGTCCTGGAAGATATCGGGCAACCGCATGGTGCGCAGCTTCAGGCCCGCGTCGATCAGCCCCTCGTCGCTCGCCAGCGTCAGCACATGCGCGCCGAAGCCGCCGACCGCCGCCTCCTCGACGGTCACCGCCACCTCATGACTGGTGAGCAGGCGCCGGATCAGCTCCTCGTCGAGCGGCTTGGCGAAGCGGAGGTCGGCGACGGTGGTCGAAAGCCCCTTCACCTCCAGCGCTTCGGCCGCCTTCAGCGCCTCCTCCAGCCGCGTGCCCAGCGACAGGATCGCGACCTTCTTGCCTTCGCGGACGATGCGGCCCTTGCCGATCTCCAGCCGCTGCGGAACCTCCGGCAGCGCCGCGCCGGTGCCGTTGCCGCGGGGGTAGCGCACCGCGATCGGCCCCTCATCGTGGAGCGCCATGGTGTGAATCATGTGGCAGAGCTCGGCCTCGTCGGCCGCGGCCATCACCGTGAAATTGGGAAGCGTGCAGAGATAGGCGAGATCGAAGCTTCCCGCATGGGTGGCCCCGTCCGCGCCGACCAGCCCCGCCCGGTCCATCGCGAAGCGCACCGGCAGGTT
>DATMJS010000042.1:0-13518 GCA_035553755.1 Allosphingosinicella sp.
CCATGCCCGTCGCCTCGGCGTTCCCGCCACCATCGTCATGCCGCGGCCGACCCCCACCATCAAGGTGATGCAGACCGAAGGCCACGGCGCGGCCATCGTCCTCCACGGCGACATCTTCGACGAAGCCTACGAAAAAGCCTGTGAAATCGCCGAGGAGAAAGGCCTCACCTTCGTCCACGCGTTCAATGACCGGGATGTGATCGCCGGACAGGGCACCGTCGCGCTGGAGATGCTCGAGCAGGCGCCTGAGATCGAGACTTTGGTGGTCCCGATCGGCGGCGGCGGTCTTATTTCGGGCATGGGCATCGCGGCGCGGGCGCTAAAGCCCGGCATCGAGCTGATCGGCGTACAGGCCGAGCTTTACCCTTCAATGTATTGCAGCGTCACGGGCAAGCAGCTCCCCTCCGCCGGCGATACGATCGCGGAGGGTATCGCGGTCAAGACGCCGGGCAGCCTCACCGCCGGCATCATCCGCGGCTTGGTCGACGAGATATTGCTGGTGCCGGAGAGGGATATGGAAACGGCGGTCAGCCTGCTCCTCCAGATCGAGAAAACCGTGGCCGAAGGCGCGGGCGCCGCGGGCCTTGCGGCCTTCCTCACTCATCCGGAGCGGCTGAAAGGCAAAAAAGTCGGGTTCGTCATCACCGGCGGCAATATCGACACACGGCTGCTGGCGACCGTGCTGCTTCGCGACCTTGCCCGTTCAGGGCGGATGGCGCGGCTCCGAATCCAGATCCAGGATAGGCCGGGAGCGCTGTTTGCGGTGGTGAAGCTGTTCGACAAGCACCAGATCAACATCGTCGAGGTCTACCACCAGCGCATCTTCACGCCGCTGCCCGCCAAGGACGCCTTCATCGACATCGAATGCGAGGCCCGCGACAAGGAGCATCTCGCGCGGCTGATCGCCGAGATCGAGCATGAGGGCTTCAGCGTCCATCCGGTCGACATCCATTAAGATCGTCCCGCGCTGACACAGTTCGGCGTCGGCGGCGCATTTCGTCGCGTCCGCGCCTTTCCAACATGGCACCAACCGCCCATAAGGATCGTTGTAGCTGAAGCTGGCTTTTCCTGGCGGAGTAACAGTGAGCGCACCTTTTCGCTTTCCCCGCTTCTTCGTGACGACACCCGCGCCTTGTCCCTATCTGGCCGGCAAGACGGAGCGGAAGGTCTTCACCGAACTGACCGGGCAGCATGCGACCGAGCTCAACGACGCGCTCGGACGCATCGGCTTCCGCCGCAGCCAGGGCGTTGCCTACCGCCCAAGCTGCCTCGACTGCTCGGCCTGTATTTCGGTCCGAGTGGTCGCGGGCGAATTCCAGCCGAGCGCGACCCAGCGCAAGCTGATCCGCCGCCATGCGGACCTTGAAGTCACCGCCTGCAAACCGTGGACGACCGAGGAGCAATATGAGCTCCTCCGCCGCTACCTGCATGCCCGCCATCCCGGCGGCGGCATGGTCGACATGGACGAGAACGACTTTGCCGACATGGTCGAGCAAAGCCCGGTCAAGACCTTCCTCGTCGAATATCGCGAGCCCTCCACTGACGGGCGTCCCGGCCGGCTCGTCGGCGCCTGCCTCACCGATCAGCAGGGCGACGGCCTCTCGATGATCTACAGCTTCTTCGAACCCAATGACGCGACGCGGCAGGGCCTGGGCACCTACATCATCCTCGACCATATCCTCCGCGCGGCGCGGGCGGGGCTTCCCTATGTTTATCTGGGCTATTGGGTCGAGGATTCGCCGCGCATGGCCTATAAGGCGCGTTTCCGGCCGCTTGAGCGGCTGGGCCCCAACGGCTGGAATCGCTTCGAGCCCGATCAGCGCGAGCTGCCGCTCCAGCGCTAGCCGGCCTTTCCGTCCGCTATTCCCCAGAAGGCCGCGATCCGGTCGGTCGACGAAATGGCCGCGTCCAGCATGTGCGGTCCCGCCTGTCCGCTGCGGCCTTTGCCTTTTCCAGGCGCAAGCGGGGTGCCGTGGCCCATGCCGGTGATCTCATATTGATCGACCGCCGCGCGTCCTTCTTTGTCCTGCCAGACGCGGTGCGGATAGCCGTCTACATTCTCCACCAGATGCGGCTTGGCGCGGAGGCGGTGTACGGTGAGCCACTGGCGGACGATATCCTCGCCGTTGCTGGCGGTGACGGTGGGATCGGCGGTGCCGTGCCACACAGACACGCGCGGCCAGGGGCCCTGATGGTTCGAGGCGCGCCTGACATTTTCGCCGAGCGTAGTCGCGGGGGTGCGCCCGCTTCCCGCCATGCACTGGAACGCTTCGCCGACGCTGCCGGCGCAGCCATAGGCGATGCCGGCGATGATCGCGCCGCCCGCGAACAGTTCGGGATAGGTAGCGAGCATCGTCGAGGTCATCGCGCCGCCGGCCGACAGGCCGGTGACGAATATGCGCGCAGGATCGATCGGGTGGTCCTCGGTCATTTTGCCTATCATCTGCCGGATCGACGCGGCCTCGCCCGAATCCCGCACCGTGTCTTCGGGGCGGAACCAGTTGAAGCACAGGTTCGGGTTGTTCAGCCGTTGCTGCTCGGGGAAAAGCAGTGCGAAGCCGTACCGGTCCGCCAGCCGCGACCAGCCGGAGCCCTGGTCGTAGGACGCAGCATCCTGCGTGCAGCCATGGAGCACGACTACCAGCGGCGCGGGAAGGAGCAGTTCCTTGGGCCGATAGAAGCGGGCAAGCAGATTGCCAGGATTGGACCCGAATGCCCCGAGATCGGCCAACCGGTTGGCGGCTGCCGGCCGCAAACGCGTCGGTGGCCGGGGTTTCAGCAGTCTCGATAATGTAGAAATGCGAACGGCCATTCTCCTGCTCTCTTCACCAGAACGCAGGCCATAGCGGACTGGTTGCTGCGCTGCAGCAATTTTACTGATGTTAAGATGCGAGCTGAGAAGGGGCTTGGCGCGGTCCTGCCTCCCCGGCAGAAGTGCAAGCGGGAGAGACGAATTGAAGAACTGCCTGCTCGGGATCGCGTCCGCGCTCGCTTTGGCGGCTGCGTCGAGTGCGTCCGGCCAAGCCCCGAAGCCGGGTTTTCCCGAAATCACCGGCCGGACCCGTGCTTCCGCCCTGCCGATAAGCGCTTGGCAACGTGCAGTGCGGTTCGACAAGCTCGACCTGGCCATCGAAGTGCTTCCAGCCACTTATCAGATCAGGGGCGTCGCGACGCTCGACTTCACTGCGAGGGAGCGGCTCACTTCCTTTGCTCTGGACCTCGACCGCAATCTCCCGGTGACGGCGATCAGCGTCAATGGAAGGGCGCTGGCCGCAGGGCAATGGTCCAATCCTGAAGGCCAGTTGCAGTTCAGCCTGCCGCAGCCCGTCGGCGCGGGCGACAGGCTCAGCATCCGGATCGCTTATGGCGGTACGCCCCACGTGGCGGCGAACGCGCCTTGGGACGCCGGCTTCGTCTGGTCCAAAAGCCCTAGCGGCGCTCCCTATGTAGCGACCGCCGTCCAGGTCCAGGGCTGCGACCTCCTCTGGCCCTGCATCGACAATCCTCTCGCCGAGCCAGCGCTGGCAGATATCCATATCACCGTTCCAGCCGGCCTGTCGGCGCCGGCGAACGGCGTGCTGCAGGGGGTGCGCGAATTGCGCGACGGGCGGCGGACCTTCGATTGGCGGATCAAGAATCCCAACAACTACGCGATCGCGCTCAACGTCGGACCTTATGCGCATCTGGAGGGGCGGTACCAGAGCCGCTTCGGCAACAGCATTCCAATGCACTTCTGGCATCTGCCGGAGCGCGGCGCGGAGGCGAAAATGCTGTTCGAGGAGTTCGCTCCAACGCTCGACTTCTTCGAGGCGGTGATCGGCCCCTATCCGTTCGGCGATGAAAAGATGGGCGTCGTTGAAACTCCCCATCTCGGAATGGAGCACCAGACCATCAACGCCTACGGCAACGGCTATGTCAGGGACGCCTATGGCTTCGACTGGCTGTTCCAGCATGAATTCGCCCACGAATGGTTCGCCAATCAGCTGACCTATGCCGATGCCGACGACTTCTGGCTGCACGAGGGCTTCGGCACCTACATGCAGCCCCTCTACGCCGAATGGCGCGGCGGCCAGATGAGCTATCTCGCCCGGCTCCACAGCCTCCGGGCGGGGATCAGGAACTGCTATCCGATCGTATCGGGCAGCAGCAGAACGGTCGAGGAGGTCTACTTGCATGAGAAGCAGGGTCCATCCGGCGACATCTACGGCAAGGCGGCGCTGATGCTCCACACGCTGCGCCAGCTTATCGGGGACGAGGATTTCTTCACCTCGACGCGACGCCTGGTCTACGGCCGGCCCGACCCGAAGCCGGGCAACTTCAAGCCCCGCTTCGGGTCCACCAGCGAATTCGTCTCGATCGTAAATCAGGAGACCGGGCGAGACTATACCTGGTTTTTCGACATATATTTGCGTGAAGCGCAGCTGCCGGATTTGGTGGCGGAGCGGAGCGGCGAGAGGCTGCAGCTGAGGTGGGAGACTCCCAACGACCGTCCGTTTCCCATGCCGGTGGAGGTGAAGGTCGGCGAAAAGATCGAGAGGCTGGCGATGGCGAACGGCTCCGGCGAAATCACTATCCCCGCCGGCGCGCATTTCGTCCTCGACCCTGGCGGCAGGATATTGAGGCGCTCGCGCGACATCGACGCGCTGCAGAACTCGCATTACGCCCTCGCGACGAAGGCTTTGCAGCCGGGACAAAAGCCGCCCGAAAAGCCCTGCATCCAGCCTTAGTCAGGAAGCTGCGCCGACAGCTTTTTGGGAGCGACGGCGCGATAGCTTTCTCTGATCCAGCGCATCAGGAGGTCGAGGTCGGGCTCGTCCGTGGGATGGAAGCGAGCGGTCACCCAGCCGCTCCGGCCGAGCCCATAGCCGGTCGGCTCAGCAAAATCGAAGATCAGCGCGAAGTCACGGCTCACCGGCAGCTTCACGGACAAGCTTAGCTCCTCCTCGGCGATGTTGAGGAAGACGAATGTCTTGTTCCTGACCTTCAGCGCCGAATGACCCCATGGGAAATCTTCAGTGGCTTCCGGCAGGCCGAGGCCGTGCCGGCGCAGGGTCTCGAAAGCCGATTGGAGGTCTTCTGCCATTCCTTCACGTCCTTTCCAGCGAGTGATGATCGATGTTGCGACGGACTGCGACAATTTTCTCCCGGTCCGACAAAGTTGCGCGACAGAGGCAGGGGAGAAGTCGGAGAGCGGCAGGGACGCCGTCACGCAAATAAGGACCAGATATGAAGAAGATGATGATGGCGGGAGGTATCGCCGCGCTCGCTTGCTCCGGCATGGCCGCGGCGCAGCCTGTGCCGGGACCCCGCGGCAACGCCGCAGTCACTCGCGCCGAGGCCGTACAGAAAGCGGACGAGCAGTTCGCGAGGCTTGATGCCAACCGCGACGGCCGAGTCACTCGCGAAGAAATGCAGGCCCGCCAGCAGCGGGGCGGGAAAATGACCGAACGGCGCGCCCAGCGCGGCGGCCCGGAAGGGGCGCGTGGCGGCCGGATGTTCGGCGAGAAGGGCTTCGTCACTCAGGCGGAGTTCCGCGAGCGGGCGATCCAGCGCTTCGATCGGCTGGATTCCAACCGCGACGGCACCGTCACCGCCGCGGAACGTCAGCAGGCTCGCGCCCAGATGCGCGAGCGCATCCAGCAGCGCGGCAACTGAAGCTATTCGGCAAGTGTCGCATGGAAGGATGGGCCCTCCGGGGCCCGCCTTTTCTTATGAGCGGGGGATCAGCAGCCGAGCCGAGAGCCCGCCTCCCGGCCGATTTTCCAGCTTCAGCTCGCCGCCGTGGTTGACCGCCACTGCCCGGACGATCGTGAGGCCGAGGCCGCTGCCGCCGGTCTCGCGGTTGCGCGACGCTTCGAGGCGATAGAAGGGCTCCGACACGTTGGCGAGCTCCAGGTCCGGAATTCCAGGCCCGCGGTCGGCGACCTCGATCACCACCCGTTCGCCGCCGCCATCTCTTACCGCCACTTCGGCCGAGCCGCCATATTTGACGGCATTGTCGATGAGGTTCCTGACAGCGCGGCGAAGCAGGTTGGGACGGATGCACGCGACCTGGCGCGATCCGTTATCCATTGTCACCGAGTGGCCGAGGCCGCGAAACTCCTCAGCGACCGCATCCGCCAGCGCCGTGACATCGATCGCGCGCGCCGGTTCGCGCGCTCGGCCGGTGCGTGCAAGGACAAGCGTGTCGTCCAGCATCGTCGTCATTTCCTCGATGGTCGCGATCATGCGCTGCCTTTCCTCGTCCGCCTCGACATTCTCCGCCCGTATGCGGAGCGAGGCGAGGGGGGTGCGAAGGTCATGGCCAATCGCGCCCAGCATCCGGTCCTTTTCGTCCAGCAGGGCCGCAAGCCGATGGTTCATGTCGTTGAAGGCTTCGATAGCATGGCGGAGGTCCGCGGGCCCGCGCGGCTCCACGGTCGGCGCTTCGCTGCGGCCTTCGAAGCGCCGCGCCGCTGCCGTGAGGTCGCGCAGGGGACGAGCGAGCCGCCGGGCGATCAGAATCATGGCTCCGAGCACGATCGCATAGAGGAGGAAGGTCGCAAAGGCGAGGCGGGCGGCAAGCCACGGGTCACGGCGCGGCGTGATGAGGCGGGCATTGAGCCAGCTGCCGTCCTCGAGCTGGACCGACATCAGCAGCAGTTGAATCTGGCGGGACACCCGCTCCGGGCGCTTCCGGAGGAAGTCGGGTACTCGCTCGCTGATCGCCGCGCGCCCGTTTCGGATGCGAAGGCCGTTATCCGCCGCCGCCTGGCGGAGGCGGCTTTCGACACGGGCATCGCGCGGGGTGGAGGCGGCGCCGATCAGGCTATTCGACGCGAGGAAGAAGCGGCCGCGCCCATCGCGGGCGCGCAACAGCGCCTCCCGTTCGGCGGGCGCCGCCGCTGCGACCTCCAGCGCGACATTGACGAAACGCGTGATCGCCGGCCCTTCGTTTTGCGCGAGGCTCAGCATCTGCCGGTCGTTGAGAATCAGGTAGAAGTTCACGGCCTGGGCGACCAGCAGCGCCAGCCCCATGACGAGCGCGATCTGCCCAACCAGGCTCCTCGGCAGGAAGCGCCTCACAGCCGCCGCACGTCCGCGGCGAGCATGTAGCCGCCGCCCCAGACGGTCTTGATCAGCTTGGGATCGGAATTGTCCTTCTCGATCTTCTTGCGCAGCCGGCTGATATGATTGTCGATGCTGCGCTCGAAAGCCGCCAGTTCGCGTCCCTGGCTGTAGTCGAGCAACTGGTCGCGGCTGAGCACGCGCCGCGGATGGGTCACGAAAGCGAGGATAAGGTTGAACTCCCCCGTCGAGAGCGGAATCGCAACGCCGGATTCGTCCACCAGCTCGCGCTCGCCGGTTTTCAGGAGCCAAGGGCCGAAGACGTAATTCTCCGTCTCCGGTGCTCGAACCTCGCCGCCGCCATTGGCGGCCCGCCGGAGCACCGCCTTGATCCGGGCGAGCAGCTCGCGCGGGCTGAAGGGCTTGGTGACATAGTCGTCCGCCCCGATCTCGAGGCCGACGACGCGGTCCGTCTCCTCGGTTCGAGCTGTGAGCAGGATGATGGGCATGACGCCGGCCGCGCGGATATGGCCGGTGAGCGAAAGCCCGTCCTCGCCCGGCATCATCACGTCGAGGAGCACGAGGTCGATATTCTTGGCGGCGAGGAGTTGACGCGCGGCGGCGGCATTTTCCGCCTTGGACACGCGAAAGCCGTTGCGGCTGAGATAGGCCGCCAGCGGATCCCTTATGTCGCGTTCGTCGTCGACCAGCAGGATATGCGGTTCTTCAGTCACTGCCTTCCAAACATCCTCGCTACGTTATGGATGCTAGGGCGGACCTGTCGCAAAGCTATGTCAATGGCCGTCGTGCGGATAAAAAAAGCCGGCGCGGCATGGCCGCACCGGCTTCCCCCGTTTCACTCGTCACCCTTTCAGGCGACTTGAGCCTCCTGGATTTCCTCCGGGTCGCGCAGCACATAGCCGCGGCCCCAGACCGTCTCGATATAATTGTCGCCGCTGCAGGCCGAGGAGAGCTTCTTGCGCAGCTTGCAGATGAAGACGTCGATGATCTTGAGTTCGGGCTCGTCCATCCCGCCATAAAGGTGGTTGAGGAACATTTCCTTGGTGAGCGTGGTGCCCTTGCGGAGCGAGAGGAGCTCCAGCATCGCATATTCCTTGCCGGTGAGATGGACGCGGGCGCCGTCGACCTCGACTGTCTTCGCGTCCAGGTTCACGGCCAGCTTGCCGGTCCGGATGACCGACTGGCTGTGCCCCTTGGAGCGGCGCACGACCGCGTGGATGCGGGCGACCAGTTCGTCGCGATGGAAAGGCTTGGTGACATAATCGTCGGCGCCGAAACCAAGCGCGCGGACCTTGCTGTCCATCTCGCCGATGCCGGAAAGAATAAGGACCGGAGTGCCGACCTTGGCCGCACGCAGCTTCTTCAGCACGTCGTAGCCGTGCATGTCCGGCAGGTTGAGGTCGAGGCAGATGATGTCGTAATCGTACAGCTTGCCGAGGTCCAGGCCCTCCTCGCCAAGGTCGGTGGTATAGACGTTGAAGCCTTCGTTGGTGAGCATCAGCTCGATGCTCTTCGCGGTCGTCGGCTCGTCTTCGATCAGCAGTACACGCATGAGAGTCTACCCCCTTCTCTTCGCCCCGCTCCCACTCGCTCGTGGACAAGCCGGTAACCTTCGTTAACGCAGCAATAAATGAAGTTAAAAGGTTAATTAGGTGTTAAGAGGCTGAATCTCTTGGAATTGTCTCGGTCGTTGCGCATCCGCCACAGTCATGGCAGGGCAAGCTCATGTGGGAAAAATACATCCTCTTCATAGACGGCGAGGCTATCGTCATAGACAAGCCGGCGGGACTGGCGGTGCACCCGGGCTCCCAGACACCGGAGAGTCTTGAGGATTATCTCTCCCATTTTCGCTTCGGCTTCCAGCGCGAGCCTACGCCTGTCCACCGGCTGGACCGGGACACCAGCGGCTGCCTGCTGCTTGCCCGCAACCCCAAGGCGCACAAGCGGTTTCAGCGGGCCTTCGAGGAGAAGAAGGTCGTTAAAACCTATCTGGCGGTGCTCGACGGCGTGCCTGAAGGCGAGGAAGGAAGCATCGCTCTGCCGCTCGGCAAGACTTCGACGGCCAAAGACGGCTGGCGGATCGTCCCGGATCCAAAGGGCAAGCCTTCCGTCAGCCATTGGCGCAAGCTGGCGGTGAAGGATGGGCGTGCGGCGATCCTGTTTACGCCCGAGACCGGCCGAACCCATCAGCTTCGCGTCCATGCAGCGGAAGGGATCGGCTTTCCGATTTCGGGCGATCCGGTCTACGGCCGCGGGCGCGGGCCGATGCTGCTCCACGCTCTGTCGCTCAGGATGGAGCGGGACGGCAAGGAGCCCGTCGAGGCAAATGCCCCGCTGCCGCCGACCTTCGTCAATGCGGGCTTTGGCGATGTCGAACCCTGAGCCTTACCTGCTGCCCGAGGAGGCGCTCGAGGAGAGGTTTCTCGCCGCCAGCGGCCCCGGCGGTCAGAACGTCAACAAGGTCGCGACCGCCTGCCAGTTGAGGTGCGACATCTTCAAGCTCGGCCTCGCGCCGCCGGTCTACGAACGGCTGAAGTCGCTGGCTGGAAGCCGGATGACCGGCGCGGGAGAGATTGTGATCACCGCGCGCAGCTACCGCACCCAGGAAGCAAACCGCCAAGATGCGCGGGCAAGGCTGGCGGAACTGATCGCGAAGGCCCATCTGAGCAAGCCCAAGCGCATCAAGACCAAGGCCAGCCGCACCGCCAAGGCGAAGCGGGTCGATGCGAAGAAGCAGCGCGGCGGCGTCAAGCAGGCACGGGCCAAGCCGAGGATCGACTAGAATGTACGAATTCAGGATCGAAGCGGCCGACAAGGCCGAGCTATATCGTCAGCTGATCGACGCCGCCGACGCGCTCACTGCCGGCGAGCCGGACGCGATCGCCAATATGGCGAACATCTCGGCTTTGCTGTGGGAGCAACTTCCGGACCTCAACTGGGCCGGCTTTTACCGCAATCTAGGCGGCGAGCTGGTGCTGGGGCCGTTCCAGGGCCGCGCCGCCTGCATCCGCATTCCATTCGGCAAGGGAGTGTGCGGCACCGCCGCCGCCGCCGTGGAGCCGCAATGTGTCGAGGATGTCCATGCCTTTCCAGGCCACATCGCCTGCGACAGCGCTTCGGCTTCGGAGCTGGTGGTGCCGGTAGTTCATGAGGGGCGTCTGATCGGCGTCCTCGATCTCGACAGCCCGAGCCGGGCCCGCTTCACGCAGGAAGATGTCGAGGGCTGCGTCGCCCTCGTCAAGCGGATCGCCGCCCGCTTAGGATAGCCGGTCCAGCGCTTCGTCGCTGAGGTTGCCGGGCACGATCATCAGCAGGCAGGGGAGCGTCCCGGCTATCGCGGTGAAATGAGCGATCAGCGGCCCCGGGCTTCCTTCCGGAGCGGCGCCCAGCACCAGAGCGGCAATATTGTCGCGCTCCTTCAGAAGTTCACTGACGGCTTTCACCGGATCGCCCTGGCGGACGGTGATCGATGGGCGAACGCCCGCTTCCTCGACAATCGCACCCGAAGCTTCGAGCACCGCGGCTTCGGCGCGGAGCCGTGCCTCCTCCTCGATCGCCGCCTGGACGCCGCCCCATTCGACGAACTCCTGTTGCGGAATGAGCGCCAGGATCTCGACGTTGCCGCCGGTGCGGGCGGCGCGGCGTGCGGCGAAGCGCAAGGCCGCCTTCGCCTCCTGCGTCTCGTCGATCACGACCAGATATACCCGCATGCCGCTCCCCTTCGCGTCACTCGTGCTTCAGATCGACGCGCCGCGCAAGCGGGACCCTTGACCCGGCCCCTCGATTTGCTGTTTGGACGGCTCCAGCCCATCCGCACAGGAAAGCTCCATGCCCATCGAACTCAAGATGCCCGCTTTATCTCCCACTATGGAGGAAGGCACGCTCGCGAAATGGCTTGTGAAGGAGGGCGATACGGTCGCGGCAGGCGATCTCCTTGCCGAGATCGAGACCGACAAGGCGACCATGGAGTTCGAGGCGGTTGACGAGGGCACCATCGCCCAGATCCTCGTCCCCGAAGGTACGGACGAGGTGAAGGTCGGCACCGTCATCGCGATTATCGCGGGTGAGGGCGAAGACGCCGGATCGGCGGCGCCAGCCCCCACGGAACAGCCGGCCGCGAACGATGCGGCCAAGGCGCCGGCCCCTCCGCCGGAAGTTAAAGGCTATGGAGCGAGCCCCAGGGAAGACGCGCCGCTTGCCCAGCCTTCACCCCAGCCGCGCGGCGACAGCGGCGATCGGATCAAAGCCAGCCCGCTTGCGCGGCGCCTTGCCGAGCAGAAGGGCGTCGATCTTTCCACTCTCACCGGCTCCGGTCCCGGCGGACGCATCGTCAAGTCCGACATCGACGCAGCGGCCGGCGGCGCCATGAAGCCTGCCGCTGCGCCGGCTGCGGCTCCTGCGCCTCAAGCCGCGCCAGCGGCCCCCGCCGATACCAATATCCCGCACGAAGCCGTCAAGCTTTCGAACATGCGCAAGACGATCGCGCGCCGGCTCACCGAATCCAAGCAGCAGGTTCCGCACATCTACCTCACGGTCGACATCCAGCTCGACGCTCTGCTCAAGCTCCGTGGCGAGCTCAACAAGGGCTTGGAAAGCCGCGGAATCAAGCTCTCGGTCAACGATCTCCTGATCAAGGCGCTGGCTGCGGCGCTGATCGAGGTGCCCGAATGCAACGTCTCCTTTGCCGGCGACCAGCTCCTCAAATATAGCCGTGCCGACATCTCGGTCGCAGTGTCGATCCCGGGCGGCCTCATCACCCCGATCATCGTCGGCGCGGACTCGAAGCCGGTCTCGATGATCGCCGCCGAGATGAAGGACCTTGCCGCCCGCGCCCGCGACAATAAGCTCCAGCCGCACGAATATCAGGGGGGGACGGCGAGCCTTTCTAATATGGGGATGTTCGGGATTTCGCAGTTCGACGCGGTGATCAACCCGCCGCAGGCGATGATCATGGCGATCGGCGCTGGCGAGAAGAGGCCCTGGGTCGTCAACGACAGCCTGCAGATCGCGACCGTGATGAGCGCGACCGGAAGCTTCGACCACCGCGCCATCGACGGCGCCGACGGCGCGCGCCTCATGCAGGCGTTCAAGCGCCTCGTCGAAGCGCCGCTGGCGATGCTGGCCTGAGATGGAGCTCCTCAAAGCCGCGCTGCTGGGTGCGGTCGCCGCCTTCGCGGTGCCGATGATCTTCGGCGGCCCGACCGGCGTCTGGGGCACGAGCGCGGCCGCCTGGGGCACGATCGCTCCTCTCAAGGGCTCGCCCGGCCTGCTCTTCTCCCTCCCCATCTTCATCGGCTTGACCCTTTTCGCCTGGACCTTCTTCAACTGGTCCAACCGCTGACCCGCCCCTTCAGGAGTTGAATGTGGCTGACACTTACGACCTCATCGTCCTCGGCTCCGGGCCCGGCGGCTATGTCGCGGCGATCCGGGCGAGCCAGCTTGGGCTGAAGACCGCGATAGTCGAGCGCGAGAAGCTGGGCGGCATCTGCCTCAACTGGGGGTGCATCCCGACCAAGGCGCTGCTGCGGACGTCCGAGATCAACCATTATCTGACCCACGCCTCCGCCTACGGGCTTAGCGCCGAGAAGGTGTCGTTCGACCTTGCCGCCATAGTTGAGCGCAGCCGCAAGGTGGCCGGCCAGCTCAACATGGGCGTCAAGGGCCTGATGAAGAAGAACAAGGTGACCGTGGTCGAAGGCGAGGGGACGATCACCGGCAAGGGGACGCTGAGGGTCGGCAAGGAAGGCAAGGATACCGACCTTCGGGCCAAGCACATCATCGTCGCGACCGGGGCCCGGGCCCGCGACCTGCCGTTCGCCAAGGCCGACGGCAACCGCATCTGGACCTACCGCCACGCCATGGTGCCCAAGGAGATGCCGTCGAAGCTGCTGGTGATCGGATCGGGAGCGATCGGGGTCGAGTTCGCAAGCTTCTATTCGGACATGGGCGCCGAGGTGACCATAGTCGAGATGCTCGACCGGATCCTCCCCGTCGAGGATGCGGACGTCTCCGCCTTCATGATGAAGGCGCTCACCAAGCAGGGGATGAAGATCCATGTCAGCTCGGGCGTCGACAAGCTGGAGGCAACCGGCTCCGGCGTCCGTGCCACGTTGAAAGGCGGCGCGGTGGAGGAATTCTCCCACGCCATCGTCGCCATCGGAATCGTCCCCAACACCGAGAATATCGGCCTCGAGAAGCTGGGCGTGAAGACGGACCGCGGCCATATCGTCACCGACGGCTACGGCCGGACGAACGTGGAAGGCATTTACGCGATCGGCGACGTGACGGGGCCGCCCTGGCTCGCCCACAAGGCGAGCCACGCGGGCGTGGTCTGCGTCGAGGCGATCGCGGGCAAGAAGCCGCACCCGTTCGAGACCTGGAACATCCCCGGCTGCACCTATTCGCGCCCGCAGGTGGCGTCGGTCGGCCTCACCGAAGCCAGGGCCAAGG
>DATMJS010000043.1:0-3391 GCA_035553755.1 Allosphingosinicella sp.
CTCGATGCGGGCTATCACCGCGCCGACATTGACCGTGTCGCCCTCGCCGACCAGTTGATCCCCCATCGTGCCCGCGACCGGCGAGGGCACTTCGACGGCGACCTTGTCGGTTTCGAGGCTCGCGATCGGCTCGTCCGCCCGCACAGGCTCACCGGGCTTCTTCAGCCACTGGCCGAGTGTAGCCTCGGTGATCGACTCCCCAAGCGTGGGTACGGTAACGTCGGTTGCCATTCTCTTCTCTATCCCGCTTTGCGCTGCGCCGCTTGATTGCCGCTATGGCCTAGCGCTTCCTGGATCAAGGCCGACTGCTCTTCCGCATGGCGTTTCGCAAGTCCGGTCGCGGGCGAAGCGGAAGCGGCACGGCCGGCATAGGAGGCGCGGCGCGGACGTGTGCCCGCCTCTTCGAGGCAGCGCTCGATATGCGGCTCGACGAAGAACCAGCCGCCGTTGTTCTTCGGCTCCTCCTGCGCCCAGATCACCTCCTGAAGGTTCGTCATGCGCTTGAGGCGCGCCGTCAGCGGCTCGGACGGGAAGGGATAGAGCTGCTCGATCCGGACGATCGAGGTGTTGCGGTCGCCGGCCTTGTCGCGCGCTTCAATGAGTTCGTAGGCTACCTTGCCCGAGCAGAGCACCAGCCGCTTCACGTCGGCGTCGGCGGGCCCGTTCGGGTCCGAGAGGATGCGCATGAAGTGGCTTTCGCCGGTGAAATCGGCAAGGCTGGACACGGCCACCTTGTGCCGGAGCAGCGACTTCGGCGTCATGATCACCAGGGGCTTGCGGAAATCGCGGTGCATCTGGCGGCGGAGGATGTGGAAATAATTGGCCGGAGTAGTCAGGTTCGCGACCTGCATATTGTCCTCGGCGCAAAGCTGGAGAAAGCGCTCGAGCCGCGCCGAGCTGTGCTCGGGCCCCTGCCCCTCATAGCCGTGCGGGAGCAGCATCACCAGGCCGTTGGCGCGAAGCCACTTGGCCTCGCCCGCCGCTATGAACTGGTCGATGATCACCTGCGCGCCGTTGGCGAAATCGCCGAACTGCGCCTCCCACAGCACAAGCGTGCGCGGGTCCGAGCTCGCATAACCATATTCGAAGCCGAGCACGCCGAATTCGGAGAGCGGAGAATCCCGCACCTCGAAGCGGCCGCCGCCCTCGACATGGGTGAGGGGGATATATTTGCCGCCGCTGGTCTGATCGACCCAGACGGTGTGACGGTGGCTGAAGGTGCCGCGGCCGCTGTCCTGGCCCGACAGGCGCACGTTATAGTCTTCGCGGATCAGGGTGCCGAAGGCGAGCGCTTCGGCGGTGGACCAGTCGAAGCCCTTGCCTGTGCCGAACATCTCGCGCTTGGCATCGAGGATGCGCTGCAGCGTCTTGTGTACATTCACGCCGTCGGGGACCGTCGTCAGCACCTCTCCGATCGCCCGCACATGGTCGGGATCGACCGAGGTCCGGACGTTGCGCCGCTCGGTCTCCGGAGTGGCGGGCTTGTTGAAGCCCAACCAGCGCCCCTCGAACCAGTCGGCCTTGTTGGGGAGGTAGGATCTGGCTGCCTCGAACTCCCCTTCGAGCAACCTGGTGAACTGGCTCACCTGCTCGTCAATCCAGCCCTGGTCGATCACGCCCTCGCGAACCAGCCGAGCGCCGTAAATCTCCGACACCGGCGGGTGCTGGCGGATCGCGGCATACATGAGCGGTTGGGTAAAGCTGGGCTCGTCACCCTCATTGTGGCCGAAGCGGCGGTAGCACCACATGTCGATGACGATGTCGCGGTTGAACCGCTGGCGGTATTCGATGGCGAGCTTGCAGGCGAACGTGACTGCTTCCGGATCGTCGCCGTTGACGTGCAATATCGGCGCCTGCACGCTCTTGGCGATATCGGACGGATAAGGCGAGGAGCGCGCGAATTGGGGGCTGGTGGTGAAGCCCACTTGATTGTTGATGATGAAGTGGAGAGTCCCGCCGGTCGCATAGCCGGGGAGCCCTGAAAAGCCGAAACATTCGGCGACGATGCCCTGCCCCGCAAAGGCCGCATCGCCGTGGAGCAGCACCGGAAGCACCTGGCTGCCGTCGACATCGCCTCGCTGCATCTGGACGCCGCGCGCCTTGCCCAGCACGACCGGATCGACCGCCTCGAGGTGGCTGGGGTTCGGCACCAGCGACATATGCACCTCGATGTCGTCGAACGCGCGGTCCGACGAAGTGCCGAGATGGTATTTGACGTCGCCCGAGCCGCCGACATCCTCGGGATTGGCCGATCCGCCGGCGAATTCGTTGAAGATGGCGCGGTAGGGCTTGGCCATGACGTTGGCGAGGACGTTGAGGCGGCCGCGATGGGCCATGCCGATCACCATCTCGCGCACGCCGTACTGGCCGCCATATTTGATCACGCTTTCGAGCGCCGGGACCATCGATTCCCCGCCGTCGAGCCCGAAGCGCTTGGTGCCCACATATTTGCGGGCGAGAAAGCGCTCCCACTGCTCGGCGTGGATCACCTTGGCGAGGATCGCCTGCTTGCCCTCGGGCGTGAAGTGGATCTCGGCGTCGCGCCCTTCCATCCGCTCCTGGAGGAAGCGCCGCTCCTCGAGGTCGTTGATGTGCATGTATTCGAGACCGAGATTGCCGCAATAATTGCGCCGCAGCACCGCCACGATCTCGCGCACCGTCGCATATTCGAAGCCGAGCGCGCCGCCGAGATAGACCGGACGGTCGAGCGCATCGGCGGTGAAACCGTGGAATTCCGGCGTAAGGTCCGCCGGCAGATCGCGCTTGGCGAGGCCGAGCGGGTCGAGGTTGGCGGCGAGATGCCCGCGCACGCGGTAGGTGCGGATCAGCATCATCGCCCGGATCGAATCCGCGGCGGCCTGCTTCACGTCGGCATCCGACTTGCCCGCCGCAACCGCGGCCGCCCGCGCCTTCGGGACGACATCCAGCGCCATCAGCGTCGGGTCGAGACCCGCATTGACCTCGTCCAGTTCGCTGACCGGCCAGTTGTCGCGCGCCCAGCTGGGCCGCGCCTCCCGTTCGCCTGTGCCGAACATGTTCACCTGATCTGCCTTCTTGCCGCGGCGCATCCGGAGAACGCGCCGGTCCATTCAATTATCCTTCAGCCCTTCAAAAGCGCCGTCAGGGTGGTTCCAAGCTCAGATGGGCTCGGCGACACGCGAATTCCAGCCGCCTCCATCGCGGAAATCTTGTCCTCGGCGCCGCCCTGACCGCCGGAGACGATCGCTCCCGCATGGCCCATTCGGCGTCCCGGAGGCGCCGTGCGCCCCGCGATGAAGCCGACAGTTGGCTTGGCACGCCCGCGCCTGGCTTCATCGGCAATGAACTGGGCCGCTTCCTCCTCGGCCGATCCGCCGATCTCGCCGATCATGATGATCGACCGGGTCTCCTC
>DATMJS010000044.1:0-4310 GCA_035553755.1 Allosphingosinicella sp.
GAAACCGAGGTCATGAACATCATCGGCGACGTCGACGGCCGCTTCTGCGTGCTGGTCGACGACATCGTCGATTCGGCCGGAACGCTCTGCAACGCCGCGGCGGCGCTCAAGGAAGCCGGCGCCGAGGAAGTGGTCGCCTACTGCACTCACGGCGTCCTTTCCGGCGGCGCGGTCCCCCGCGTCGAGAATTCGGAGCTGAAGGAACTGGTCGTCACCGATTCTATCGGCCTTCACGAGGCGGTGTCGGGATCGGCCAAGATCCGCATCCTCACCATCGCTCCCCTGCTCGCGGAAGCCATCCGCCGCATCGCCGACGAAACCTCGGTGTCGAGCCTGTTCGACTGACCCGGGAGCGTCGCCCCGGCGGAGGCGGGTCTCGTCGAGCAGGCCCGCGCCCTTCGGGGCTGAGGACCTTGCCTTTCTGCCCTTGTCCGCTTATAGGCGCCGCTTCTTTCCATCTTTGGAAGAACTGAACCGCCCGGCTGGTAAGGGCTGCCGTGGCTGTTCTCAATCGTCCGCTCGAAGCGGCAAGGAGACGAAAATGCCCAAACTGAAGACCAAGAGCGGTGTGAAGAAGCGCTTCAAGCTCACCGCGACGGGCAAGGTGAAGCACGGCGTCGCCGGCAAGCGTCACCGCCTGATCAGCCACAATGCCAAGTACATCCGCCAGAACCGTGGCACCGAAGTTCTCGCCGACGCCGATACGGCGCGGGTGAAGCTCTGGGCGCCCTACGGCCTGAAATAAGGAGTATTTGAGCCATGGCACGCATCAAGCGGGGGACCACCACCCGCACCAAGCATAAGCGGATCCTGGAGCAGGCGAAGGGCTATTACGGCCGCCGCAAGAACACGATCCGGATCGCCCGCCAGGCGGTCGAAAAGGCCGGGCAGTACGCCTATCGCGACCGCAAGGTGAAGAAGCGGAGCTTCCGCGCGCTCTGGATCCAGCGCATCAACGCCGCGGTCCGCGCCGAGGGCCTGACCTACGGCCAGTTCATGCACGGGCTCAAGCTCGCGGGGGTCGACCTCGACCGCAAGGTCCTCGCCGACATCGCGATGCACGAAGGCGACGCCTTCCGGGCGATCATCGCCCAGGCCCGCGGAGCGCTGCCGCAGCAGGGCTGAGCTTATCAAGGTTAAGACAGGGCGCGGGAGGGGCAACCTTCCCGCGCCCTTTTCATGCCTCCCGAAGCCGCTGCTCCGCCTCGGCCATATAATCGCGCGTGATCGGCAGCGCGTGCCGGTCGCGGATATACTGGACCTGGTAGTTGATCATGCCGCCGTGGCGGAACGAGACCAAGGCGCCCGCCAGGTAGAATTGGAACATGCGGAACAAGCGCGCATCGTAAAGCGCCTCGACCTCCGCCCGCCGGTCCGTCAGGCGCCGGTACCACTGTTCGAGCGTATAGGCATAATGAAGTCGCAGCATCTCGACATCGGCAGCGATCAGCTTGGCCCGCTCGCTCGCCCGCACCACCTCGGACAGGGCCGGTATGTAGCCGCCGGGGAAAATATATTTTGACGTCCAGGCGTCGGTGACGCCGGGGCCGCCCATCCGCCCGATCGTATGGAGCAGCATCACCCCGTCCTCGGCGAGCAGCTCGCGGCACTTGCGGAAGAAGGTGAGATAATGAGGCGGTCCGACATGCTCGAACATGCCGACCGAGACGATCCGGTCGAACGGCCCCCGCACCTTGCGATAGTCCATCAGCTGGAATTTGACCCGGTCGGCGACTCCGGCTTCCTCCGCCCGGCGGCGCGCGACCTTGAGCTGCTCTTCGGAAAGGGTGATTCCGAGCACGTCGACGTCCGCCGCCCGGTTGAGGTAGAGCGCCATGCCGCCCCAGCCGCAGCCGATGTCGAGCACCTTCTGTCCCGGTTTCAGGTGAAGCTTGGCCGCGATATGCGCCTTCTTGTCCGCCTGCGCCTGCTCGAGGCTGTTCGAAAGATCGGTGAAATAGGCGCAGCTATATTGCAGGTCGCTGTCGAGGAAGAGCGCGTAAAGATCGTTGCCGATGTCGTAATGATGGGCGACGTTGCGCCTGGAACGGCGCCTGTCGTTGAGGCGCGCGAGCTTGCCCAACAGTTTGCCGCCGCCGCGGGCGATGCTCTTCCTGGCAGCGCCTCCCGCTTCCCAGGGAGCATTGGAAGAGACGAGGTCGAGAAGGCTGAGAATGTCGCCTTCCTCAAGCTTAAGCCTGCCGTCCATATAGGCTTCGCCGATCCCGACTTTGGGATGCTTCAGCACGTCCCGCACGACCTTGGGGTCGGCAAGGCGGAGCGTTACGCGCCGGCCGGTGCCGTCATCGCGGCCGTAAAGCCGCTCCTTGCCGCGTGCGTCTATGAGCCTGAGCTCGCCGGTTTTGACGAGCTTGCCGAGGAAACGGTCCAGCAAATCCATCGCCTCAGGCTAGCAGCAGGGCGATCAAAAGCAATCCGAGGGCGCTCGCCGCATTATCTGGAAATGTTAAGCAGAGGCGCTTATCTTGGGCGCGTGACGAGAGTGGGTAACGAATGAAATCCGGGCTGACCGCCTATCTGGATTCGGTCAGGGCGCGGGATCCGGCTGCCAGATCGAGGTGGGAAATCCTCCTCTATCCCGGCGTCTGGGCATTGGCATTCCACCGCCTCGCCCACTGGCTCTACGGCGGCGAGCTTTATCTGCTCGCCCGGATCGTCAACCATATTTCCCGCTTCCTCACCGCCATCGACATTCACCCCGGAGCTAAGATCGGCCGCAATTTCTTCATCGATCATGGCTTTACCGTGATCGGGGAAAGCTCTGAAGTTGGTGACGACGTCACCATCTACCAGAATGTCACGCTGGGCGGCACCAACCCCACCAGCGGCGAGCCGGGCAAGCGTCATCCGACGATCGGCGACGGAGTCATCATCGGGTCGGGCGCGCAGGTGCTGGGGCCGATCACCGTAGGCCGGAGGGCGCGGATCGGCGCCAATGCGGTGGTGACGAAGGACGTGCCCGAGGGCGCGACGATGATCGGGATTCCCGCACGGGCGACCTTGGTCGAGGCGCGGCAGTCGTCGCGCGATTTCCTGCCTTACGGCACGCCCTGCAGCGAGCTGTTCGATCCGGCCACCCAGAAGCTCGAACTATTGAAATGCGAGGTCGAGCAGCTCCGCCGCCGGCTTGAGGAATTGACCAGCGAGCAGCAGCGGGGCGAACGCGCCGCAGCGGAAAGGGAGCGCGGGAGCGCCTGATGGGCACCGTCTACCCTTTTCCCGCGTCGGGGCGGGAGCCGGTCCAGACCGGCTTCACCCGGGCCGAAATCACCCGCATCACAGATCTTTACGGACGCATGGTAGCGGCCGGCCTGTGGAAGGATTACGCGATCGAGTTCGGCAGGGATTCGGCCGCTTTCTGGGCGTTCCGCCGCACCGCCGAACGGCCTGAGGTCAAGATCGAAAAGCGCCCCGCGCTCCACGCCAGGCAGGGAATGTGGGCGCTGATCGGGGAAAATGGACAGGTGCTCAAACGGGGCCATGAACTCGGCCCCGTTCTCGCACCTGTCGAACGCCGTCTTATGAAGCTGGTTGGGGGCTGACGGGCGCCCGATCCAGCACCGGCAGCTTGGTCTGGAGGTTGGCTGGCAAAGCCCGAACCACGCCGCGCCGCGCCGTGTGCCAGAAGGCGGAGAGCAGAAGCAGTGCCGAGCCGATAACGAAGGCGGTGAGCGCGAAGCTCAATTCCACAGCGCCGAACCGCTCGAACAGGTCGGTGAGCGCCCACAGCACATAGGCTAGAGCCGAGACCAGCAGCGCCCGCCGGTCGATCGCCAAAGCTGTGAGGCCGAGCGCGACATAAACGAGCAGTACGATCACCGCCTCGATGGTGGTCGCATTGCCGTCGGTCAGGCCCAGGAGCGAGAAGATCGGATGGACGATCAGCGGCGCCGCCAGGAGATGCAGCCAGAAGGCGACATCCGAGCGGCGGGTCTCGCGACGCGGGTCGGACGCGTCCCACCACATGGCGAACAGGAACACGCCGATGCCGAGCAGCAGGCCGAAGCCCAACAGGATGTTCTGCAAATTCTCGGACGGCCCCACCGCATAGGCGATCAGCGCGAGCGCGACGCCGACCGCCGCCGCTGCGCCCGCGGCGATGGTGATCGGCACTCGGAACCGGCGCCAGTGGAGCCAGGCCGCGCCCGCCGCGATCGCCGCCGATGCGGCGGCGACCAGCGATATCGCCCGCTCGTTATTTTCAAGCGTCGCCTCCCCGATCGCAAGGACGAGGGTGAAGCCCGATGCGGCGAACACGCCGCCGACAAAGGCGAGGAGCAGCAGGATGC
>DATMJS010000045.1:0-12423 GCA_035553755.1 Allosphingosinicella sp.
ATGGATGGCGTCGACTGCGGCATAGGCGGCCTTTTGGGCCATCTTCACGCTTTTACCGCGCGCGGTCACCGTCAGCACGCGGCCGCCATTGGCGACGATTTGGCCTCCTTCCGCCGCGGTGCCCGCGTGGAAGACCATCGCGCCGCCTGCGGCGGCGACATCAAGCCCATCGATGCTTCCGCCCTTTTCAGGGGTGCCAGGATAGCCTCTGGCGGCCATGACCACGGCGAGCGCGGCGTCCCCGCTGAAGCGCGGAGGCGGCAGCTCGGCGAGGCGCCCCTTGGCAGCGGCGAGCATGATTTCGGCAAGATCGCTTTCCAGCCGCATCATCAGCACCTGGCATTCGGGATCGCCGAAGCGGACATTATATTCGATCAGCTTGGGCCCCTCCGCCGTCAGCATCAGCCCCGCATAGAGCACGCCCGAATAAGGCGCGCCCTGCTCCGCCAGCGCCTTCACCGTCGGCCGGACGATTTCGTCCATCACCCGTTCTTCCAGCTCCGGCGTCAGTATGGAGGCGGGGCTGTAGGCGCCCATGCCGCCGGTATTGGGGCCGGTGTCGCCGTCGCCGGCGCGCTTATGGTCCTGCGCCGAGCCGAACGGCAGCACCGTCTCACCGTCGGTGAGCGCGAAGAAGCTCACCTCCTCGCCCGTCAGGAACTCCTCGATCACCACCGCCGCGCCCGCGCCGCCGAAGCCGCCGTCGAACATGGTGTCGAGCGCCGCCTGCGCCTCTTCCGCGGTCTCGGCGATGATCACGCCCTTGCCAGCGGCGAGCCCGTCGGCCTTGATCACCACCGGGAGGCCGAAATCCTCCAGCGCGGCTTCGGCGGCGAGCTTGTCGGAGGCCTTCGCGTAGCGCGCGGTGGGGATGGAGTGGCGGGCGCAAAGGTCCTTGGTGAAGCCCTTGGAGCCTTCGAGTTGGGCCGGGAATTTATTGGGGCCGAAAACGCAGAAGCCCATGGTGCGCAGATTGTCGGCGAGACCGTCGACCAGCGGCGCCTCGGGGCCGATTACGATGAGCCCGATCGAATGCTTTAGGCAGAAATCGACGGTACCCCGATGGTCTGCGGGATCAATCCCGACCAGCTCGGCATGCTCGGCGATACCGGGATTGCCTGGGGCGGCGAACAATCTGTCCAGCAGGGGCGATTGCGAAAGCTTCCATGCGAGCGCATGTTCGCGTCCGCCCGACCCGATAAGCAGGACATTCATGAACGATTCCCCTCCGACCGAAGAAGGGCTGGTAGCAACCGAAACGCCTGGCGACAACGCGCCCGCGCTCACCGTATCCGAACTGTCGATGGCGCTGAAGCGGACGGTGGAGGATGCGTTCGGCCATGTCCGCCTGCGTGGCGAGATTTCAGGCTTCAAGCGTCATGCCTCGGGCCATTGCTATTTCACCATGAAGGACGATCGCGCCTGCATCGATGCCGTGATCTGGAAAGGCTGCGCCGCGATGCTGCGTTTCCGCCCCGAGGACGGGATCGAGGTGGTGGCGACGGGGAAGCTCACTACCTATCCCGGCCGCTCCAAGTATCAGATCGTGGTCGATCGGCTGGAGCTTGCGGGGCAAGGCGCGCTGATGGCGCTGCTCGACAAGCGGCGGCGGGCGCTGGAAGCGGAAGGGCTGTTCGCCGCCGAGCGCAAGCAAAGGCTGCCCTTCCTGCCGCGCACCATCGGCGTCGTCACCTCGCCGACCGGAGCCGTCATCCGCGACGTCCTTCATCGCCTCGCCGACCGTTGCCCTAGCCATGTCGTCGTCTGGCCGGTGGCGGTGCAGGGCGAAGGCGCCGCGCAGCAGATCGCCGCCGCCGTCCGCGGCTTCGAGGCGATGGCGCACGAGGGGACGATAAAGCGCCCCGACCTTGTAATCGTCGCGCGCGGGGGCGGCTCGATCGAGGATCTCTGGGCGTTCAACGAGGAGGAAGTAGTCCGTGCGGTCGCGGACTGCTCGATCCCTATCATCTCCGCCGTCGGACATGAGACCGACACCTCGCTCTGCGATTTCGCCGCCGACGTCCGCGCGCCGACGCCCACCGCCGCCGCCGAGATTGCTGTGCCGGTCCGGTCCGAGCTCGTCGCCTTGCTGCGCGAGCTCGGCAGCAGGGCCGAGCGCTGCGCGCACCGCTATGTTGAGCGCGCGTCCGAAAAGCTGCAAAATGCGCTCCGCCTCTTCCCCGCGCGCGAGGAACTGCTCGCGCCGCAGCGGCAGAAGCTGGACGATCTTACGGAGCGGCTGCCCCGCGCGCTCGGCAGCCGTCTAAGCCATGCCCGCGCCGAGCTCGGCCAGGCCGCGGGCGCGCTCCGACCCTCGCTGCTCGCCGCCGCGCACCGCCGCGCGCAGGACCGGCTCGATTCGATTTGGCGGCTCGCCCAGGCGGTCCACCCGAACCGCCCCCTGGAGCGCGGCTACGCACGGGTGGAGGATCGACAGGGGCGGACGCTGGTATCCGCCGCTGCGGCGCGCGAGGCGGCACGGCTGCGGCTGGTCTTCGCCGACGGCAAGATCGACGCCTCCACGGCGGAAGGGCTTGAGCGGCCGCGGCGAGGAACCTATGCGGCGCCCAAGAGTGATCACCCCAAGCTGCTGTGACGGACCCATAGACGATGCTGATGTCGAACAAGAGCAAGGCCGCCAGGCTCCATTATATGGACGGCACCTTCCGGGTGCTGAGCCCCGGCGACCATGTCGTCTGCGCCGTCACTCGTCGGCCGATCCCGCTGGACGAGCTGCGCTACTGGAGCGTCGCCCGGCAGGAAGCCTATGCGACCGCGGAAGCTTCGCTGCAGGCGGGGGAGCGGGAGCGGTAGGCCCCGGCTCAGCCCTCGCGTTTCTCGCCGAAGCGGAAGAGGGGCTTTTCGCCCCCATCCTGGCCGGCGAGCTTGGCGCGATAATAGTCGACAAGAGCCTTGCTCTTGCGGACGCTGGCGGCGAGCCGGGCGGCCGCCTTTTCGGCCTCCACGATCAGCTCTGCTTCTTCTTCACGCGACACGGCATGCTCCACCTGGCCCCGCCGCTTAACGCAGATCAAGATTTAAGGTTGCGCCGCAAGCTTTAGCCGCTTCTTTCCCCCTTCACCCCGAATGCCGTAGGCTGGCGCCATGGCTCCGCTTGCTCCATCGTCCGAACTTGTCGAACGCTTCCGCGCGGGCCTGGAACGGCTGACGGGCGCTGCTCCGGAACAGCTGGGGCTCGCGGTTTCGGGAGGGCCCGATAGCCTTGCACTGCTGCTGCTTGCCCAAGCCGCGTACGGTAACAAGGTGGAGGCGGTGACCATCGACCACGGCCTCCGCGCCGGAAGCGCGGAAGAAGCGGAATTCGTCGGCGAAGTATGCGCCCGGCTCGGCGTTCCCCACAGCATATTGGCGGTCGAGGTGCCGGCCGGCGGCGAAGGCCTGCAGGGCGAGGCCCGCCGCGCGCGTTATCGGGCGCTGCGGCAATGGGCGGTGGAAAGGGGAATCAATGCGCTCGCCACCGCCCACCATGCCGACGATCAGGCCGAAACGGTGCTGATGCGGCTCCAGCGCGGCTCCGGCCTCGGCGGCCTCGCCGGCGTCCGTGCCGTACGCCGCGAGGGCGATCTATGCGTCGTTCGGCCGCTGCTCGACTGGACCAAGGCCGAACTCGCCGGTGCTGTTGCTGAGGCCGGCATTGAGGCGGTCGAGGACCCGTCCAACATGGATATGCGCTTCGATCGTGCGGCCATGCGGCGCTTCCTGGCCGACAATCCCCAGTTCGAAGCAGCCCGTCTTGCCCGCAGCGCGAGAGCGCTGGCCGAGGCGGGAGAGGCGATCGAGTGGACCGCCGACCTGCTGGAGGCGGAACGCTGCTCGTCGGACGGGCGCGAGTGGCGCATCGACGCCAGCGGCCTTCCCCGCGAGCTTCGCCGCCGTCTCCTCGGGCGTGCGATCGCCGCCGTCCGCCGCGTGCACGGGCTCCAGCCTGACTGGAGCGGCTCCGAAGATGTCGAGGGGCTGCTCACCGCTCTCGAGGGCGGTGTTACGGGCACGCGCGCCGGAGTGATGGCCAGCGCCGACGGCGACATATGGCGCATTCGCCCCGCGCCGCCGCGGCGCCAGACCCGCTAGCGCCGATCAGCGGGCGTCGACGAGGACGATTTCGGCTTCGTCGAACGCGGCGATCTCGACCCGCTCCTCGCCCGTGATGGCAACCCCGTCGCGCGGCTCGGCGCGGACGCCGTTCACCTCGATCGCGCCGTTCACCGCGACCAGATAGACATGCCGGCTGGGATCGAGCCGCAGCTCCGCCTTTTCGCCCTTGTTCAGCGTCGCGCCCATCACTCGCGCGGCGGCGTTGATCTTGAGCGCCTCGCCGTCTCCGTCAAAGCCGCTCGCAAGCGTGACGAAGCTGCCGGCGCGGTCGTCCTTGGGAAATTGCTTGGCGCCCCAGCTCGGCGTTGCTCCGGGCTTGTCGGTCAGAACCCAGATCTGGAACAGGGTCGTCGTCTCGTCCTCAAGATTGTATTCGGCATGGCGTACGCCCGTCCCGGCCGACATCACCTGGACGTCGCCCGCCTCGGTTCGGCCCTGGTTGCCCATCGAATCCTGGTGAGTGATGGCGCCGGTCCGGACATAGGTGATGATCTCCATGTCCGAATGGGGGTGCGGCGGAAAGCCGGACTTGCCGGCAATCTCGTCGTCGTTCCACACGCGGATCGCGCCCCAGCCCATGCGGGTCGGTTCATAATAATTGGCGAAGGAGAAATGGTGGCGCGCGTTCAGCCAGCCATGGTCGGCATGGCCGAGCGTGTGGAAGGGACGAATGTCGATCATTGTCTTTCTCCAGGGACATCCCGCCGAAGCGAAGCCTCGGCGGGAGCATGCGGTTGAAGTAGGAGGACGTACGCCGCGCCTCAAGCGGCGAGCGCGAGCTCCTCCTGGCTCAGCGCCTCGAGTTCGGCGGCGGCAGCTTCGATCGCCGCGGCGGCTGCGTCGGGCCCGAAGGCCAGTTTTTCGGCGCGGACGAACGCCACGTCCGTGATGCCCATGAAGCCGAGCAAGGTCCTGAGGTGCGGCTCCTGGCTGTCGAGACCGCTCGCCGGACCTTCGCTGTAAAAGCCGGCGCGGCTTTCGATCACCACCGCCTTCTTGCCTTTCACAAGCCCTTCGGGGCCGGCTTCGGTGTAGCGGAAGGTGACCCCCGCGCGCAGCACATGGTCGAACCAGGTCTTGAGCGTCGAGGAGATGCCGAAATTGTACATGGGCGACCCGATTACGAGGAGGTCCGCCTCGCGGATCTCCTCGATGAGACGGTCCGACAGAGCCAGTGTCGCGCGCGCCGAGTCATTGTCGGCGACGCCGCGGATAGCGCCCACCGTCTCGGCGGTGAGGTGCGGGATAGGATTACGGCCGATGTCGCGGACGGTGATCTCGAGCGACGGATGCTCGGCCTTCAGCCGGTTGGCGAGCTCGCCGGTGAGCTTGTTCGAAACCGATGCTTCGCCGAGCGCGCTGCTGTTGATGACGAGTACCTTGGTCATTGGATGCCTCCTGATTGCAAAGGCAATGTGGACCTTCGGTATCGTTGCTTGTAGCCGCCAAGAAAGCATTCTAGTGTTGCAAGATATGGAACGCTCTTCGTCAGTCGACCTGGTGGACGTGCTCGCCTTCGTGCGGGTGGTGGAAACGGGCGCCTTCGCCCGCGCCGCCGAGCGGATGGGCATCTCCAAGTCCATCCTCAGCCGCCGCGTCGCCAGACTCGAGGAGCAGCTCGGCGCCAAGCTGCTCACCCGCACCGCCACCGGCGCGCAGCCCACCGACATAGGCGAGGCCTATTTTGCGCGCGCCTCCAACATCCTGGCCGAGCTCGATGCCGCCCAGGAGGTGGTCGCCGAGCAGGTGACGCAGGTGGCGGGGCCGATCCGGGTTACCGGGCCGCTTTCCTTCGGCACCCAGCATCTGGCGCCGGCGCTGGCGGAGTTCGTAAGGCTGCATCCGAAGGTGGAGCTCGATATCTCGCTGGAGGATCGGAGGGTCGATCTGGCGGCCGGCGGCTTCGACCTCGCGGTAAGGATCGGAGCCCTCGCCGACTCCTCGCTGGTCGCGCGAAGGATCGCTCCGGTGAGGAAGGTGGCGGTGGCGAGCCCCGCCTATCTCGACGAGCATGGAACGCCGCAGCATCCGCGCGACCTCGCCGGTCATTCGATCCTGCTCTACGCGGGCGAGCAATGGCGTTTCCGCGTCGGCGATAGGTGGGAATATGTGCGCGCCCGGCCGCGGCTCCGCGCCAACAATGGCGAGATGCTGCGGGCGGCCGCACTGGCGGGGCTCGGCATCTGCATATTGCCGAGCTTCATCGCAGCGCCTTCGATTCCGACCGGCGACCTGCGCCCGCTGCTTCTCGATTATCCGCTGGAGGAAGGGGCGCTTCATGCGGTCATGCCGCCGGGGCGGGCGACGACAGCGCGGGTGCGCGCTTTGGTCGAGTTCCTCGTGAGCCGTTTCGGGCCCGATCCCGAATGGGACCCTTGCTGGCGGGCGGTGATCGAACGACAGGACCGCCAGTAGACGGCGCTATAAGAAGCGCTACAAAGCCGGATGACTTGCCGAAGGAAATTGTTCGTGAAACCACAGCTTGCGTTCGCCGTCCTGCTCCTCGCCACCACCGCCTGCGCGGCGGTGCCGGCCGATACCTCCGTAGCGCCCGCCGCCTCGGCAGCCGCTTCCTCCCCGGAAGCCGAAGACAGGCGCCTGCTCGCCTTCCTCGATGCCGCGTTCGACGAAAGCATTGCCAACAGCCCCGAAACGCTGACCGGCCTCGGCATCAAGAAGGATTACGGCAGGCTCAACGACTATACCGACGCGCATGCCGAGCGGCAGCGCGCGCTTTCCGAGGCGCAGCTCCAGCGGATGAAGGCGGAGTTCGACCTCGAACGCCTCAGCCCCGCCGGGCGGCTCAGCTACCGCATGTTCGAGGACAATGTGCTGCGGGGGCGCGAGCAATTTCAATGGCGCAAGCACCGCTTCCCGATCTCGACCAACGGCAGCCCCGCGGGAGGCATTCCCGTCTTCCTGATCAACCAGCACCGGATCGACAGCGTCGCCGACGCCGAAGCCTATATTTCCCGCCTGAGGGAGGTCGAGCGAGTGATGAGCGAGGTCTCCGCCAATGTTCGGGGCCAGGCGGCGATGGGCATCGTGCCGCCCAAATTCGTGTTCGCCCCGGTCCGGGCCGACGCCCGCAAGGTGATCACCGGCGCGCCGTTCGACAGCGGCCCCGACAGCACCGTCTTCGCCGACTTCAAGAAGAAGGTCGGAGCGCTCGATGCCCCCGCCGAGGTCAAGGCAAGGCTCATTGCCGATGCTTCCGCCGCGCTGACGGGCCCGTTTCGCCGTGGCTATGACACGATGTTCGCGGCGCTGGACGCGATCGAGCCGAGAGCCACCGGCAATAACGGCGCCTGGAGCCTGCCGCAGGGGGAAGAATATTATGCCAGCCAGCTGCGCTCTTCGACCACGACCGACCTAAGCGCCGACCAGATCCACCAGCTCGGCCTCGACAACGTCCGGCGCATCCACGGTGAGATGGAGCGGATCAAGAACCGGGTCGGCTTCAACGGCACGCTGCAGCAATTCTTCGCCCACATCACCGACGGACCGCAATATAAATATCCGAACACGGCTGCGGGGCGGGAGCAATATCTGACCGACGCCCGCGCCTTCATCGCGCAGGTGATGGACGTCGCTCCCCGCTGGTTCCGGCGCCTCCCGAAGGCGCCGCTGGAGGTGCGCGCGGTCGAAGCCTGGCGGCAGGAGACGGCGCCGGTCGCCTTCTACAACCGCCCCACGCCCGACGGTTCGCGGCCCGGCATCTATTATGTGAACCTCGCGGACATGAACCAGGTGCTGAAGCCCCAGATAGAGGCGATCAGCTACCATGAAGGCGCGCCCGGCCATCATTTCCAGATCGCTCTCCAGCAGGAGCTTCCCGACGTTCCCAAGTTCCGCCGGTTCGGCGGCTACGGCGCCTATAGCGAGGGCTGGGGCCTTTATGCGGAAGGGCTCGGCAAGGAGATGGGCTTCTACCAGGATCCCTATTCAGAGTTCGGGATGCTTTCGACCCAGCTGTGGCGGGCCGTGCGGCTGGTGGTCGATACCGGCCTCCATTCGAAACGCTGGAGCCGCGAGCAGGCGATCGCCTATTTCCGGCAGAACGCGCTCCTTTCCGAGCGGGACGCGACCAAGGAGGTGGAGCGCTACATCAACTGGCCGGGTCAGGCGACCAGCTATATGGTCGGCCAGGTGAAGATCCTGGAGCTTCGCGATCGTGCCCGGCGCGAGCTCGGGAACCGCTTCGACATCCGCGACTTCCACGCAACGGTGCTGGAGAATGGCGCTATGCCGCTCGACATATTGGAAGAACAAGTCAACGCCTACATTGCGCGGGCGAAAGGCTGAGGAGGGAAAGAATGGCCAAAGGTCAGATACGAGGCAATAAGGAAGCCAGGAAGCCCAAGAAGGAAGTCAAGAAGACCATCGCCGCCAAGCCTTCCACCAAGGGCACGGTGGCCAAGGACTGATGGCGAAGGAGACCGGCGGGCATTTCGTCCGCCACCGCCAGCCGTGGAAGAGCGAGGAAGTCGCAAAGCTCAAGACGCTGGCGGGCAAGAATATGGGCCTAAAGGCGATCGCCAAGGCGCTCACCCGCAGCGAGGAATCGGTGCAGGACCGAGCCAAGATCGATGGCATCAGGATCGCCAAGCTGCGCTGACACACGCCCCCAGGTCATTCGAAAAACAAAAAGTAATGGAAGAACAGACGTGACCGATACGCCTCCCGACCGCCTCTCGCTGAACCCGCGCAGCCCCCATTTCGACGCCGAACTGCTCCGCCGCGGCGTCGGCATCCGTTTCAAGGGGCAGGAAAAGACCAATGTGGAGGAATATTGCGTCAGCGAAGGCTGGATACGCGTTGCCGCCGGCAAGAGCCTCGACCGTTTCGGTCAGCCGATGACGATCAAGCTTTCCGGCGACGTCGAACCCTATTTTCAGGACGTCGGCGGCGAAGAAACGGAGAAGGCGAACCCTTCGTGAGGGGGAAGTGGTTCGGGGGACCGCGGCGTTACCGTCAGGCTCGCCCGGAGCTTTCGATTAGGAGCCCAGCGGCCGCGCCTTCGAAGTAGCTAGGCGGGCGCATCTATTGCCAAAATTATGTTTATACTTCAATTCTTTGCCGATTCTCCCAGGGTCGAGCGAAAATGACTTACCCTTTCCGGCACCCCAAATGGATGTTCCTGTTCTTCGTCGCACTGCTGTCGCTCGCCGCGACCGCTTCCCAAGCGGCAGTCCGGATCAGCTTCTATTCGAAGGAGCTCGGCGCCAGCTTCCCCCACGCTTTCATCGAGCTGGAGGGAACCGATGACCGGACGGGCGCGGCCGTGCGCGACAATTACGGCTTCACCGCCAAGACGATCAGTCCGGCGATCCTGATGGGCTCCGTTACCGGGGAGGTCATGGCGGTCGACCAGGCCTATGTCCGGAACAGCGATCTTCATTTCTCCTTCGTTCTTACCGACGCCGAATATGACCGGGTGAAAGCGACGATCGAAAAATGGCGTATGCTGAAGCAGCCTTCCTACAACCTCAACCGGCAGAATTGCGTCTATTTCGTCGCCGATGTGGCGGCATCGCTTGGGATGCGGGCGGAAACACCCAAAGCCCTGATGAAGAAGCCGAGGTCCTTCACCGAATCGCTTGTCGAGGCCAATCAAAGCTGGCTCGCCGCGCGCGGCGCAACGCTCGGCAAACGTTATGCAGAGGCCAATAAATGACGCAGAAGCGAACCGGCCGCTGAGCGCGAAACGTCATACGTTCCGCTTCCGGTCCCCTCCAGGACCAGCAGCAGGGGGAATGTTCGCATTCCACCCATAGTGCCGTCCGCTTTGGGCCAATTCCGGACGTAGATGGCGGCGGCCGTCTCTGAAAGCCGACGCTCGGGAATGGGGAAGTCTCTGCTTTGCTCAATTGGCTGATCAAGACCCCCGCATATCCCCTGGATTAGGAAAGGCACCGCGGGTGAAGAAGACCGGCTTGGCATCGTGAGTGTAGGCTTCGCGGACGCTCCCCTCCTGAAGCGGTACGGCGGTCGCGCAGAAGGCGCATTGGGCTGACATCCGCCCTATGAGCCACTGCGTCCGGCCGCATCCAGGGCAATGGTTAGTGACGTCCTGCCGGAAAACAAGCCGGTAAGAACCCGCTCCCGGTACCTGGGACAATCTGCTCGAAAGAGCGGAGGGCATGATCTTCTCCTATGGCTACGATTTGGTCTTGGCGCCGGCTTGATATCCAGACGTTTACAGGCGCTTTAGGGGCTTCCGAAAACCAACGAACCGGATCACCTGCAGTTCTGAGTTGATCCTGCTGCTCCTCCTCGACCAGCAAGACCGCGGCGGATGCTCAACGCGCAACGGCACCAAACCGGCTCCGAAACGTCTAGGCTCCATGCGCTCTAACCTCTTCAAAGCCGCTGAGATCGTCCGCTCGAGTTACTGGTTTCTGCCAAGCATCATGGTAGCCGTGGCTATCCTGCTCGGTGCACTGATGGTTTGGCTGGACGCCGGGCCCGGCGAAGGGCTGCTCGATGGCATCGGCTGGTATCAAAGCGCAAAGGCCGACGGGGCGCACCAGGTCCTCTCAACGATCGCAGGGTCGATGATCACGGTTGCGGGCGTGGTCTTCTCGATCACGATCGTCGCGCTGGCCTATGCTGCAGGCCAATACGGCCCGCGCGTGCTGACCAACTTCATGAGCGACCGCGGCAATCAGGTGACGCTGGGCACCTTCATCGGCACCTTCGTCTACTGCCTTGTGGTCCTGCGGACAATCCGGGGCGGCGACAGCGAGTTCGTGCCGCAGCTGGCGGTCATGATGGGGCTGGTGCTGGCGCTCTGCTCGATCGGAGTGCTCATCTACTTCATTCACCATGTGCCGCAGAGCATCCACGTCAACAGCGTCATCGCTCGCATCGGCCATCAACTGATCCGCTCGGTTGAGGACCGCTATCCAACCTTTATCGGCGATCCACCGGAGGACAAAGAGGACGGCAGCCCCGCTGCCGCATCCGCGACCCCTTTGCAGCTTCGACCCACCGAAGCGACCGCCACCCTCGACAGCAAGCGAAGCGGCTACATCCAGGCGCTGGACGAAGACAGCCTGATGGAGGCGGCTCGAGCCGCCGACATCGTGGTTTACCTTACGCATGCCCCGGGCGATTATATCCATTCCGGCCGGCCGCTGCTTCGCGTTTCGCCGGATCGGCACATGAACCGGGAGGTAGGGGAAGCGCTTCTCCGAAGCTTCAGCATAGGCACGATGCGCACCCCCTATGCTGATCTCACTTTCCTGATCGACGAACTGGTCGAAATCGCCGCCCGCGCACTGTCGAGCGGAATCAACGATCCCTATACCGCAATGGGCTGCATGGACTGGCTCGGCGCCGGCATGACAGAGCTGGCGCGCCGGAAACTGCCTTCGCCCCAGCGCGCCGACGAGGAGGGGCAGGTGCGCGTCATAGCTCTTCCTGAAACCTTTGCGGACTTCGTCGAGCGCGGCTTTGGCCGAATGCGCCAATATGCGGCGGGCGACATGAATGCGGCCGTGCACATGCTGAAGACGATGGACGAGGTAGCGAAAGAATGTAGCGGAACGCACCGGAGCGAGGCGATCTGCCGGGAAGCCGGGCGGCTGGTCAGGCTTGTGGAGAAGTCACTCCACGCGGCTTCCATCGACGGCGTCCGGCAGTGTCTTGCCACGCTGGATGTGCTGCGAGGCTGCGACGATGCGCGCGGATCGCGGAAGGTAGATGCATTTGCTTCGAGATGACGACACGCTGCAACTGATCACCCAGCTTACGGCCTCCGCCGGGCTCGCGCTATTGATGACGGTCCTGCACGGAGTGGGCCTCATTCTCATCGCCCGAATGCTTCGCTTGCGCAAGGAACGGCTTGAGGAAAAGGAGCTGGACCATGAGGCGCTGCTGCTGGTGGGCACCGTCGGCATGTTGGTATTCGCATTGCACACGCTGGAGATCTGCGTCTTTGCGGGCTTCTATCTGATGGTGGGAGCCATCGGCTCGCTGGAGGAGGCGCTTTACTACTCGGCCGCGGCTTATGCGACGCTCGGCCGAACCGCGGAATATTTCCCATCGGACTGGAGGCTGGTGGGCGCATTCGAGGCGCTGATCGGCTTCCTCCTCATCGGCTGGTCGACGGCCTTCGTGGTGAGTACGATGAACCGGCTGCGCCGCTGAGCCCTGCAGTCCCGGCCTAGCTTTCATCCGCAGCGGGCGGGCCTTTCAAAGGTTCGCTTCTGCGTCATTTACTGGCCTCTACATAACGTTTGCCGAGCGTTGCGCCGCGCGCGGCGAGCCAGCCTTGATTGGCCTCGACAAGCGATTCGGTGA
>DATMJS010000046.1:0-10990 GCA_035553755.1 Allosphingosinicella sp.
GGCGGATTGAGATCGGAAGCGGCCCGCGCGGGATGGCGCTCTCGCCCGACGGCAGGACGCTCTACGTCGCGGTGAGCCGCGACAACCGCATCGCCGCAGTGGACTCGGCCAGCGGCAAGGTCATCGGCCACATCCCATCCGGCCCCGACCCCGAAACCTTCGCCGTGTCGCCCGACGGCAAGACGCTTTACGCGGCCAATGAGGACGACAACCTCCTCTCCGTTGCCGACATCGCCGCAGGCCGCATCACTTCCGAAATCATAGTGGGCGGCGAACCTGAAGGAACGGCCGTCAGCCCGGACGGCCGGCTCGTCGTGCAGACCAGCGAAAGCGCCAGCATGGCGCATGTCATCGATGCCGCCACGGGCGAAGTCGTCGACAATTTGCTGGTCGACACGCGCCCGCGCTATGTCGCCTTCACTCCCGACGGCAAGCGCTTCTGGGTAAGCTCGGAGGTGCGGGGAACCGTGACGGTCTTCGATGCGGCAACTCGAAAGCCGCTCGGCAAGGTCGATTTCCAGGAGAAGCTCCGCGCCGACCGGCCCGCCGACCAGGTTCTGCAGCCCGTCGCCATCGCCTTCACCCGTGACGGCGCCCGCGCCTTCGTCGCCCTCGGGCGGGCGAAGCTGGTGGCGGAGATCGATCCCGAAAGCCTCGCCATAGTGCGCACGCATGAGGTCGGCTGGCGCGCCTGGAACCTCGCTTTGTCGCCGGACGAGAAGCGGCTCTACACCGCCAACGGGCTCAGCGGGGATATGACCGTCATCGACATAGCCGCCAACAAGGTGGTCGGCACCGTCACTCTCGGAGGCAGGCCCTGGGGGATTGTCGCCGCGCCATGAAGTTGCTGCTGGTCACCCTCGCGCTTGCCGCTTCACCGGCCCCGGATCGCGAGCTCAGGGTCTGCGCCGATCCCAACAACCTGCCTTTCTCAAACGAAGCCGGCGAAGGGTTCGAGAACAAGCTGATCGACCTCGTCGCCGCCGATCTCGGCGCCACCGTCCGCTATACCTGGTGGGCGCAGCGGCGCGGCAATGTCCGCGAGACGCTTAACGAGGGGCTCTGCGACCTCATCCCCGGAGTCGCCTCCAGCCTTGAGATGCTCGGCACCACCCGTCCCTATTACCGCTCCACTTATGTCGCTGTGACCCGCGCCGACCGAAATCTCGACATTGCGGATTTCGACGATCCGCGCCTCGCCACGCTCAAGATAGGCGTTCAGCTTATCGGCGACGACGGCTCCAACACGCCGCCCGCCCACGCTCTCGTCCGCCGCGGCATCATCGACAATGTCCAGGGCTATATGGTCTATGGGGATTACGGGACGCCAAGTCCTCAGGCGGATATCGTCGCGGCCGTCGCATCAGGGGAGATCGACGTCGCCTTCGTGTGGGGCCCGGTCGCCGGCTATTTCGCCAGGCGGCAGGCGGTCCCCCTCACCCTTGCTCCCGTTCCGCCTTTCGACGGTCCGCAGATGCCGATGAAGTTCGACGTCTCGATAGGGATGCGCAAGGCCGACCAGAAGCTGCGCGACGAAGTGGAACAAGCCCTCGCCCGTCGCAGCACCGAAATCGAAGCCTTGCTCCACAGCTATTCGGTGCCGGTAGCGGAATGAAGAAAGGCTGGTGTATCGGAATGGCTGTGGAAAGGTGGTGCCGCTTGGGGGACTCGAACCCACGACCCCATCATTACGAATGATGTGCTCTACCAGCTGAGCTAAAGCGGCTTACCCTGATCGGGAGAGGCGCGCATTATCAGCCGCTTTCGGCAAAGACAAGCGCCGGGCGCGGCCAATCCGGAGGGACTTTAATCCTTTTTCAACCATGAACCCCCACTCTCGTTTTTCGGGAGGAGCGGGGCTTCATGAACATTCTCCAAGCATTGGACGGCTCCGGCGTGGCGCCCGCAGCCGAAGGCGAGGAAATGGACTTTCCGCCAGCTGCTTCACTCGACGACCGGCGCCTGCATGTGCGCGCGTGGAAACGCTGGACCGCCAGCCTGAACGGCCGGTCCTTGCCGTCTATCCGGGATGTGGAACCCTGCGGTTTGGACGGTCCCAACAGCGTGCTGCTCGATCTGCGGGGCGGCAGGGACGATCCTGCGGTCGCGCGGCTGGGAAGCGCGCTCCTGCTCGAATGCGGCGCCCGGGGCATCGCAACCGTCGCGGACATTCCCGAGCACTCGCTGCTCGCCCGGCTCGCCGGCCACTATCCCGTCATCCTCGCCATAGCCGAGCCGATGGCTTTCGAGGGCGAGCATCTCCGCCCCGGCGGCCAGTGCCTGCTTTATCGCGGCATATTGCTGCCGCTGTCGGCGGGCGGCGGGAGCATCGACTTCATCCATGGCATGATCAGCTGCCGCGAATATGCCGACAGCGGCCTCGCCGCCGAGATCGCCTTCGAGGCCGGCCCCCACTTCGCCGACCTGCTCGCCCGCCGGGCCGCTACGCCAGCGAGTCAAAGCGGCGTTCCGGCCGCCGCTATGACGGATCCGTTCCAGCCGGAACTGCCGCTCAGCGCCTGATCCCGCTCCACTATTTCCGCGCCGAGCCTTGCCGCCCGCCCCATCGGCTGGCTATAGCCGCGCCCGAAGCCGACGGCGCCGGATTGCCGTAGAGGCGCTCGGGAGCCGATGGGTATGAATGCGGATAATGTTACTGGAGCCGAGGTCGCTTCCGGAGGAAGCGGCGCCAGTGACATAACCATCGATAAGGCGATCGAGCCGAGCCTCGTCAAGTCCCTCGGCCAGGCGCTGCTGAACGGGGCGCTGCCGGGGGAGATTGCCGGCTTCTCCGCCGAAGACCGCGACAATGCCGCCGGGTTCATCGCTCTCGTGGCCAGGCGCCGCCCCCCCGGCATCGCGCTCATCCGCCTGGAATCGTCGGGCGGAGCGGTCGGCCAGCGCCGCATGCGGCTCTGCATCGTCAACGACGACATGCCTTTTCTCGTGGACTCGGTCGCGGCCACCATCGCCTCGCGGGATCTCACCATCCATCGCCTGCTCCATCCCGTGGTTTGCGTCGAGCGCGACGAGCAGGGCTGTCTCAACAAGGTGGAGCCGCTTTGCGAGGACCGGAAGCGGCGGGAATCGATCATGTACATGGAGCTCGACCGCGCCGACGCGCGCGAGCGCCGGGAGCTCGTCGCCGAACTCCACCATGTCCTCGCCGATGTGCGCGCCTCGGTTTGCGACTGGCAGGCGCTCCAGTCCCGGATGCGCGCCGATGCCGACACGCTGAGCGACGAAGAGGGCGCCGCGCTCCTCCGCTGGTTCGCCGACGGCGCGATGACTTTGCTCGGGCACGAAATCCGATGCTCGGAGGAGGCGACCGAAAAGCCGCTCGGCCTGCTCAAGCTTCCGGGCATGCCGCTCTGGTCCGAAAATGCCTGCGCCGCGGCCAATGAATATTTCGCCCAAGGCAATCCCGCGCCCCTTATCGTCAAAGCGGACCGGCTGTCGACCGTGCACCGCCGGGTGCCGCTGGACCTCGTCATCATTCCGGTCGTGAAGGGCAACCGCATCACCGGCCTTTCCGTCCATGCCGGCCTGTGGACGAGCCAGGCGCTGAACGCACCGGCCGACGAAGTGCCGATGCTGCGCCGAAGGCTGGCCGCGCTGGAAGAGTTTTTCGGCTTCGATCCGCAGGGGCATGCCGGCAAGGCGCTCCGCCACGCCATCGCCTCGCTGCCGCGCGACCTGATCGTCAGCCTCGCGCCCGGCGGGGTGAAGACTCTGGCGACCACCGCCATGTCGCTTGCGGACAGGCCCCGTCCGACCCTGAAGCTCCTGCCCAGCGTGCTCCAGCGCCACATCTTCGCCTTCGTGTGGCTGCCGCGCGACGAGCTTTCGACGCAGCGCCGGATCGCGATCGGCCAGATGATCGAGGCCTCGGTTGGGGGCGCCATCTCCAATTGGGCGGTGGAGCTTGGCGACGGCGAATTGGCGCTCATCCGCTTCATGGTCGACGTGCCGGACGGGGCCCCGGCTCCGGCCGAGGAAGAGCTCGACCGGCGGCTGGTCGACATGGTGCGGGGCTGGGAGCCGAGCGTCGAGGAGGCGCTGGTCGACCTCGTCGGGGCCCCGCGCGCGACCAGGCTCGCGATCAGCTTCATCGACGACTTCCCCGAAAGCTACCGGGTCCGCACGAGCGCCGCCGAGGCGGCGCAGGACATATTGCGCATCTGCGAGTTGCAGGGCGCCCGCGCGCGCGACGCCCGCTTTTACCGCAGGGCCGACGACAGCCCTTCGCAGCTTCACCTCAAGACCTTTCGTCTGGCGGGCTACATTCCGCTTTCCGAGGCGGTGCCGGTGTTCGAGGATTTCGGCTTCAAGGTGCTGGAGGAGGAGCCTACCCCACTCGACGAGGGCAGGCTCGGCTACATCCATGATTTCTCGCTCGAAGTGACCGGCGGCGGCGATGCCGAAGCGGTGATGCGCCGCTCCAAGCTGGTCGAAAAGACCATCGCCGCGGTCCTCGAAGGCCGGGCCGAAAACGACGTCTTCAACCAGCTGCTGGTCGCCGCCGGCCTCACGGCCCGCGACGTGGTGCTGTTCCGCGCCTGGTTCCGCTACCTTCGCCAGACCGGCGTCTCCTATTCGATGATGACGGTGGTGGACGCGCTGCGCCGCGCGCCAGAGGTCACGCGCGGCCTCATCGCCCTCTTTGACGCGCAGCACGACCCCTCGATCAAAGGCTCGCGCGCCGAGGCCGCCAGGGCAGCGGAAAAGATTATCGCGCAGGGGCTCGCCAACGTGGCGGCGATCGATGAGGATCGCATTCTCCGCCTCCTCCGCGGCGTGATCGCGGCGACTCTGCGCACCAACGCCTTCGCCGCCCCGGGGCGGGAAGCGCTGGCCTTCAAGTTCGATTCGAGCCTCGTCCCGGGCCTTCCCGCGCCGGTGCCCTGGCGCGAAATCTGGGTCTACAGCCCGCGCGTCGAGGGCATCCACCTGCGCGGCGGACCGGTCGCGCGCGGCGGCCTGCGCTGGTCCGACCGGCGCGACGATTTCCGAACCGAGATATTGGGGCTGATGAAGGCGCAGGTGGTGAAGAACGCCGTTATCGTGCCGACCGGCGCCAAGGGCGGCTTTTACCCGAAGCAGCTCCCGCCCCCTTCCGACCGCGACGCCTGGCTCGCAGAAGGAACCGAATCCTACCGCACCTTCATCCGCGCCCTGCTTTCGGTCACCGACAACATCGTCGAGGGCAAGGTCGTGCACCCGGCCGACGTCACCGTCCGCGACGGCGACGATCCCTATTTCGTGGTCGCCGCCGACAAGGGCACGGCCACTTTCTCCGACATCGCCAACGAGATCGCGGTAGCCCACCAATTTTGGCTGGGCGACGCCTTCGCCAGCGGCGGCAGCCAAGGCTACGACCACAAGGCGATGGGCATCACCGCGCGCGGCGCATGGGTCTCGGTTCAGCGCCATTTCGCGGAGATCGGCATCGACGTTCAGACGCAGCCGATCAGCGTGGTCGGCTGCGGCGACATGTCGGGCGACGTGTTCGGCAACGGCATGCTCCTGTCCAGGGCGATCCGCCTCGTCGCCGCCTTCGACCACCGCCACATCTTCATCGATCCCGATCCGGACCCCGCGAGGAGCTGGGAAGAGCGGAGCCGCCTGTTCAACCTGCCGCGTTCGAGCTGGGACGATTACGACAAGGCGCTGATCTCTCAAGGCGGCGGCGTCTTCCCGCGCAGCCAGAAATCGATCCCGCTCACGCCCGAAATGAAGCAGGCGCTCGCGTTGGATGTGGACGAAACCGATCCGGCATCGCTGATCAGCGCCATCCTCAAGGCGCCCGTAGACCTCATCTGGTTCGGCGGCATCGGCACCTACATCAAGGCCAAGACGGAAAGCCATTCGGACGTCGGCGATCCCGCCAATGACGCGCTCCGCATCAACGGCGCCGACATCCGCGCCAAGGCGATCGGCGAGGGCGCCAACCTCGGCGTCACCCAGGCCGGGCGAATCGAATTCGCTCAGGCGGGCGGGCGCGTCAACACCGACTTCATCGACAATTCGGCCGGCGTCGACTGCTCGGACAACGAGGTCAACATCAAGATCCCGCTGAACCGCGAGATGGCTGAAGGCCGTTTGTCGGAGGAGGATCGCAATGCGCTTCTCGCCGAAATGACCGAGGAAGTCGCCCAGATCGTGCTGGAGGACAACCGCCTCCAGACGCTCGCCCTCTCGATCGCCGAACGCGGCGGGGCGACGGCGCTGCCCTCGCTGGTCCGAGCGATCGAAATCCTGGAGGAAAGCGGCCGCCTCAACCGCGCGGTCGAAGGCCTCGAAAGCAACGAAGAGCTGATGCGCCGCGCGCAGGAAAATCGCGGCCTGACGCGTCCGGAGCTCGCCGTGCTCTTGTCGAACTCCAAGATGGCGCTGCAGGCGGCGATAGAAGCAGGGCGTCTCACCGAGGATCCGACGCTGACTCCCGAACTCTGCAACGCTTTCCCGAAGATCATGCAGGAGCGTCAGGGCGATGCCATCGTTCAGCACCGCCTCCGGCGCGAGATCATCGCGACCAAGATCGCCAACCGTTTCGTCAACCGGCTCGGAATCACCGCGCCCTTCTCGCTGACCGAAGAGGAAGGCGCGTCGCTCGCCCAGGCGGCGGCGGCCTTCGTCGCCGCGGAACGGCTGTTCGGAATGGACGAATTGTGGCGCGAGCTCGACACCGCGCCCATTCCGGAGCAGGTCCGGCTCGAGTTGTTCGACCAGGCATCGCGCTCGCTACAGCTCCACATCGCCGACATCCTCCGCTGCACTTCTGCGGCCACCCGGCTGCAGGAGATGGTCGATACGATCCGGCCGGGCCTCAAGAAGCTCAACGACGCCGTCGAAGGGTTGCTGCGCGAAGAGGCGCGCACCGGCGCGGCGGCCATGCGCGCCCGCCTCACCGCGCTCGGCGCTCCGGAAGCGGTCGCCGACCGGATCGTCCGCCTCTACGAACTGAACGGCGGCATCGGCATCGCCGTGCTCGGGCAGAAGATCGGCATCGACGAGATCACTCTCACCCACGCCTATACCAAGCTCGGGGAAGCACTGGGGCTCGACTGGGCGCAGAGCGCAGCCAACCGGTTCCAGGCAGGCGACCAGTGGGAGCGGCTGCTGACGGCCGGCCTTGCCCGCGATTTCGAGCAGCTCCGCCTCGACTTCCTGGAGCGCCGCAAGAGCAAGGACCCGAAGGCCGCCGTCGACGAATGGGTGGCCAGGCAGGGCCCGCGCATCGACCAGTTCCGCCGCCTCGTCGAGCGGGCGCGGACCGCGCCCGTCACCACCGCCCCGATGCTCGCCCAGATCGCCACCCAGGCCCGGGTGCTGCTCGCGCGCTAGGGACGGCGGCTGAACAGCCAGACGCGGATCGCGCTGGCGAGGTTGGGCGGATCCGGCGCCTCGATCCGTTCGGCGTCGATGCGGGCGACCAGCGCGTTGAGGGGCAGCCCTTCCGCCTCCGCCGCCTCGCGCAGCGCCTTCCAGAAGATCGGCTCCAGGCTGATCGAGGTCGCATGACCCGCGATCATCATCGACCGCTTTACAGGTCCTGCGAAGGCGTCCTTCTTCACCGGATCAAAGTACCGCTTTGATCCGAGCTCAATACATATGCTGGCCGCCGTTGATGGAGAGGGTCGAGCCGGTGATGAAGCCGGCATCTTCCGAGCACAGGAAGGCGACGCCGCGCGCAATCTCCTCGGCCTTGCCGAGCCGCCCGACCGGAATGCGGGCGACGATCTTCTGCAGCACGTCCTCGGGCACCGCCGCTACCATTTCGGTATCGATATAGCCGGGGGCGATGGCGTTGACGGTGACGCCGCCGCGCGCCCCTTCCTGCGCCAGCGCCTTGGTGAACCCGTGGATCCCGGATTTGGCGGCGGCATAATTGACCTGACCATATTGCCCGGCCTGTCCGTTGATCGAACCGATATTGACGATCCGCCCGAACTTGCGGGCCGTCATCCCTTCGAACACCGCCTTGGCCATGTTGAAGCATCCGCCGAGGTTTACGTCGATCACTTCGTCCCACATCTGCCGGGTCATGCGCTTCATCGTGCCGTCGCGGGTAATTCCGGCATTGTTGACCAGGACGTCAATCGGCCCAAGCTCGCTCTCTATCCGCTGGACGGAAGCGACGCAGGCCTCGAAATCGGACACGTCCCAGCGATAGGATTGGATGCCGGTGCGCTCGGTGAAGGCGCGCGCTTTTTCCTCATTGCCCGCATAGTTGGCGGCGACGGTCATCCCCGCGTCCCTCAGCGCCAGGCTGATCGCCTCGCCGATGCCGCGGGTCCCGCCGGTGACGATTGCAACGCGTGCCATTCTGCTCTCCTCGCCTTATTTTTTCGACTCGGCCTTTATGAGGAGGGCACCCAACCTTCAAGTTCCCGGCCCAAAATGCTGCGCAGCATTTTGAGGCCCGGCGCGCTGTCGTTGAGGCAGGGCAGATAGGCGAAGTGGGTGCCGCCGGCGGCCAGGAAAATCTCGCGGCCGCGAATCGCAAGCTCCTCCAGCGTCTCAAGGCAGTCGGCGGAAAATCCGGGTGCGACCAGCGCCACCTTACTGACGCCGTGCCGCGGCAGCTCCGCCAGGGTCGTGTCCGTCGCGGGCTCCAGCCATTTGGCGCGGCCGAACCGCGACTGGAAGGCGACGATGAGCTCGCGCCCCAGTGCATCGCCCAGCAGGCGCGCGGTCTTTCGGCAGTGGCAATGATAGGGATCGCCGAGCCGCAACGTCCGCTCGGGCATGCCGTGGAAGCTGGCGACGAGCGCTTCCGGCTCGAAATCGAGCGCTGCGAGGCTCGTCTCTATGCTGGTCTTCAGGGCTTCGACATAAGCCGGGTCGTCGGCATAGGGCGGCAGCGTCCGCACCGCCGGCTGCCAGCGCATTTTCCTCAGCGCCGCGAAGGCCTCGTCGTTGGCAGTCGCGGTCGTCGCTGCGCAATATTGAGGATAGAGCGGCGCCAGCAGGATGCGCTCGCAGCCTTGAGCTTTCAGCGCCGCGATACGCTCGCCTATCGCCGGGCGGCCATAACGCATCGCATGATCGACGATCACGTCCTCGCCGAACGCTCCTTCCAGCGCCTTGGCCTGCCGCCGGGTGATCGCCGCGAGCGGGGAGCCTTCGTCGCTCCACACCTGCCGGTAGGCATGGGCCGATTTGCGGGGGCGGGTGGTGAGGATGATCCCGCGCAGGACCGGTTGCCAGACCAGCCGGGGTATTTCGACCACGCGCGGGTCGGACAGGAACTGCTTCAGATAGACCCGCACCGCGCCCGGCTCCGGCAGGTCCGGGGTGCCGAGGTTGATCAGCAGCAGGCCGATCTTCGGCGCGGGCACGGCCGGGTGATCGGCGGGCGGGATCATGAGCCGCTCCCGAGCAACAGCGGCAGCGACCTGTGCCTTTGGCCGGTCAGCGCGAACAGCGCATTGGCGATGGCTGGGGCGACGCTCGGAACGCCGAGTTCGGTGACTCCGCCCGGATCCTCTTCGCTCGGCAACAGCTCCACCATGATCTCGGGCGTGTCGGAAAGGCGCGGCAGCCCCAGCGAGCGCAAGGTCCGCTTGTCGGGCAAGCCCCGCTCGATGGCGATCGGGTTGCCCGTCGCTCCCGACAGTCCATAGACGATCCCGCCCTCGATCAGTTGCCGCACGATCTCCGGATTGATCACCCGCCCGCAATCCACCGCCGCGACCGCCCGGAGCACCTTCACCCGCTGTGCTTCGCTCACTTCTATCTCGACCAAAGTGGCAATGTGCGATCCGAAGGCGCTGTGGCAGGCGATGCCCATGGCGCTGCCCGGCGCGCCGCCGTCCCAGCCGCCAAGCGCCGTGACCGTCGAAAGCGCCCGGGCGAGCCGCGGATTGTTGCCCAGCATCTGCATCCGGAAGGAAAACGGCTCGATGTTCGCCTTCCGTGCCAGCTCGTCGATGAAAGATTCGGTGAAGAAGGCGGTGTAGCTGTGCGCCCCCGATCGCCAGATGCCGGTGCCGACGCCGATGTCCGCCGGCAAATGGTCCACCGCGACCGCGGGAATGTCGTAGGGCGGCTTCGCCCCCGCCACGGCGGTCGCGCCGCCTCCCGCACCTGTCGCGTCCTCGCCCCACAGCCGGTCCGTCACCTGCTCGACCGTGGCGGGCGCGGCGATCCGCGCCTGCCAAGCCTGGAGGAGGCCGTTCGAGGCCATGCTCGCGCTCATGGCCGCGCGCGCCGGCGGGCGGAAGCTGTCCTGCATCGTCTCTTCAACGCGCGACCAGGCGAGCTGTACCGGCCGTTTCAGTCGCACCGCCATGATCGCCGCCTGCTCGATCGCCGCCGTCTCGAACTTGCGGCCGTAGCCGCTGCCGACCAGCATCGGATAGAGCGTCACCTGGCTCTCCGACAGCCCGGCAGCGCGAGCGGCGGCGGCGCGGGCAAGGCCCGGCGCCTGTGTCGGCGCCCAGACTTCGAGCCGGTCCCCGGTCAGCCGAGCGGTGGCGGTCAGCGTCTCCATCGGCGCGTTGGGCGCGAGCCCCGCCGAATATTCCGCCCGTATAGCGTTCGGGCCCTGAAGCGCCTGCTCGGCATCGCCTTTGGCGAACACCCGGTCGGCATCGCCGCTCTCCAGCGCATCGGCGAGCGCGGCGTCGATACCCGCGCTCGACGGGAAGGCGCCGCGCGTCTCGAACACCGGCTTCATCGCCTGCACCGCCCGGTCCGCTGCCCACCAGTTGGTTCCGGCCGCTCCAGCCCAGCGCGGATTTTCGAACACCGCCAGCACGCCCGGGACCGAATCGGCGGCGGCGCGGTCGATCCGGACCAGCCGGCTGTCCCCGCGCGGCCCCTGCCGCACCGAGGCGAACACCATGTCGGGGAGCCGAACGTCCGCGGCGAACTGGGCCGATCCGTCGACTTTGGCGGGAAGATCGATGCGGGGAAGCGGATGGCCGACCAGCCGGTTGTCGATGCCGCCTCGCACCGGAAGGTCGTCGGGAAGGTCGTAGTC
>DATMJS010000047.1:0-6898 GCA_035553755.1 Allosphingosinicella sp.
TGGACCTTCTCGCCGGTCAGCGCCTGCCCGCGCTCGACCGCGCCGACGCAGAAGCCGGCAAGATCATAGTCTCCCGGCGCGTACATGCCGGGCATCTCCGCCGTCTCGCCGCCGATGAGGGCGCAGCCCGCTATCCGGCAGCCCTCCGCGATCCCGGCGATCACGCGCTCGGCGACGCCCTTTTCCAGCTTCCCGGTGGCGAAGTAATCGAGGAAGAAGAGCGGCTCGGCGCCTTGCACGATGAGGTCGTTGACGCACATGGCGACAAGGTCGATGCCGACGCCGTCGTGGCGGTCGTGGTCGATGGCGAGCTTCAGCTTGGTGCCGACGCCGTCATTCGCCGCTACCAGCAAAGGATCGGCATAGCCCGCCGCCTTGAGGTCGAAAAAGCCGCCGAACCCGCCCAGCGAGGCGTCGGCGCCGGGACGCGCCGTCGCCTTGGCGAGCGGCGCTATCGCCTTCACCAGCGCGTTGCCGGCGGCGATCGATACGCCGGCTTCGGCATAGGTGTAGCGTTCCGGCTGCTCTCGCTTGGTCATATTGCGCGACTAGCCACATCGCGCTTGGATTTCCACGCTCAACTCGCCAAAAGGCGCCTTGTGAAGTTCGTCAAAGGCCCTCTTCCCTTCTTTTCGCTCGCCCTTGCCCTTTTGATGGTGGGCGGGGGCGCGCTTTACGCCCAGCTCGAAGGCGCGGATCGCGGCGTGCCCCCTGTCGAAAGCGCCAGCACCTTCGAAGTGACCGGAGTCGAGGTCGACGTGGTCGGCAAGAATTCGCACGAAGCACGTATGGAGGGATGGAAGCAGGCCCAGCTCAAAGGCTGGATGGCGCTTTGGGCGGGCACCAACAAAAGGCCCCAGAGCGAGGCGCCGAGGCTTCCCGATTCGGTGTTGAACCAGATGGTGTCCGGGATCATCATAGAGCAGGAGCAGATCGGGCCAAAGCGCTACATCGCGCGCCTCGGGGTATTGTTCGATCGCGCACGAAGCGGGCAGCTTCTCGGCACGGCGTCGGGTTATGCCCGCCGTTCGCAGCCGATGCTGATGATCCCGGTGATGATCACCGGCGGTACCGCTCAGAGCTTCGAATCCCGCACCGAATGGCAGAAGGCCTGGGCTCGTTTTCGCACCGGCAACAGCGCGATCGATTATGTGCGCCCGGTCGGGAACGGCATCGATCCGTTGCTGCTCAACCTCGCGCAGACTCGGCGGCCAGGCCGTGGCTGGTGGCGGATGCTGCTCGACCAATATGGCGCGGCGGACATCCTCGTTTCCGAGGTGCAGCTGAAACGTAGCTATCCGGGCGGGCCCGCCATCGGCATTTTCACCGCGCGGCACGGGCCCGACAACCAGCCGATAGCTCGGTTCATTCTCAGGGCAGGCAACAGCGCCAGCATCCCGCGGATGCTCGACGAGGGCGTGCGGCGAATGGACGAATTCTATACGCGCGCCTTCGCCGCCGGCCTCCTTAGCGCCGACCCCTCCTTGGTAGTGGAAGAACCGGCCATCCTTCGCGCCATCGCCGAGGCGATCGAAAACCGGAACGTCGTCAGGGACGAGCCCGCGCCCGTGCGTCAACCCTCGACTGGACCGGTAGGGCCCGTCATCACGGGACCCGCGTCCGGCCTTAGCATCGAGGTGGCGACGCCGAGCGCGGAAGCGATCGGGCAGGCGGAGCTTGCGGTGAGCCGGGTAGGCGGCGTCACTTCCGCCTTCACCACCAGCCGAATGGTCGGCGGCACCTCGGTGATGCGGGTTACTTTTGCCGGCGATCCGGAAGCGCTTGCCGCCGGGCTGCGTGCCCAGGGCTGGAACGCGCAGGTTGTGGGCGGCAACCTCATTCGTCTCACAAGGTAATCGGAACGGTGGACCAGATCGCTCTGCCGCTGAACTGGCCGGTGGCGGAGGGCGACGAGGACTTCCTGGTATCGGACGCCAATCGCGGCGCCTTCGAGCATCTGAAGCGCTGGTCAGTCTGGCCGGTCTCGGCAACCCTGCTGGTCGGCCCGCGCAAGTCGGGCCGGAGTCTCCTTGGCCGAATCTTCGTGCGCAAGACTGGCGGCCGGCTGTTCGACGACGCGCAGGCGCATGACGAAGAGGCGCTGTTCCACGCCTGGAACCAGGCGCAGGAGCGGCGGCGGCCGCTGCTCATCATAGCCGATGTGCCGCCGCCGGCATGGGAAGTGGCGCTGCCCGACCTCCGCTCTCGACTTTCGGCGACTCCGCTCGTGGAAGTGGAGGAACCGGACGACGCGCTGCTCGGCGGGCTGATCGTCAAGCTGCTCGGTGACCGGGGGATCGCCACACCTCCCGATTTGGCCGAATATCTGGTCCCCCGGATCGAACGCAGCTATGTGGCCGTTCAGCAGATCGTCGATCTTCTCGACAGGGCCGTGCTGTCACATCATCGCCGGATGACGGTGCCAATGGCGCGGAGCGCGCTGATGGAGGCTGGAATGATCAAGCGAGCGAGAAACCGGGCCTGAGCATGGATCGACCCGCGGCAGCCAATCTTAACGACAGCGACGATCATTTCGACGCAAGGGACCGGCGCGACCGCTACTTCAACCGCGAGCTGAGCTGGCTTGCCTTCAACCGGCGCGTTCTCGAAGAAGCAGGCAATCTCAACCATCCGCTCCTCGAGCGGCTTCGTTTCCTTTCCATCTCGGGCAACAATCTCGACGAATTCTTCATGGTCAGGGTGGCGGGCCTCAAAGGGCAGCAGCTCGCCGACGTTGAGGAATGCTCGGCCGACGGGCTCAACCCCGCGCAGCAGCTGGCGGCGATCGCGGACGAGGCCGACCGGCTCTCGCTCAGCCAGCAGCATATGTGGGAAAGCCTGAAGACTTCGCTTGCGGAAGCGGGGGTCGAGGTGCTCGGCAATGAGGCGATCGACTCGGCTTCGGCCGACTGGCTGGACCGGCATTTCAACGAGCAGATTTTTCCTATCCTGACGCCGCAGGCGATCGATCCGGCGCATCCATTCCCCTTTATCCCGAATAAGGGCTTTTCTCTCATCTTCGACCTGAAGCGGCACTCGGATGCGGAGCCGATCAGGGAGCTGCTGATGATCCCGGCGACGCTGCCGCGGTTCATCCGGCTGCCGGGAGAGAGCGCGCGCTATGTCCCTATCGAAACGCTCATCCGCCGCCAGATTTCGAAGCTCTTCCCCGGCTATGAAATGCTGGGCGAAGGCGCTTTCCGAAGCATCCGCGACAGCGACATCGAGGTCGAGGAAGAGGCCGAGGACCTGGTGCGCTTCTTCCGCAGCGCAATCAAACGCCGCCGCCGCGGCCGCGTTATCCGTCTGGAGATCGAGGCGGGCATGCCGGAGGATCTCGCGGCGCTGGTGCATGAAGGACTCGGTGCGGCCGGGGCGCTGGTCTCCGCCTCCACCGGCTTTCTCGGCATCGCCGACCTCGAAGGACTGTTCGAGGAGGATCGGCCCGACCTCAAATTCCCGCCCTACACCCCGCGCTTCCCCGAGCGCATCCGTGAGCATGGCGGCGATTGCTTCGCCGCGATCCGGGCCAAGGACATCGTCGTCCACCACCCCTATGAAAGCTTCGAGGTTGTCGTCGAATTCCTGAAGCAGGCGGCGGCCGACCCAGACGTGGTAGCAATCAAGCAGACGCTCTACCGCGCCGGCAAGCAGTCCGCGGTGATCCGGGCGCTGATCGACGCGGCGGAGGCGGGCAAGTCGGTGACGGCGGTGGTCGAGCTCAAGGCGCGGTTCGACGAGGAGCAGAACCTCCTCTGGGCGAACGCGCTCGAGCGGGCGGGGGTCCAGGTGGTCTATGGCTTCATCGAGTGGAAGACCCACGCCAAGGTCTCAATGGTCGTCCGCCGCGAGGAGCGGGGCTACCGCACCTACTGCCATTTCGGCACCGGCAATTACCATCCCGTAACGGCGCGCATCTACACAGACCTCAGCTTCTTCACCGCCGATCCTCGCGCGGGCCGCGATGCCGCGCAGCTGTTCAACTACATCACCGGCTATGTCGAACCGCGCGGGCTCGAGCTGGTCACGATCTCGCCCCATGGCATGCGCGAGCGCCTCACCGAACTGATCGGGCGAGAAATCGCCAATGCACGAGCCGGAAAGCCCGGCGTCATCTGGGCCAAGATGAACTCGCTGGTCGATCCCGCCACCATCGACCGGCTCTACGAGGCGAGCGCCGCCGGAGTGGAGATCGACCTTATCGTACGCGGCATATGCTGCCTCAGGCCCGGCGTTCCCGGTCTCTCCGAGAACATCCGCGTCAAATCAATCGTGGGGCGCTTCCTGGAGCACAGCCGCATCTGGTGCTTCGGCAACGGCGACGAGCTGCCGGGGCGCAACGCGCTGGTCTTCATCAGCTCGGCCGACTGGATGCCGCGCAACTTCGATCGCCGCGTCGAATATATGATGCCGATCGAGAACCCGACCGTGCACGCGCAGATATTGGACCAGGTGATGGTGGCGAGCCTGATAGACAACGAGCAGAGCTGGCGGCTGCTGCCGGACGGCCGCTACGAGCGGCTGCAGCCAGGCGAGGACAAGCCGTTCAACCTCCACCGTTATTTCATGACCAATCCGTCGCTGTCCGGACGCGGCGCGGCTCTGAGGAGCAGCGGCGCGGTGCCCAAGCTTCGCCTTCGCCGCCACTAGGCAATCCAGTGGAAACGCAACCCGTCGCGATCATCGATATCGGCTCCAATTCGGTGCGGCTCGTCGTCTATTCGGGCGCCACCCGCATCCCTTCGATCCTGTTCAACGAAAAGGTGATGGCGGGGCTCGGCCGCGCCGTCGGCCAGACCGGCGAACTTTCCGAAGAGGCGCAGGAACGGGCGCTGGGGGCGCTCCGCCGTTTCCGCATCCTCGTCAGACAGATGGGCGTCGACCGCACCCGAGTGGTCGCGACCGCCGCGGTGAGGGACGCCTCCAACGGCGGCGAATTCCTGAAGAAGGTGCGCCGGCTCGGCTTTGCCCCCGAGCTGCTTTCGGGAGAGGAAGAAGGGGTGATGGCGGGGCAGGGGGTCATATCCTCGATCCCCGGCGCGAACGGCATTATCGGCGATCTCGGCGGTGGCAGCCTCGAACTGGTCGACGTCGCGCAGGGCGAAGTGCTCCGCAGCGCCTCGCTCCCCTTCGGAGTGCTGCGTCTGCCGAACTTCCTCCAGAAGGGGGAGGATGGCCTGGTGCGCAAGCTGGTCAAGGCGATCGACGCCGCCGGCTTTGCAAAGCGCGGCAGGAATCGGCCGTTCTACATGGTCGGCGGCTCTTGGCGCGCGCTCGCCCGGCTCGACATGCTGCTGACCGGCTACCCGCTTCCCGTCACTCATGGATACCGGATGCCGGCGGGGAGGCCGGCGGAGCTCCGCAAGGCGATCGAAACGCTCGACAAGGCGCAGGTAAAGAGTCTGCCGTCGCTCTCCATATCCCGAGTTCCGGCGCTTCCCCATGCCAACCTGCTCTTGAAGGCGCTGGCCGACGAGCTGCGCCCGACCGAGCTGGTCGTCTCCAGCTTCGGCATCCGCGAGGGGCTGCTTTACGACGACCTCGACGGGAGGACCCGAGCGCTCGACCCGCTGATCGAGGCCGCGCGCGAGGCAGGAAGGGGGCTCGGCCGCTTCGCGGAACATGGCGACCTGCTCGACCGCTGGATCGCGCCCGTTTTCGACGACGATCCGGAGGATGCGCGCCTCCGCCGCGCTGCCTGTCTGCTCGCCGACGTCGCCTGGCAGGCGCACCCCGATTTTCGCGCTGAGCGTGGCCTAGACATGGCGCTGCACGGCAATTGGGTCGCCATCGACGGCCCTGGCCGGGTGATGCTCGCCCAAGCCTTGTTCAGCAATTTCGGCGGCAGCGACCGCGATTTCGCCGCGATGGAGGTCGCCCGGCTCTGCGGCAAGGAAGCGCTTCGTCGCGCCTCGCATTGGGGTCTCGCCATGCGCCTCGGCCAGCGCTTCAGCGGCGGCGTCGCCGCCAGCCTCCAGCGTAGCCGCCTCGCGAGGGAGAAGGGCCTGCTGCGCCTTGAGATCAAGCGCAGCAACCAGGCGCTCTATGGTGAGGCCGTCGAGCGCCGCCTGAGGACGCTCGCCAACGCCCTCGGCTGCACCGCCAAGGCGGTCGCGGTCTAGCCGCAGGTGAAGCGCGTTACTCGGTTCTGCGCGTCAAGGTGGATGTTGAGCCGGCCCGGCCGGTAATCCATCGTCACGGCCGAGCCGGGCTGGATCCAGCGGATCGCATTGGCGCCGGTGAGGCGCATCGCTTCGGCACCGAGCTCGCTGGTTGCCGCCCTGCCGACAAGCGGCTGCGCCCTTGTCTCGGTGCAGCTTCCTCCGCCACCATGGACGGGAATCTCCTCTACGTCCGGCGGAACCGCCGCGCAGCCGGTGCCAATCATCAGAAACGCTCCTATTGCCATCCTCATCATGCTTCGGCCTCCGTCCTCGTCATCACCAGCTTGCCGTTCCGGATAGCGAAGGCGAGCCGCCCTTCGACCAGATCGAGCGCGTCGCGGCCGAACTCCTCGAAGCGCCAGCCTTGGAGGATCGAAAGACCCTCCCGCCGGCCCGCGGCGAGGAGCTCCAGCTCCTCCGAGCGCGCCACCAATCGCGCTGCGACATTGCTTTCCCGCGCACGGATTTTGAGCAGCAGCTTCAGGAGGTCGGCGACCAGCGCCCCTTCCTTGCCGAGGCCAGGCTTCCGGTCCTCGCGAGGCGGCATTTCCTCCGGCGGCAGATCCTTGGCCGCGGCCAGCGCCGCCATCATCCGGGCGCCGATGTCGTTCGCCTTCCACCCCGGCGAGAGGCCGCGTACCCGCGCCAGCGCCTCCTGGTCCCGCGGCGGATGGGCGGCGATGTCGGCCAGGGTCTCGTCCTTCATGATCCGCCCGCGCGGCAGGTTCTTCGAC
>DATMJS010000048.1:0-3540 GCA_035553755.1 Allosphingosinicella sp.
TTGTTGAAGAGGACAAGCCGCGTCCGCTCCGAAAAGGCCCGCTCCAGCGCTTCGGCGGTGATCCGCCATTCGGGCGGCGCCAACCGCACGAATTTCGGCACTCCGCCCGCTCGGCGGCCCATTACCGCCGGCATCAGGGGCTGGAGGCGACCTCAGAGGAGGTGATCGTCACTTCGGGCGCGACCGAGGCCCTGGCTTCCTCGATCATGGCGCTGGTCTCGCCCGGCGACGAAGTGGTGCTGTTCCAGCCGCTCTACGATGCCTATGCGCCGCTGGTCCGCCGAGCGGGCGGAGTGCCGAAATTCGTGCGGTTGGCGCCGCCCGACTGGCGGATCACCGCTGAAGCGCTGGAGCGCGCCTTTTCGGAGCGGACGCGGCTCGTCCTCTTCAACAACCCGCACAATCCCACCGCGCGCATGTTTGGCGAGGAGGAGCTCCGGCTGCTGGCCGATGCCTGCGTCCGCCACGACGCCCTCGCGCTTTCCGACGAGGTCTGGGAGCATGTCGCGTTCGACGGCCGCGGGCATCTGCCGCTGGCCTCGCTGCCGGGGATGCGCGAGCGGACGGTGAAGGTCGGCTCGGCGGGCAAGATATTCTCGCTCACCGGCTGGAAGGTCGGCTGGATCGTCGCCCCGGAAGAGCTGGCGACGGCGGTGTCGAAGGCGCACCAGTTCGTGACCTTTGCCACCGCTCCAAATTTGCAGGCCGCGGTCGCTTACGGGCTTGACAAGGATGACAGCTATTTCGCCGCCATGCGTGCGGCCTTCGCGGACGCCCGGGATGCGATGGCCGCGGGACTTCGCGAGGCCGGCTATGCCCCCCTCACCGCCGAGGGGACCTACTTCATCTCCGTCGACCTCGCCGCTTCGGGCATGAAGGCGGACGACGTGACCTTTTGCGAGCGCGCGGTGCGCGAGGCGGGCGTGGCCGCGATTCCGCTGTCGCCTTTCTATGAGGAAGAGCCGGTGCGGAACGTGGTGCGGCTCTGCTTCGCCAAGCAGCCCGAAACGATCGAAAAAGGGTTAGAGGGGCTACGGGCTGCCCGGGCCCTGTTTTAAAGCTAGAGGGGCGGCATGACTGACTTCGACTCTTCGGCCGAGGCGAGGCGGCTATTCGGGCAGCTGCAAATCCCTCAGCCTGCTTCGGGCGATCTCGTATCGCGCTCGCCCATCGACGGGCGCGAAGTCGGCGCGGTCGCTTCCCGTCCCGCCCTCGAAATTGGAGAGGCGGTCGGCCGGGCGCAGGAAGCATTCCTTTCCTGGCGGACGGTGCCTCCGCCCCGCCGCGGCGAACTGGTGCGGCTGTTCGGTCAGATGCTTCGCGAGGAGAAGGAGACGCTGGGGCGGCTCGTAAGCCTCGAATGCGGCAAGATCCTCCAGGAGGGGCTCGGCGAAGTCCAGGAGATGATCGACATTTGCGATTTCGCGGTCGGCCTTTCCCGGCAATTGTACGGCCTCACCATCGCGACCGAGCGGCCGGCGCACCGGATGATGGAAACCTGGCATCCGCTCGGCGTGGTGGGGGTGATCTCCGCGTTCAACTTCCCGGTGGCGGTGTGGGCGTGGAATGCGTGCCTTGCCTTCGTGTGCGGCGACAGTGTGGTCTGGAAGCCCTCGGAGAAGACGCCGCTGACGGCGGTGGCGGTGCAGGCGCTGTTCGAGCGGGCGGCGGAGCGGTTCGGCGATGCGCCGGCGAACCTCTCCCAGGTGGTGCAGGGCGGGCGCGAGGCCGGCGAGGCGCTGGTCGACGATCCGCGCGTGGCGCTGGTCTCCGCGACCGGATCGACGCGGATGGGCCGCGAAGTCGCTCCGCGCGTGGCGGCGCGCTTTGGGCGGACCCTGCTCGAGTTGGGCGGCAATAACGGCATGGTCGTCGCCCCGACCGCCGATCTCGACCTCGCCGAGCGGGCGATCGCCTTCGCCGCGGTGGGGACGGCTGGGCAGCGTTGCACGACTTTGCGGCGGCTGTTCGTCCATGATGAAATCTATGATCGGCTGGTGCCGCGACTGAAGCGGGTATGGGCGGGGGTGCCGGTCGGCAATCCGCTGGAAGAGGGGGTGCTGGTGGGGCCGCTGATCGACTCCGCCGGCTTCGAAGCCATGCAGGCGGCGCTCCGCGAGGCGGTGAAAGAGGGCGGCACTGTCGAAGGCGGCGAACGGCTAGCCTCGGAAGAAGGGGCTTTTTACGTCCGTCCGGCCATAGTCGAGATGCCGGAGCAGAGCCCGGTGGTGTTGAGGGAGACCTTCGCCCCGATCCTCTACGTGCTCCGCTATTCCACGCTCGACGAGGCGATCGGCTACCACAATGCCGCTCCGCAGGGTCTCTCCTCCTCGATCTTCACCAACGATTTGCGCGAAGCGGAGCTGTTCCTGTCCGCCGCCGGCTCCGACTGCGGCATCGTAAACGTCAATATCGGACCCTCGGGCGCCGAGATCGGCGGCGCGTTCGGCGGAGAAAAGGAGACGGGCGGCGGGCGTGAGAGCGGCTCCGACGCCTGGCGCAACTATATGCGGCGCGCCACCAACACCATCAACTACAGCCGCGAGCTTCCGCTGGCGCAAGGGATCAACTTCTCGATGCCGTGAGTTTGGCGGGCATGAGCCACGTCATCCTGCTGGGCGATTCGATCCTCGACAATGCCGCCTATGTGAGCGGCGGTCCCGACGTGGTCCGCCAGGTGCGGGACGCGCTGCCTACCGGCTGGCAGGCGACCTTGCTGGCGCGGGACGGCGCTGTCATCGCCGGGGTCGCTTCCCAGCTCGACCGTCTGCCGGCGGACGCGAGCCATCTGATCGTCAGCGTCGGCGGCAACGATGCGCTCGGCGCCTCCCATCTATTGGGCGAGGAGGCGGGAAGCGTCGGCGAAGCGGTCGCCTTGCTCGCGGAAGTGCAGCTCGATTTCGCCGCCGACTATCAAAAGATGCTGAGCGCGATCCTGGCCCGCCGCCTGCCGACGGCGCTCTGCACCATCTACGACACGCCCCGATCTTCGCCTAACCAGCCGATCATCCGGACGGCGCTTGCCATCTTCAATGACGTGATCACTCGGGCGGCCTTCGCCAACGGGCTGGGCCTCATCGACCTGCGCCTCATTTGCGACGAGGATTCCGACTATGCCAACCCGATCGAGCCATCGGTTCAGGGCGGCGCCAAGATAGCCTCCGCGATCGCCCGGACGGTGGCCGGAGCTATTCCCGAAGCTTCACGGGTGGTCGCGAGGGGCATTAATCAGAGCGGCTCCGGAACGAAAGGACCCATCATCAGTAGAGTGTAGGCGTTGAAGAACAACAGGGAGATTTCACTATGAATACCCGTACCTTTGCGCTCATCTGGGGGATAATGTTTTTGGCCATCGGGGCCGGCGGCTTCCTGATGGGCGTCATCAACCTTCCGCCGCATAGCCATCCCGACGTGACGCTCGATTCCTTCTTCGGCTACGCGCTCGGCCTCTTCCCGGTGAACGTGCTCCACAATATCGTCCATCTGTTGTTCGGCGTCTGGGGACTCCTTGCTTATAAGAGCCTGCCCGCGGCCAAGAAT
>DATMJS010000049.1:0-3945 GCA_035553755.1 Allosphingosinicella sp.
CGTCCCGAGCCAAGTCGAGGAACGATGGCAGCGGCCGTGGATACGCGCCTCGACGCACTCGGCACGAACGAGGTTTGAATGACTGACAGATTTCTCGAAGGACAACTGGCGCTGGTGACCGGCGCCAGCCGAGGGATCGGCGCCGCCATCGCCGAGGCGCTGGCGCGCGAAGGGGCGCATGTGGTGATCACCGCGCGGACGGCAGCGGGACTCGAGGAGGTCGAAAGCCGCATCTACGAAGCCGGCGGCAGCGCCACCATCGCTCCGCTCGACCTTGCCGACGGCGACAGCATCGCTCGGCTGGCCGCGGCGGTGGGCGAGCGGTGGGAAGCGCTCGACATCTTGGTTCTCAATGCGGCCATGCTGGGTAGCCTGACGCCGGTGCCGCAGATCGACGGCAAGGAACTGGGCAAGCTGCTGACGCTGAACCTCATCGCCCAGCAGGCAATGATCGCCGCGTTCGACCCGATGCTTCGGAGGAGCGCCAGCGGCCGCCTGCTCGCAATCACCTCCAGCGTCGGCCGTAACCCCCGCGCCTTCTGGGGCGCCTACGGGGCCTCCAAGGCCGCGCTCGAGACGCTGGCGCTGAGCTATGCCGACGAGGTCAGGAACTTCGGATCGCCGAAGGTCGCGATCGTCGATCCCGGCGCGACCGCCACTTTGATGCGCGCGCAGGCCTTTCCCGGTGAGGACCAATCGACCATCAAACAGCCCGGCAAGGTGGCCGAGGCAGTGGTGGACCTGCTCAAGGGCGATTTCGAGACTGGGCACCGGCTGGAGGTGCGAAGGCGGGAAAAGGCGGCGGTCTGAAGAGGCGGAGCGGAATTCGTCAAGCCTTACGAGACCCGATTTTGTAGTCCAGGCATATTGGCCGGCTATTGAAGATTGGCGGCAGCGACGTCCTCAGGGGTGACGTTGCCGCCGATCGCCGCATCCTCGGCCTCGGCCCTAGCGGCTTCGTCGGCGAGTTCCGCGTCCGCGGCGATCTCGGCATCGCTTCCGGCCTGGACCTCTGCGGCCGGGGCGGCAACGCCGTTCGCTTCCCGGTCGCCGCCGCCGCAGGCAGCAAGCGCGAGCAGCAGGGACAGAGGCAGGCTCAGGGCCGGCGGGAGGGTAGCGGGGCGCATCACGGATTGATCTGGGTGAGCGCGATGATGATGCCGAGGATCACGAGCAGGCCAAGGCAGCCCCAGGTGAAGCCCCAGCTCGTCTTGCTCGGCGGCGGCGCCTCGGCATTGGGATCTCCCGGGCGAGCCGCGTTGGGCTCCCGGCTGGCCTGGACCTCCCTCTCCTTGCGCTCGTCCATCTCTCTTCCCCGTTCTTCGTGCCTGCAATGCCAACGTGAGAAGCGAAGCTTGTTTCCCTCCCTGCGCCGAACAGCGCAGAAGGTTCCACCCCGAACCGAACGGGTGCGGGAGCGCGGCGGCCGGGGACGAACGAGCGGCAGAGTCAGAGTCATCCTCTTAGGCGGGCAGGCGAAATCCTGTTCGTATCCACCGAAATTCCGCGGCGCCGAAAGGAGACGCGCGCGGCGCGTAAGCCTGCCCGCCTTGCGCAAAGGCGCGAAAGCGCCCATATCGGTGGAGCAGACGTCGCCTGCGAGCGAATATTAGGCGCCACCGCTTCGAAAGAAGCGAGGCCAGCCCATTCTTCCCTTTCAAGCTTCAGCCTCACGCGAACGGGCCGTCAGGTCCGGCGCGATGCGCGCGCGCTGCACCCTTATTACTCAAGCGGCGGCAAGAGGCCGCCCAAGGAACTATCATGCAAGCCACTATCGAGGGCCGCCGCAGGCCCAAGCTCTTCCCTCCGCTGGCGCTGGCAAGGCACCAGGAAAACGCCGCGCCGCAACCCTGCGCCCTTTCGGGCGCCGAGCTGCGCCGGATCGTCACGGCCATCATCGGATAATGACCGCAGGGGCGGGCCGCGAGGCGCCGCCCCTTTTATTTTCCAACCAACCCACGGAGACAAAGCCATGTCCAGAACACCCGTCGCCCCCTACCTCATCGCCAAGGACGAAGACGGTCATTTCCGCATCACCATCCGCGAGACCCGCTATAACAGCCAAGGCTACCCGCTGGTGACCGCGACGCTGCAGCAGGAAACCTTCAAGACCGCCACCGCCGCCCGCAACCACGCCAAGGCAGAATATGGCGCGGAGACGGGGCAGTTCGCGAGCAAGTGAGGACGGGCGCTCCGCGGCGAAGCGAAAGAAGCCGGCGGTTGGCCGCTCCTGCCCGCGGCAAGTCTCCCACCGAGTAGGACCAGGTAAGCCGCGACTGCTGGCCTCTTCGGCCGTTAGCATGATCGATTTTACAGTTCGCGCTGACCAACTTTATTCGTTTGTCGTCGCGGCCGTTCCGGGCCTAACCTTCCGTCAGAACATAAGGAAGGGTGCAACAGGCATGGACGCAAAGACCGGCGGAAGCCCGCTCAGTGATCCCTCAAAGGAACCGCGGGCACTCAGGTCCCTGCTGGGACGAACCAACCGCGACTGGTGGCCCAACCAGCTGTCGCTGGACATCCTCCACCAGAACGGCGCTGCATCGCCCGACCCTATGGGCGACGATTTCGACTATCCGAGCGAGTTCCAGTCGCTCGATTACGCCGCCGTCAAGCGCGATCTCACCGCACTGATGACCGACAGCCAGCCCTGGTGGCCGGCCGACTACGGCCATTACGGCCCCTTCTTCATCCGCATGGCCTGGCACAGCGCGGGCACCTACCGCACCGGCGACGGGCGCGGCGGCGCCTCGTCCGGCGGGCAGCGCTTCGCACCGCTCAACAGCTGGCCGGACAATGCCAACCTCGACAAGGCTCGACGCCTCCTCTGGCCGATCAAGCAGAAATACGGGCGCCAGCTCAGCTGGGCCGACCTCATGATCCTGGCCGGGAACGTCGCCATCGAGTCGATGGGCGGTCCGGTGTTCGGCTTCGGCGGCGGCCGCGTCGACGTCTGGGAGCCGCAGAAGGACATTTACTGGGGCACTGAGGAAGACTGGCTCGGCGACAGCCGCTTCGCCGGGGATGCGCTCGAGAGCCCGCTGGCGGCGGTCCAGATGGGCCTCATCTACGTCAATCCGGAAGGCCCCAACGGCAATCCCGATCCGCTCGGCTCGGGCCGCCACATCCACGAGACCTTCAGCCGGATGGGCATGAATGCCGAGGAGACGGTCGCCCTGGTCGCCGGCGGCCACACTTTCGGCAAGTGCCACGGCGCGGGCGACGCATCCAAGGTGGGCGCGGAGCCGGAAGGATCGGACATCGCCCAGCAGGGCTTGGGCTGGACCTGCACCCACGGCTGCGGCATCGGCGACGACACCATCACCAGCGGCCTCGAAGGCGCCTGGACGCCGACCCCGGTGCAGTGGAGCAACAATTATTTCCGGATGCTCTTCGAATATGACTACGAGCTGGTGAAGAGCCCGGCCGGCGCCTGGCAGTGGCAGCCCAAGGACCAGCGGCCCGAGGACATGGCGCCCGGCGCGCACAGCCCCGAGCGCCGCCTGCCGACGATGATGACGACGGCCGACATGGCGCTGAAGGTCGACCCGGTCTTCGGACCGATCTCGCGGCGCTTCTACGAGAATCCCGACCAGTTCGCCGACGCCTTCGCCCGCGCCTGGTTCAAATTATGCCACCGCGATATGGGCCCCAAGGCGCGCTATCTCGGACCTGAAGTACCGGAGGAGGACCTGATCTGGCAGGATCCGATCCCCCCCGGCCGGCCCCTCAGCGGCGCGGACGTGGCCGCCCTGAAGCAGAGGATCGCGGAGTCAGGACTAAGCGTCAGCCAGCTGGTGAAGGCCGCATGGGCCTCGGCCGCGACCTATCGCGGGTCGGACAAGCGCGGCGGCGCCAACGGCGGGCGCATCCGCTTGGAGCCGCAGCGCAATTGGGAGGTGAACGAGCCCGCCGAGCTTGCCAGGGTGCTCAGCGTCTATGAGG
>DATMJS010000050.1:0-15233 GCA_035553755.1 Allosphingosinicella sp.
GCGATGGTCTTCCACGCGGGCACCGCGGCGGAAGGAGGCCAAATCGTCGCCAATGGCGGCCGCGTGCTGACGGTGACCGCGCGCGGTAAAAGCGTGAAGATGGCCCAAAAGGCCGCCTATGCCGCAGTCGACGCCATCCATTTCCCCACCGGTTTCTGCCGCCGCGACATCGGCTGGCGGGAGGTTGAACGGGGCCGCTAATCGAATATGCTGAGCCTCAAGCAGCAAAGGGAGCGAACCCATGTCGCCTGCGCTCAAATTTCTGATCGGCCTCGCCGCGGTGGCGGGGATGACCTGGCTCCATCATGGTCCGCTCGGCAACGGCGCGGCTCTGGTCGATCGGCTGGAGTCGAATACGCGCCAGGCGGTGGCCGCCTCCGAGCTTCCCGGGATCGACGTCCGGCTCGGCCGCGATCCGCTGTCGCGCTTCGCCACCCTATCGGGGACTGCCAACTCGTTTCAGCGCGAGGGCCAGGGCAACCTCAAAGGGATCAACGACTATGTCACCGAGGTCGAGGGAATATCGGGCAGCCGCTGGACCGACGAACCCGAGGAGACCGTCATTCCGCTGCTCGCCGAGACTCTGATCCTGACTTTCGCCGCCTATCTGCTTGGCCTCGGCCTCGCCTGGCTCCTATGGGGAAGGCCGAAGCGTGAAGGCTTCTACTGAAACCTTTAAGGGGATCTTTTGACTGATGACCACCGTCGCCGAAGCCAATACCGTCGCCCTCCTCGTAGCGCTGCTGATCGGCATCGCAGTCGGCTGGTGGATTTTCAGGGGCGTCCGCCGGAAGGGCGAGCGTCCCGTCCGCGATGAACGCCCGAGCGACGTCGTCGAAGCGCCCCGCGCATTGGACGAGGAGCGCCGGGTCCGCGCCGGTTCCGACGGACCCGAAGGTAACGGCCTCATCTCGCAGGGCACCGCCGCCACCGCCGACGTGGCGGGCGAAGTGCTCGGCGTACAGGTGCATTCGGAGCTTCCGGGCGCGAGCGGCCCGCCCGACAATCTGGAGGTCATGAAGGGCGTCGGGCCCAAGTTCGTGGCGCGGCTGCACGAAAACGGCATCATCCGCTTCGATCAGCTCGCGCGGCTGACCCCCAATGAAGTCGCGATCCTCGACGACAAGATGGGCCCCTTCAAGGGGCGGCTGGCGCGCGACCGGGTGGTCGAGCAGGCCAGCTATCTCGCCCGCGGCGACCGCGACGGCTTCGAAGCCAGGTTCGGCAAGCTCGGCTTCTAGGCTGCCCGCTTACCCGGCCGCTGGCTCGCGAGCAGCTTGTCGATCTTGCGTCCGTCCATGTCGATCACTTCGAAGTCCCAGCCGCCGAAGCGGAAGCGCTCGCCCGTTTCCGGGAGATGCTTCAGCACCGACAACGCGAAGCCGGCGGCGGTGGCGTAATCGCGGTCTTCGGGAAGGCTGAGCCCGATCGCGTCCGCCAGCGCGTCGGCCGAAAGCGATCCCGACACCAGCCAGCTCCCGTCCTCGCGCTCGACCAGCGGCGGATCGGTGTCCTCGTCCTGGTCGGACGCGAAATTGCCGGCCAGCGCGCGGAGCAGGTCGGCAGGCGTCAGCAGCCCGTCGAAATGGCCATATTCGTCGTGGACGAAGGCCATCGGTACCTCGGCGGAGCGGAGCACCGCCAGCGCGTCCATAGCGTCCATCTGGTCGGGCACGATCGGCGCCTCGCGGACGAGGTCGCGGAGGTTCAGCCGCCTGCCCTCGATCTGGGCGACGACGATGTCGCGTAGCTGGACCACCCCCACCAGATTGTCGACCGACCCTTCCGCCACGGGGAGGCGGCTGTGCGGGGTGTCGAGCAGCCGCTCGCGGATCGTCGCCGCATCGGCGTCGACATCGATCCAGTCGACTTCGGTGCGGGGGGTCATGACCTCGCGCGTCGGTCGATCGGCGAGGCGTACGACGCCGGAAATGATCGCTCGCTCATTTTCCTCGATCACGCCCGCGCTGTGCGCTTCGGCAACCAGGATGTGGAGCTCCTCGGCGGTGACCTGGGTGTCGGATTCCCGCTGGAGACCGAGCAGGCGGAAGATGAGCACGCTTGATTTGTCGAGCAGCCAGACCACGGGTGCGGTGGCTCGGGCGAGCCACAGCATCGGGGCTGCCATGAAGGCGGCGATCGGCTCGGGTGCGCGAAGCGCGAACTGCTTGGGCACCAGCTCGCCGACGATAAGCGAGGCATAGGTGGTGAGGATGATCACGAGGGCGAAGCCGAGGCTCCGCGCGAGACCCGCTTCGATGCCGAGGAGCTGGAGCCGCTCGCCGACCGGGCCGCCCAGGCTCGCGCCCGAATAGGCACCCGCAAGGATGCCGATCAAAGTAATGCCGATCTGAACGGTGGAAAGGAAGCGGCCGGGATTGGCGGCCAGGTCGAGCGCGGTCTGCGCGCCGCGCCGCCCCGCCTTCACCATGGCTTTGAGGCGCGCCTCGCGCGCTGAGACGATCGCGAGCTCCGACATGGCGAAGACGCCGTTCAGCCCGACCAGGACCAGGATCACGGCGACATCGAACCAGGGAAAGGGCGTCGGGGGAGGCGCGGGCGACATGGGCTGCGGCCTTCCTTTAGCGGCTATTCTTGCAAAGCGACAACCAATTCCTCAGGACAGGTTCAATGCGGCTGTGGAACAATGGCCGCCGAATGGAGGTTAGTCTCGCATTCAATTCAGCCCGCTTACGGGAAAGGAAGAGTTATGTTCGTATCAAAGCGTATCACCGCCGCCGCTGCCGCGGCAGGCCTGCTGGCGACCACCGCCGCCTGCGTCACCGATCCCAACACGGGTGAGAGGCGGGTTTCACGGGCCGCGATCGGGGCTGCGCTCGGCACCGGCGCGGGCTATCTGCTCGGCGATCTGATCGGCGGCCGGCGCGACCGCACCGAGCGCATCATCGGCGCCGGCATCGGCGCGATCGCGGGCGGCGCCGTCGGCGCCTATATGGACAGGCAGGAGCAGGAGCTGCGCCGCCAGACCGCCGGCACGGGCGTCGTGATCGAGCGGCAAGGAGATGAGCTGCTGCTGACCATGCCCGCGGGGATCACCTTCCCGATCAACAGCTACCAGATCCAGCCGCAATTCTACGGCACGCTCGATCAGGTGGCACGGACGCTGGCCGCCTATCCCTCGACCCTGATCGACGTTTACGGCCACACCGATCCTTCGGGCGGCGACCGGATCAACATCCCGCTGTCGCAGAACCGGGCGCAGGCGGTTGCGAACTACCTTGCGCAGCGCGGCGTCAACCCCGCCCGAATGGCGACGCAGGGCTTCGGCTCCAGCAGGCCGCTTCCCGGCAACAACAATGCGACCGAAGCGGAGCGCGCGGCCAATCGCCGCGTCGAAATCCGCATCGTGCCCGCTACCGCCAGCGGCTGATCGATGTTAATTCATGAGGAAAGGGCGCCGGGGGAACCCGGCGCCCTTTTTCATGCGTATTACCCAAGCGGGAGGTAAGTGCCGACCTCCCCCCGAGGACTGGAAAGGATGGTTCAGGGTCAGGCGAGGAAGCGGGATCGCGTCAAGGCGGCCATAGCCGTCGCCATCTTCCACGCGCTGCTCGGCTATGCCTTCATCACCGGCCTCGCCTATGAGGTCGTCAACAAGGTCGGCGAGCGGCTCGAGGTGTTCGACATCCCCGATCCGCCTCCCCCGCCCGAAGAGAAACCCGAGCCTGTTAAGCCGAAGGCTCCAGAGCCCGAGGGAGCGGCCGCTCCCAAGAGCATGCCCGCCATCGTGGCTCCCAAGCCCGAAATTCCCCTGCCCGTGACTCCGAAGGTGCAGACGGCGCCCGCGTCCGGGACTTCGAACGTGCCCGGCGAAGGCACCGGCAGCGGCGGAACGGGCACCGGCACCGGCAGCGGCGGCTCCGGAAGCGGCACGGGCGGCGGCGGCGGCGACGGCGGCGAGAAGGCGCAGCGGATCCGCGGCAACCTGGCCTATAACGACCTTCCCCGATCGGCCCGGGAAAGATCGGCGCGAGGCACTGTCGGGGTACGCTTCATCGTCCAGCCCGACGGCCGGGTGACGGGATGTAGCGTCACCCGGCCGAGCGGCGATCCCGATCTTGACGGCACGACCTGCCGCATTATCGAGCGCCGGTTCCGCTACCGGCCCGCCCGCAACGCACAGGGGCAGCCCGTGGCGGAGACGGTGACCACCTCGTTCGAATGGGTGCCCAACTTCAGGTTCTAGCCCGAGCCTCCGTCGCGCCGTTCCCGGAAGAAAGCGCGCAGCATTTCCGCCGCTTCGCTCTCGCCGATGCCGCCATAGACTTCCGGCTCATGATGGCAGGTGGGCTGGTTGAAGATGCGCGGGCCGTGGATCACGCCGCCGCCCTTCGGGTCCGGCGCGGCGTAGTAGAGGCGCTCGATCCGCGCCAGCGCGATCGCCGCCGCGCACATCGCGCAAGGCTCCAGGGTCACCCAGATATCGCAACCGTCGAGCCGCGAGGTGCCGAGCGCTTCGGCGGCCGCGCGGATCGCCGCCATCTCCGCATGGGCGGTCGGGTCGTTCGCGCTGCGCATAAGGTTGCGGCTGGTCGCGATCACCGCTCCCTCGCGCACGACCACCGCCCCCACCGGCACTTCTCCCGCAAGCGCGGCCTCGCGCGCCTCGGCGAGCGCGAGCTTCATCGGATCGGGAAGTGGAAAGGCCATGCGGCTCAGATAGCCGCGCCAGCGCGCGCAAGCAAAAGGCCGCGGCGGCGTTCTTCGCCGCCGCGGCCTTCACCCGCTCCTACTGGTTGTTTCGGTTCTGCGTGTCGACGTCCACGTCGACGTCGGGGACATTCACGTTCTGAACCGCATCGCCGGCGCCTTGGACCGCCTGGTCGAGGGCGGCGCCATTGGTGTCGACGTCGAGAACCGGGGCTTGCCCGCCGCTGATGTTCACGTCGGGAAGCCTGGCCTCCCTGGTCTGGTTGACGTTGAGCACGCCGGTCGCCAGCAGGACGAGCAGCACCAGCGCCGCTATGGCAAGGATGACCAGGATGAGACGTGACATATGTTCCTCCTCTGAGCCCGTTATCCGGCTTCAGGCGGATCAACGCAGCTTCCGGCATTCGGTTGCACACCCGCAACGATCGTCCACGGTAATTCCGCCGTTGACGAATGCGGCGCCGGAGGGTATCGGGCGCCTCTTTCCGGGGACGGGAAGTCCCCAAATCCAGGACGAGATCTGATGTCGCGCATTTGCGAACTGACCGGCAAGGGCCGGCTGGTGGGGAACAATGTCTCCCACGCCAACAACAAGACGAAGCGTACCTTTCTGCCCAATCTGCAGAATGTGACCTTGCTGTCGGACGCGCTCGAGCGGCCGGTGAAGCTGCGCGTGTCGATGAACGCGCTGCGCTCGGTCGAGCATGTCGGCGGCCTCGACAATTGGCTCGCCAAGACTTCGGACGAGAAGCTGAGCCTCAAGGCCCGGCGCCTGAAGCGCGAAATCGCCAAGAAGGCCGTCGCCGACGCCGCCTGACCGGTACGTCCCGATCAAACAATTGCACGGGCGCGGCTCCCCTGGACCGCGCCCGTTTTCGTGCGCGGCTTGATGAACGGGAACTGACAGCGGCATTCAGCGCCCGCTAAATTCGGACGGAGAATAGAGAGGCTACGCACACGGCGAGATCGGGGGACTCGTCGATGGCGGGTTTCATGAACGGAGTTCCAGTATGCTTAAGAAAACCGCCCTTATCGCCGCCGCCGCGGCTTCCGCCTTCATCGCTCTGCCCGCTGCTGCCCAGGCGCAGTATCGCAGCGGCGGCTATTATGACTATGGCCGCTACGAGCGATCTGCGGTCCGTTACGACCAATATGGCCGCGCCTATACCTATGACCGCTACGGCAACCGCATTTACGTCGATAATGGCCGCTACGACCGTTACGGGAGCTACGACCGCTACGGGCGGCCGGTTTACTCCAACAATAGCGGCTATTACGGCCGCAGCACCGGCGCCTACGGCTACCAGCGCTGCAGCGACGGCACCACCGGCACGATCGTCGGGGGCGCGGTCGGCGCCCTGCTCGGCAGCGAAGTCGCCCGCGGCGGCAGCCGCTACGGCTATCGCCGCGGGGGCGATACAACGACCGGTGCGATCATCGGCGGCGCCGTCGGCGCCCTTGCCGGCCGTGCCATCGACAAGAACAGCAGCCGCTGCTGATCCGATCCCTCGAGTCGCGTAACGAGGGCGGGGGCCGGCGCTTCTTCAGGGAGCGCCGGTCCCCATCTTTTTTCAGGTTCGGGTGTCGAACAGGCTCGCGAGCTGCTCGATCATCGTTCCGCCGAGCTGCTCGGCGTCCATGATGGTGACGGCGCGGCTGTAATAGCGGGTGACGTCGTGGCCGATGCCGATGGCGACCAGTTCGACCGGCGAACGCGCCTCGATCCAGCCGATCACCTGCCGCAAATGCCGCTCCAGATAGGTGCCCGAATTCACCGACAGGGTCGAATCGTCGACCGGCGCCCCGTCCGAAATCACCATCAATATCCGGCGTTCCTCGGCGCGGCCGATCAGGCGGTTGTGCGCCCATAGCAACGCCTCGCCGTCGATATTCTCCTTGAGCAGCCCTTCGCGCATCATCAGCCCGAGATTTTTCCGCGCCCGCCGCCAGGGCTCGTCGGCTTTCTTGTAGATGATGTGGCGCAAGTCGTTGAGCCGCCCCGGATGCGGCGGCCGGCCTTCGGCGAGCCAGCGCTCGCGCGACTGCCCCCCCTTCCAGGCGCGGGTGGTGAAGCCGAGTATTTCGGTCTTGACCCCGACCCGCTCGAGCGTGCGGGCGAGGATGTCCGCCGAAATGGCGGCGATCGAGATCGGGCGTCCGCGCATCGAGCCCGAATTGTCGATGAGCAAAGTCACCACCGTGTCCCGGAATTCGGTATCGCGCTCCACCTTGTAGCTGAGCGAATGGGCGGGGTTGACGATCACGCGCGCGAGCCGCGCGGCATCGAGCAATCCCTCCTCCTGGTCGAAGTCCCAGCTTCTGTTCTGCTGCGCCATCAGCCGGCGCTGGAGCCGGTTGGCGAGCTTGGTGACCGCGCCCTGGAGATGGACGAGCTGCTGGTCCAGATACAGGCGCAGCCGTCCGAGCTCCTCTTCGTCGCACAGCTCGGAGGCTTCCACGATCTCGTCGAAGCGGGTGGTGAAGACCTTGTAGTCGAATTGCGGCGCGAGATCGGACAGCGGCCGGTTGGGGCGGACGGGAAGCATCCCCTCCTCGCCTTCCTCGCCTGGTCCTTCCTCGCCCTCGGACATCTCCTCTTCGGAATGTTCGGTCTCGCCTTCGGCCTCGTCGCTCTCGCCCTGCTCGACCCGCATGTCGGCCTCGCCCTCGCCGGCGCCATCCTCCTCGTTGTCCTGATCGCTGTCGCCGCCCTCTTCCTGGTCGTCGCCTTCGCCTTCCTCGCCCTGTTCGGGCTCGCGGCCGGAATCGAGGTCGCCTTCGACTAGTTCGAGGTCGCGAAGCAGCTTGTTCGCCAGCGCCGCGAACGCCGCCTGGTCGTCAAGCGCAAGGCCGAGCGCGTCGAGGTCCGCGCCCGCCTTCTCCTCGATCCAGTCGGAGACCAGCTTCAATCCCTCGCGCGCGGCCTCGGGCGGCGCTTCGCCGGTCAGCCGCTCGCGCACCATCAGGCCGATCGCGGTCGAAAGCGGCACCTCCTCCTTGTTGCGCGCGCGGGTGATCGGATCGGTCCGCATCCGCATCTCCGCTACGCGATTGAGGTTGGCGCGCACCCCCTCCATCGCCCTCGCTCCGAGCGCCTCGACCCGCGCCTGCTCGGCGGCGTTGAACACGGCGCGAGCGGTTTCGTCCAGGGGAGCGCCGCGAGCATGGAGCGCGGCATTGTGGTGGCGAAGCTTGAGCGCGGCGGCGTCGGCATAGCCTCGCGCTTCGGCCACCTCGCGCTCGGGCAGGGTCCGCCCGGGCAGCGGCACCTTGATGTTCTTGCCGGTGGTGGACGGAGCGTCCGCGGTGAAGCCCAGCTCGACCTCGGCCTCGCGCGCGATCGCGCGGGCAGCGCCGGTCAGCACCTGGCGGAAGGTTTCGAGCGGATTGTCTTCCCGTGGCATTTGGTCCGAAAGCTAGCCGGCCTTCCCAGCGACGCTTTCCGGCAGGTCCTTGCCGAACACGCGCTGATAATATTCGGCGACCAGCGGCCGCTCGGCCTCGTCGCACTTGTTGAGGAAGGTGAGCCGGAAGGCGAAGCCGACATCGCCGAAGATCAAGGCGTTCTGGGCCCAGCTGATCACCGTGCGCGGGCTCATCACGGTCGAGATGTCGCCGTTGATGAAGCCCTGGCGGGTCAGTTCGGCGACTTTGATCATCCGCTCGACCTCCTGCCGGCCGCCCTCATGGTCATATTCGCCGGACTTGGCGAGCACGATCCGCGCCTCCGTCTCGGCCGGGAGGTAATTGAGCGTCACGACGATGTTCCAGCGGTCCATCTGGCCCTGGTTGATCTGCTGGGTGCCGTGATAGAGCCCGGTCGTGTCGCCGAGGCCGACCGTGTTGGTGGTCGCGAACAACCGGAACCAGGGATTGGGGCGGATCACCCTATTCTGGTCGAGCAGGGTCAGCTTCCCTTCCGCTTCCAGCACGCGCTGGATGACGAACATCACGTCGGGGCGCCCCGCATCATATTCGTCGAAGACGAGCGCGGTCGGCGTCTGCAGCGCCCAAGGCAGCAGCCCCTCGCGAAACTCGGTCACCTGCTGGCCGTCGCGAAGCACGATGGCGTCGCGGCCGACCAGGTCGATACGGCTGATATGCGCGTCGAGATTGATTCGGATCAGCGGCCAGTTCAAACGCGCCGCCACCTGTTCGACATGGGTCGACTTGCCGGTGCCGTGATAGCCCTGCACCATCACCCGGCGGTTCTTGGCGAAGCCCGCGCAGACCGCCAGCGTCGTGTCCGGATCGAATACATAGGCAGGGTCGAGATCGGGCACCCGCTCGTCCGCTTCCGAGAAGGCCGGCACTTCCATGTCGCTTTCGATCCCGAACAGGTCGCGCACCTTCACGACCTTGTCGGGCGCGGCCATCAACGGCGTGGCTCGGCTTTCGGGATTGGCATTGGCTAGATCGGCCATGTTTCTCTCTGGTCAGGCAAAGGCGGGGCGGGATTTGAGCTGCGTATAGGCCTCGATCACGGCCTGCAACGCTTTCTCGTGGCTGCGGTCGCCGCCGTTGCGGTCGGGATGGTAGCGGCGGACCAGCTCGGCATAGCGGGTCCGGAGCGCCTTTCGGTCGGCGTCGGTTCCAAGCCCGAGCACGCGCAGGCTTTTCCGGTCGCTCTCGCTGAGTTCGCGCCCGTCCTTGCGCGCCTGCGGCGCGCGTTGGAAGCGCGCGCCGATCGCGTCCAGCGGGTCGACGAAATCGGCCCAGCGCGGCGGCGGCGAGCCGTTGGAGGAGAAGGCGCGCGTCTCCCGCTCCCAGCCGCCATAGGGGGTCTGGTGGGCGTCGATCTCGTCAGGGCTCATCCCCTCGAAATAATTGTAGCCGGCGTTGAATTCGCGGACATGGTCGAGGCAAAGCCAGCGCCATTCGCCGGGGCCGTCGGAACCCCGGCGGCGGCCGCTTTCGGCGGGCGCGCGGAACTCGCCCGCGGCCTCGCAGCCGGGATGGCCGCAACGGCCCTCGCCCCGCTCCACCCGCCCATGAAACCGGGTCTGCCTTTTCCCCGCACTCGCCAACCAACTGCCTTTCCGGAGCAAAGCGTCTATATAAGGCCGATGAACGACCATTTCACCGGCCCCGTCGAGGCCGAAATCACCAAACGCCTTACGGAAGCACTCGCTCCGACCGAGCTGATCGTCCGCAACGACAGCGCGGCGCATCAGGGGCATGCCGGCGACGACGGCAGCGGCGAAAGCCATTTCAGCGTGGAGATCGTCTCACGCCGCTTCGCGGGAATGAGCCGCCTCCAGCGCCAGCGCGCGGTCAACGCCGCGCTTGGCAATCTGCTGTCGGGCCGCGTCCACGCGCTGGCGATCAGGGCAAGGGCGCCGGGGGAATAGCCCGGAATTGTCCGCTATCGGTGGAAAGCGAACCTATTGCTGCCTGCAAAGAGCAGGAACTTCAATGACCGCCGCCCCGGAACGGTGGATTCCAGGCTATGGTAAGGCGGCTCACGCTGTGGCAGCATTCCCGCGATCGTAGGGAGGAGCGTGCGATGGGCAGGATCACAAAAAAGGGTTACGGAGCATTTGCGGGCGCTGCGGCGCTCGCGCTGTCGGTCGCGGCCGTTGCGCAGGCACAGCAGGCGCAGCCCGCGGCCGGACAAGCTCAGCCAGGCCCCGCAGGCGGGCCGCCGCCGCCGCCCAACCGGTCCACCCCCGTCGAGGCGAACGAGCTCCGCGAGACCTGGAACGATCGGGTAAGCCAGGGCCCTCCCGTAGGCGCGATGCCGGAGTTCGACGGGTGGAGCATGGGCACCGCGATGCCGCTCCCGCGCTCCGAGCATGCGGTCGCGGAATTCGACGGCAGGATCTGGGTCCTCGGCGGCTATCCGCCCGGGCGGCTCCCTTCCAACCTCGTCCAGGTCTATGACCCCACGACGAGCCGCTGGTCGCTCGGGCCGACCCTGCCCCAGCCGATCCACCACACCCATGTCGCGGCGGTCGGCGGCAAGCTCTACATGATCGGCGGCGAGATCGACGGCGCGAGCACGGGGAAGCCGGAGAAATTCGTCGCCGACGTCTGGATGCACGATCCGGCAGTCGGCGGCTGGGTCAAGCGCGCCCCGATGCCGACCGCTCGGAGCGGCGGCGGCAAGGCCGTGATCGACGGCAAGATCTACGTGGCCGGCGGCCGCCCGCCCGGGGGCTCCGCCTTCGAGGTCTACGACCCCGCGACCGACAAGTGGGAAAAGCTTCCCGACCTGCCGACCCAGCGCAATCACCTGGCCATGGTCGCGCTCAATGGGAAGGTCATCGTCGCCGGCGGCCGCACCGGCCCGGGCGCCATGGCCGAGCGGGTGGATGTCGTCGAAATCTACGATCCAAGGACCCGCCGCTGGACCCGTGGCGCCCCGCTTCCGGCGCCCCGGGGGGGCATCACCGGTGCGGCCCATGCCGGCTGCATGTTCGTCTTCGGCGGCGAGGGCGAGCGTACGCACGTGCTGAGCCTGACCCCCACCACCTATGGCTACGATCCCCGTGCCGACAAATGGACGAGACTGCCGGACCTCCCGATCGCCATGCACGGCCTCAAGGGCAGCGCGGTGATCGGCGGGCGGATATTCCTTCCGGGCGGCGGGATCACGCTGGGCGGTAATAGCGGCACCAACGCCATGCAGGTGTACCGCCCGACGATGCGCTGCGAGTAAGGCCTCATCTGCCTCGCCGCCGCCGTCACCTGCTGGTTGCGGGTCCGGAGCCTTGCGCGCGCAAGCGGCGCTTCCTCGCGGGTGACCACTCGTCCGTTCAAAGCCAGCCCAGGAGAAGTCGTTATCGCCCGCCCAACTTGCGAATATCCGCGATGGGTCGGAAGCAGACATGGAGCGAAGGCCTGGACGGCTTCCAGGTTGCGGAGGTTTGCCTAGTTCCAGTCTTCCACGACCGGCGCGCTATGCCCGTTTTCCCGGTAGCGCCCGCCTAGTCTCTGCTTTACCGTCCGCCCTTACTTAGAAGAGTGAGGCTTCATGCAGGCTTCCGAAAGGCTGCGCGCGGCGCGGCTGTCGGGCTTTTTCGACCAGGCGGCGGCCGGCATGTCCGAGACCAGCCTCGACGGCCGCTTCCTGCGGGTGAACGACCGCTATTGCGAGATCACCGGCAGGAGCCGCGAGGAGCTGCTGTCGCTGCGGATGCAGGACATCACCCATCCCGACGACCTTCCCGGCAACATCCCCCTGTTCCGGGCCGCCATCAGGGAAGGAGGCGGGTTCGAGATCGAGAAGCGTTACGTGCGGCCGGACGGCACTTCCGTCTGGGTGCATAACAGCGTAACGGCGATCCGCGAGCAGGATGGCGAGGTCGCCCATACCGTCTGCGTCACGATCGACATTTCCGAACGCCGCGCGGCCGAGGAACAGCTCCGGCGCAACCAGGACACCTTTTACAACCTCATCCAGAACAACCCGTTCGGAGTCTATGTCGTCGACGCCGACTTCAGGCTCGCCGAAGCGAGCATCGGCTCCAGAAAGGTGTTCGAGAATGTGCGGCCGCTGATCGGCCGGGACTTCGCCGATGTGCTCCGGATCGTCTGGGCGGAACCTTTCGCAAGCGAGGCCATCGGCCGCTTCCGCCACACGCTGGAGACGGGCGAGCCCTATTCCTCGCCCAGCACGGTGGAGCTGAGGGGCGATATCGGGCGGATCGAAGCTTATGACTGGCGGATCGAGCGGATCGAGCTTCCCGACGGCCGCCACGGCGTCGTCTGCTATTTCTACGACCTCAGCGAGCGCCAGCAATGGGAGGCGGCGGTCCGCGACCGCGAGGAGCGGCTCCGGCGCGTGCTCGACCAATTGTTCGCCTTTGTCGGAATCACCACTCCGGACGGAACGCTGATCGAGGCCAATCGGGCACCGCTGGAAGCGGCGGGCATTGCGCCCGAAGACGTGCTGAGGAAGCCCTTCTGGGATGCCTATTGGTGGTCCTACGACGCCGCGGTTCAGGCGCAGCTGCAAGACGCCATTTCCCGCGCCCGGGCAGGCGAGACGGTGCGCTACGACGTTCCCGTCAGGCTTGCGGGCGGGGAGCTGGTGACGATCGACTTCCAGATTTCCCCGCTGCGGGACGCGGAGGGGACGATCACCCACCTCATCCCCACCGCGACCGTGGTCGAGGAGCGGGTGCGGGCGCAGGAGCAGCTTAGGCAGCTCAACGCCTCGCTGGAGGAGCGCGTGGCCCAGCGCACGGCCGAGCGCGACCGGGTCTGGCGCAACTCGCGCGACCTCCTCGTCGTGATCGACCGCAGGTGGCATCTCACCGCCGTCAATCCGGCCGTCACCGCTTTGCTCGGCTACGAGCCCGAGGAAGCCGTCGGCCGGCGCTTCGCCGATTTCGTCCACCCGGACGACCTCAAATCAGCCTCGCGCTCGATCCGCGCCGCCGCCGCCGCGCCGGTCGGCGATTTCGAGGCGCGGGTGCGGGCCAGGGACGGGAGCTGGCGCTGGTTCTCGTGGAGCGCCGCCCCGGGCGAAGGCGAAGCCTATGTGAGCGGGCGCGACATCACGGCCGAACGGGAGCGGCAGGCGCAGCTCGAAGCGGCGGAAGCCGCGCGCAAGGAGGCCGACGCCCTCTATCGAGGCTATTTCGAGAACACGCCCGAGGCGCTGTTCGTGATCGCAATCGACGACGACGGCGGCTTCACGGTCGAGGAAGTGAACCCCGCGCACGAGGCGGGCGTCGGCTTCAAGATCGAGGACATACGCGGCAAGCGCATCGATGACATCCTGCCGCCGGACATCGCCCGCCGCGTCATCGAAACCTACCGGAAAGTCGTCGATACCGGCGCAATGCTCCAGTACCGGGAGGTCTTCGACCTGAGCGGCGAGCCCCAGCACTGGGACACGTCGATCGTGCCGGTGCGCGACGAAGCCGGCCGCGTCACCCGGCTGATCGGCTCCAGCCGCAACGTCAGCCGGCAGGTGCTGGCCGAGGAGGCGCTTCGCCAGTCGCAGAAGATGGAGGCGATGGGCCAGCTTACCGGCGGCGTCGCGCACGACTTCAACAACCTCCTGAGCCCGATCATCGGCGGCCTCGACCTCCTGCAGCGCCGGGGGGTGGGCGACGAGCGGGCGCAGCGTACGATCGCGGGAGCGCTGGCTTCGGCGGAACGGGCGAAGACGCTCGTCCAGCGCCTGCTCGCCTTTGCGCGCCGCCAGCCGCTGCAGCCGACCGCCGTCGACGTGCAGGCCCTCGTCCGCGGCATGGCCGATCTCGTCGCCAGCACCACCGGGCCGCAAGTGAAGGTGGTCGTGGAGGTTCCCGAAGGGGTGCCGCCGGCGCGCGGAGACGCCAACCAGCTCGAAATGGCGCTCCTGAACCTCAGCGTCAACGCGCGCGATGCCATGCCCGACGGCGGCACACTGACGATCGCGGCCGATGAAGAGTCGATCGACGCCGTGCACCGGTCGAAACTGCCGGCCGGCCGCTACGTCCGCCTGTCGGTCGCCGACACTGGCGTCGGGATGGATGAGGCCACGCTCGAAAAAGCGGTCGAGCCGTTCTTTTCGACCAAGGGCATAGGCAAGGGGACCGGGCTCGGCCTCTCGATGGTTCACGGCCTGGCGGCGCAGCTTGGAGGGGCGCTGCACATCGCCAGCAAGCCGGGGCTCGGCACGAAAGTGGAGCTGTGGCTTCCGATCGCCGAGGAGCCGGGGCCGGAGGCGGAGCAAAAGGACACCGCCGACGGGATCGCGAGGTCGGGGACGGCCCTGCTCGTCGACGACGAGGAATTGGTTCGGACCAGCACGGCGGACATGCTTGGCGAGCTTGGCTACAAAGTGATCGAAGCGGACTCGGCTGAGGCCGCGCTCCAGCTGCTTGGCGACGGCCTGCGCCCCGATCTGCTTGTCACCGATCACCTGATGCCGGGAATGCCGGGTACCGATCTCGCCCGCGAGCTGGTCCAGCGCTTCCCCGGGACGCCGGTGCTGATCGTATCGGGCTATGCCGACGTCGAAGGCATCGCTCCGGAATGGCCCCGACTCGCCAAGCCTTTCCGCCAGGGAGAGCTGGCCATTGCCGTTGCTGCGCTTGTCGCGGCTTCAGGGGAATAGCGGCAATAACCGGGCCTCGCCACGCTGCTTCCGGCACTGTCAGAGGACCGAATCTCCAACAGCCACGCCTCGGCAGTGCTTCAATCCTCGGCGCGTCGGCGCCCCGCGGCCTTGTGCGATTCATCGAAGCAGGGGGCCGTTTCGTCGGCGCACTGATCGGCCCGCCGAGGCTGGTGACCCGATAGCAGAAGAGCAGATGCCGCAGCGGCAGGGCCGCGCTACGCCCAATGGCACGAGGGCTCGCCCTCACGGCAACAGGGGATATGCCATGAACAAATCCGCTTTCACGGCCGCATCGGCCGCGCTCGCCATGGTCGGCGCGCAGCCATGTCTCGCGGCCGACGATCTTCGCGCCGCGGCCGACATGGAGAGGCGCAGCGACCGCTTCGCCGGCGCAAGCTTCAAGCTCCCGCTCGGCGGCCTGACGGGGACGAAGCCGACCGCCCGCCTCCAGTTCGGGATGAGGCATGTCTACAAGGACGCCCGCGCCGTCGCGCCCGCGGCC
>DATMJS010000051.1:0-8083 GCA_035553755.1 Allosphingosinicella sp.
TGGGGCTCTGATGGAGCGCGCAACCGACGCTGGTGGTGCCGCGCCACACCATCTGCGTGTAGTGGCCGACGTCGCTCCAATTGCCGCTGCTGCTGACGTTCGGGAAGACCCCGGCGCGAAAGTAGCGCCTCTCCGCCGCCCAGCCTCCGGCCATTTCCTCCGGTGAATAGGCGCCGCGGGTGCCCATCCAGAGATTTTCGCCTTGCCCTTGCCGCGACTGCTGCGGCGAATGCTCGAGCCGTCCCAAGGCCGCCAGGCGCGGCCCGTAGGCGGCCGCTGCGGCGGCGAGCCGCGCATCCCAGACCAGCGGAGGCACGCCCACGCGCGCCCGCTCCCGATTGTGAATCGCGAGCAGCCGCTCCGGCAGGTTGCCGAGCGTCTGCGGCGGCGCCCCCGCCGGCCATTCCTCCCGCACCATGGCTCCGTCGGCCCATGGCGGGCGCGACGAGCAAGCCGCGAGCGCAAGAAAAAACGCGATAAGGGGAAAAAGGAGATGTCGGGACATATTTTCGATCCTTCCGAGGAAAGCGCGGGTGCCGCCGCCGGGTTCCTTTCGGGCAGGGAACAGCGCCCCTGCGGCGAGGGTTTCATCGACGGGACCAGACAAAATCAGTGGAGGCGAGGATGACCGGCGACACCCACGACAGAACCTACTGGAACGCGACCGCTCCGGCACCGGCCTTCCCGGCGCTTTCGGGCGACCTCCATGTCGACGTCGCGATCATCGGCGGCGGCATCGTCGGGATCACTGCAGCGAGGCTCTTGAAGGATCTCGGCCAGACCGTCGCCGTCATTGAGGCGCGGCGAGTGGGGCGTGAAGTGACAGGTAAGTCCACCGCGAAGATGAGCTCGCAGCACGGCATCCTCTACCAGACGCTCGAGCAGAAGTTCGGGGAGGCGAACGCCCGACTTTATGCCGAGGCGCAGGAGACGGCGATCCGCCGCATTTCCGAGCTTTCCGCGCAATATGGAATCGAGGCCGACATCGAACCGATGCCGGCTTATGTATGGACCGAAGACGAGAATTACGTCTCGCAGATTGAAAAGGAGGTCGAGGTCGCGCAGCGGCTCGGCCTGCCCGCACATCTCCAGCGCGGCGACATCGGCCTGCCCTTCGAGGTGCTGGCGGCGATGCGCTGGGACAATCAGGCCCAGTTCCATCCGGTCAAATATGTCGCCGGCTTGGCCGCTACCATTCCCGGCGATGGATGCCACATCTTCGAAGGCAGTCGCGCAATCGATTGGGAGCCGACGCGGGTGGTGACGGACCGGGGAACGGTGACCGCGCGTCACGTCGTGATGGCGACCCACCTGCCTTTAGGACAGGTCGGCATGTATTATGCGATGGCCTATCCCCATGCGGAGCCGGTGATCGCGGCGCCGATCGGGCGGGTGCCGCCCGGCATGTACAAGAATGCCGAGAAGCCGGGCCGCTCGATCCGCACCCACCGCCATAACGGCCAGACGTGGGGCATCGCTGCCGGTACGACGTTCAAGCCCGGCCATCCCGACGAGGAGCAGGAATATATCAAGGACATAGAACGCTGGCTGACCGAGCAGTTCCAGGCGGGCCCAGTCGAATATCGCTGGGTGAACGAAGATTACGACCCGATGGACGGCGCGCCCTATGTCGGCTGGTCGTCGAAGGGCGGCGACGGCTATCTCGTCGCGACCGGCTTCCAGGCCTGGGGCATCTCGAACGGCACGGCGGCGGCGATGATCATCGCGGACCTCGTCGCCGGCCGCGACAATCCATGGCTGCCCGTGTTCGACGCCAGCCGGGTGAAGCCCGTCGCGGGCGCCAAGGAGTTCGCCAAGGAGAATCTCGACGTCGCCGCACATCTCGTCAGCGGCTATTTGTCGAGGAAACCCAAAAGCTATGACGAGCTCGAGCCCGGCCACGCTGCGATCATGAAGATCGATGGCGACAATGTCGCGGCGTTCAAGGACGAGCAGGGCGTGGTCCACGCCGTATCAGCCGTCTGCACCCATATGGGCTGCATCGTCGGCTGGAACGCGACCGACCGCACCTGGGACTGCCCCTGCCACGGCTCTCGCTTCGAACTGTCGGGCGAGGTGATCCACGGCCCCGCAACTCAACCGCTGGGCTCCAAGGTCACCGGCTAAGGCGGCGACCTGCGGCGAAAGTGCGGCGGAACGTTTAAAAAACACCGTCGTTTGATCTCGCGCTGGGAAGCGCGAGGCCAGAGTGACGTTTCATTGCATCAAATCATCGGTCTTGCTGACGGCGAGAGGGATCGCTGCGGCAATGCTGCTCGCCTTCGCCGCCGTGCCCGCGGCCGCGACCCCCGCGCGTGCCGCGGTTTCGGTCGAGACCGCGCTGCGCTCCTCCGCCTCCGGCAGCGGGTTCGCCTCCTTCTACCGCGCCCGAAATTACCGGCCGCTATGGATCAGCGGCGGATCGCTGGCTCCGGAAGCCATGCAATTGGTTGCGATGGTGGAGCGTGCGGATCTCGATGGCATGGATTCGGGCGCTGAGCTGGCCGAGCGGCTGCAACAAGTCGTTGAGCGGGCCGAATCGGGTAAGGACAACGACCTTGCCCGCGCCGAGCTGGCGCTCTCTGCGGCCCTGGTCGAATATGTCCAGACGCTGCGGCGGCCGGTCGACGTCGGCATGACCTATGTGGACGAAGCGCTGGAGCCATCCGCGCCCTCGGCTAACGCTATCCTGCGCGCCGCCGCGGCCGCGCCCTCGCTGGCCGAGCATCTGGATTCGGTGTCGAAGCTCAATCCAACCTACGCCCAGCTGCGCGACGGGCTCGCCGCCTGGCGGGAGCGCTGGGGTAACCTCCCGAGGATCGCTGTCCCCAGCGGCCCTCCGTTAACGCTGGGCGCCAGCGGGAGGCGGGTGCATCTCCTCCGCGAGCGCCTGGGACTTCCCGGGAAAGGCACGTTCGACCAGTCGGTCGCGCAGGCCATCCGCGAGTTCAAGAGCGCGCACGGCCTTCCTGCGACGCCAATAGCCGACACGGCGACGATCGAGGCGCTGAACAAGGACCCTCGCCTGTTCGAGGAGCGCCTGAAGCTCAACCTCGATCGCGCACGGCTGCTTCCGGCGGAGAATAAGGGCCGCTACATTCTCGTCGATGCCGCCGCCGCGCGCCTGTGGCTCTACGAGAATGGCCGGGTGCGCGACACGATGCGGGTGGTGGTGGGCCGTCCGGCCGAGCCCACGCCGATGCTGGCAGGACTCGTCCGCTTCGCCGTGCTCAACCCCTATTGGAATGTTCCGCCCGATTTGGTGCAAAAACGGATCGCCCCCAATGTCGTCAAACAAGGCGTCTCCTATCTCAAGGCGCAGAAATATGAGGTGCTGTCGGACTGGACTGACGAAGCGCATGTGGTGGATCCCGGCGAAATCGACTGGACCGCCGTGGCCGCCGGCAGGAAGGAAGTGCGTGTCCGCCAGCTGCCCGGCCCCGAAAACATGATGGGCTCGATCAAGTTCATGTTCCCGAACGACTTCGGCGTCTATCTCCACGACACCCCGGAAAAGTCGCTCTTCTCACAATCCGACCGCATGCAAAGCTCTGGCTGCGTGCGGGTGGAAGACGCAGCGCGGCTTGCCAGATGGCTGTTCGGGAAAATGCCGCGCGCGGAATCATCAAAACCTGAACAGACCGTCCATCTGCCCCAGCCTGTGCCTGTCTACATCACCTATTTCACCGCTGGGCAGGAAGGGAACGGCCTCGCTTTCCGCCACGACGTCTACGGCCGCGACGTTAACCGAGGGAGCCGTTTTGCCTCCGGCCATCGGATCCAAGCCGACTGACGAGCCGCCGCACGGCTGCGCCGAACAGAGCGTCTTTTCCTATAGGCGAGTTGTTATTGCTCCAGACGCATAAATTCCCCTCACATGCGTAGCGCCCCGGAGACATCTTTCCGGGGCGCCTTTTTGTCAGCGGGTGAGCTTTCCTGCAGGTCATCCGGTGCAGGCGGTCCGTTACTAAATGCAGCGTACAAGCAGCGTATCGAGACGGCTGCCCCAAGTCCCGCTTAGCGCGTCAGCTTCTTGTAGGTCATCCGGTGCGGGCGGTCGGCTTCGGGCCCCATGCGCCGGCGCTTGTCTTCCTCATAGGCTTCGAAATTGCCTTCAAACCACTCGACATGGCTGTTGCCTTCAAAGGCGAGGATGTGGGTGGCGAGCCGATCGAGGAAGAAACGGTCGTGGCTGATCACCACGGCGCAGCCGGCGAAATTCTCAAGCGCCTCCTCGAGCGCGCGCAAGGTCTCCACGTCGAGGTCGTTGGTCGGCTCGTCGAGCAGGAGGACGTTGCCGCCCTGCTTCAGCATCTTGGCCATATGGACGCGGTTGCGCTCGCCACCCGATAGCTGGCCGACCTTCTTCTGCTGGTCCGGACCCTTGAAGTTGAAGGCGCCGACATAGGCGCGGGTGGCGACCTCGTGCTTGCCGAAGCGGAACACGTCGAGGCCGTCGGAAATCTCCTCCCAAACATTGTGCTTGGGGTCGAGCGCATCGCGGCTCTGGTCGACATAGCCGAGATGCACCGTCTCGCCGATTCGGATCGAGCCGCCGTCGGGCTGCTCGGCGCCGGTGATGAGCTTGAACAGTGTCGTCTTGCCGGCGCCATTGGGGCCGATGACGCCGACAATACCGCCGGGGGGCAAACTGAAGCTCAGATCCTCGAACAGCAATTTGTCGCCATAAGCCTTGGTGAGCCCCTTCGCCTCGATCACCGTGCCGCCGAGCCGCTCGGGAACTTGAATCAGTATCTGGGCTTTGCCGGGCGACCGGTTCTCCTGCGCCTCGACCAGCTCGTCGAACGCGCGGATGCGGGCCTTGGACTTGGTCTGGCGGGCCTTGGGCGAACGCCGGATCCAGTCGAGCTCCTCCTGGATCGCCTTCTGGCGGCCCTCGTCCTCGCGCTCTTCCTGCGCCAGCCGCTTGGCTTTCTTGTCCAGGTAGCCGGAATAATTGGATTCGTAGATGTAGTAGCGGCCGCGGTCGAGCTCGAGCACCCAGTTTACCACATTGTCGAGGAAATAGCGGTCGTGGGTGACGAGGATGACGTTGCCGGCATAGTCGACGAGGTGCTTTTCCAGCCACTGGACGCTTTCGGCGTCGAGATGGTTGGTAGGCTCGTCGAGCAGCAATATATCCGGCTTTTCGAGCAGCAGGCGGGTCAGCGCGACGCGCCTCTTCTCGCCGCCCGACAGGTTGATGACCTCGGCATCGCCCGGCGGACACCTGAGCGCGTCCATCGCGATCTCGAGCTGGTTATCGAGCGTCCAGCCGTCTACCGCGTCGATCTTCTCCTGGAGCTCGCCCATCTCCGTCATCAGCGCGTCGAAATCGGCGTCCTCGGGCGGATCGGCCATGATCGTAGAGATTTCGTTGAACCGGTCCATCATGTCGGCGACCGGTCGGACACCGTCCATGACGTTCTCCTTGACCGTCTTCGACGGATCGAGCTGCGGCTCCTGCTCCAGATAGCCGACGCGGATATTCTCGCCCGGCCAGGCTTCGCCCACGAATTCCTTGTCGCGGCCCGCCATGATCTTCATCAACGTCGACTTGCCCGATCCGTTGGGGCCGATGATCGCGATCTTGGCGTCCGGATAAAATTGCAGATGGATGTTGTTGAGGATGGGCTTGGGCGCACCCGGGAAAGTCTTGGTAAGACCCTTCATGACGAAACTATATTGGGCGGCCATTGCGGCGCTTTCTCCGGATAATGCTGATTGGAATTGGGCGCTTACCTAGTGGCTGGGCGGGCAAAGGTCCACACCCGTTGCCCCTTTCGCCGAAACCGTCGATTGGCTAGAGACGCCCCATGAAAAAGTATCTGCTTGCCCTCGCTGCCTTCGCCGTCTCTCTTCCCTCTACCGCCCTCGCCGCTCCGCCGGTCGCGCAGCGGGCGCCGCAGCCGCCCGCGATCGGCGAGCTGGCCGCGTCGCTCCGGGATGAGGCGCTGGCGCGGGACAGCTATGCCTGGGATATTGTCGAAGGCCTCACCACCGAGGTGGGGCCGCGGCTCGCCGGTACCGAGGCCGAAGCGCGGGCGCGCCAATGGGCTGTGCGCAAGTTGACCGCGCTCGGCTTCTCGAACGTGCGGGTCGAGGAGTTCGACATGCCGGTCTGGGTGCGGGGCGAGGAGAAGGGTGAAATCGTCGCGCCCTTTCCGCAGCCGCTGGTGCTGACGGCGCTTGGCAATTCGGGCGCCACGCCGGCCCGCGGGATCGAAGCCGAGGTGATCGGCTTCGACAGCGTCGCCGCGCTTGAGGCTGCTCCCGATTCTGCGGTGCGTGGCAAGATTGTGTTCGTGACCCATCGCATGGGACGGACCCAGGACGGCTCCCATTACGGCTATTTCGGCGCTCCCCGCAGGGTCGGCCCATCGCTCGCCTCCCGAAAGGGAGCGGCGGCTATCGTGATCCGGTCGATCGGCACCGACAGCCACCGCTTTGCCCATACCGGAGTCCAGAACTGGGCCGAGGGCGTGCGGCCCATCCCCGCCGCCGCCCTTTCCAATCCGGATGGCCGATCAGATCGAACGCATCCTCGCGCGCGGGACTCCAATCCGAATGCGCCTCCTTCTCACCCCGCGCCAGATTGGCACGCGGAAGTCCGGCAACGTCATCGCGGAAGTGCCGGGAACAGACCCGAATGCGGGCGTCGTCCTCGTTGGCGGGCACCTCGATAGCTGGGACCAAGGCACAGGTGCGATCGACGACGGCGCGGGCGTTGCGATAACCGCTGCGGCGGCCAAGCGCATCATGGACGCGGGCCGCCCGCGCCGCACGATCCGGGTTGTCTGGTTCGGAGCGGAAGAAGTCGGCCTGTTCGGCGGCGAGCACTACCGGAAACTCCACGCGAACGAACTCCATGCCTCCGCCACCGAGTCCGATTTCGGGGCGGATCGAATCTGGCGTGTGGATTTCGCGCTTCCTCCCTCAGCGGCCGGAGTCGCTGGCAGGGTGGAAACCGCGCTGGCGCCGCTTGGCATCGCCCGCAGCAGCAACGTCGCTCGCGGAGGGCCGGATATCGGGGCGTTGGTGAACGGCGGCGTTCCCGCAATCACTCTCCAGCAGGACGGCACCGACTATTTCGACCTGCATCACACACCCAACGACACGCTGGACAAGATCGATCCGGCGAAGCTGCGCCAGAATGTCGCCGCCTATACGGCGATGCTGGCGATCGTCGCCGATGCGCAGGAGAATTGGGGGCACAACCCACCGCGTCAGTGAGAAGCCACAGGCGCGGATCAACTCGGGAGAACCGTCCTCTGGACGATCCTCTAATCCGAGCTGATGGTCGGGGAGACAGGATTCGAACCTGCGACCCTCTGCTCCCAAAGCAGATGCGCTACCAGGCTGCGCTACTCCCCGGCGCAGCGCGCACGGCGAATAGCGTGAGCTATTCGCGAGACGCGCAAGCCCGGCCGGTGCGCCTGGGGCGCGACCGACGGCGCGGCTTTGCCGCGACGGGACGGATAAGGCAAGGGTCTTGTAGACTGGGCAGGAAAGGCAAAGGGCGCCGCGGCAAAGCCGCGTCGTCAGTCGGCGCTGCCGCGCCGCTGGCCGCACGCGCTGCGCAGTCGATTTAGCTCCGCTAAATCGTGCTCGCCAAGCGCGTGGTGGGCCCGGAGGGATTCGAACCCCCAACCTAGCCGTTATGAGCGGCCGGCTCTACCGTTGAGCTACAGGCCCGTCCCGAAGCGGGCCCGCGATAGCGGTGGCGGTTGCGCTCGGCAAGCACCCTAGTTCCGGCCGCCGCCGCGCTTTTCGGGATCGGCAAGCGCCGGCAGCCGAAGCAGGAAATTATCGGGCCCAATGGCAAGGCTGCCGCCGACCGCTTCGGCAAGGTTGCGGACCAGGCGGAGCGCGAAGCCGAGGCCCAGCGCGGGCGCCTCGGGCCAGTCCCCTTCCGGGGAATAGCCGGGATCGAGCAGTTCGTCCTCGTTGCGGCCGGCGATAGACCGCGGACGGGCGATTGCGAAGCAGAGCCGCAACGGATCTTCCGGATCGAGCAGCAAGCCGGCGCGGAGCACCTCCCCTTCCTCCGCAACGCTTGGCCTTGCGGAGGAAGGGGAGGTTC
>DATMJS010000052.1:0-9291 GCA_035553755.1 Allosphingosinicella sp.
ACCGGGTCGGCTCGGGCGGCCTTGCTGTCGGCGGCGCGGACCAGCCTCACCCGGGCGCCCACTCCGGCGGCGCGGAGCACGCTTTCGACCATACGGCCGCCCTGGTTCGCCTCGGCGACGACGAGGCCGGCGCCGTGAACCCCGGCGGCGCCGGCGACCGCCCGGGCCCAGCCTTCGGGCGAGCGGCCGGTGACGCTGTGGTCGGCGAGGACATGGCCCCTTCCCTCGCGGTCCTTCGCGCAGGCGACGATCCCGCAGGTGCCGTCGCCCGAGGGCGGGTCGACGCCGATGACGACGCGGCTGAAAGTTTCAGCCGGGCTGGCGCCTACAGCCGTTCGGGGTGAGCCTGTCGAAGCCCTGCCCTGTTCTCGTCCCGCATCGCGGGAGAAAGGGGGCCCTTCGACAGGCTCAGGGCGAACGGAATGGGGACGGACTTCGTCGCCTATCCGGCACTTCTCGATCAGCTCCACCGTCCAAAGCGCGCCAGGGGTATCGGCGAGGAGCTCGCCGTCGAGCTCCTGGCGGCCGAGGCGGGTGCCGGCGTAGAGGGCTTCGACGCGGCTCTTGTAGGCGCTCGGCAGATGCGGATTGGCGCGGGTGGAGCCGCCGGTCACCCTGGTGCCGGGCTCGGCCATGATGCCCTTCAGCACCGGGCCGGGGCGCGGCGTCGTCGTGACGAGCGCGCGCGGACGTTGGCCGAGACGGAGGCCGAGCTGGAGCATCGCCCAGCATTCGCCCGGCTTCTCCCACTTGGCGAGCTCGTCGCACCAGGCGAGATGGTGCTCGGGACCGCGGAGGGAATCGGGCGAAGCTCCGGAAAAGAGGGTCGCCTCGGCGCCGGTGCGGAAGCGGAGGCGGCGAAGGCTCGGACGCCATTCGGCGATCCAGGCGCCGGCGACCTCAATGAGGCCGCTCCTGCCCTCGACCATCACCCGGCGGGCATCGTCGAGCGTCGCTCCCACCAGCGCGATGCTGAGCTTTTCGCCGGTCGCCACCGCCGCGGTGATCCATTTCGCGCCCGCCAGCGTCTTGCCGAAGCCCCTCCCCGCCATCATCACCCAGCTGCGCCAGTCGCCCGGCGGCTCGGCCTGGCCGCGATGGGCCCAGTCCGGCCAAGCGCGATCGAACGCGTCGATCTCCGCCGCGCCGAGCATCGCGACCGCGCGGCGCCGCCTCTCGGGCGACAGCGAGCGGAAGTAGGCGACGAGATCGAGATCGGGAGGAAGGCGCCGGTCAGGGCTCGCCAAGGGGATCCTCTCCGGCTTCGGCGGCGTCGAGCGCCTCCAGCTTGCCGATGATCGAGCCGCGCACCTCGTCGAGCGAGCGCGGGCAGGCCGGCCAGCCGGGCCGGGCGGCGCCGTCGCCCTTCACCGAGGCGCGGTGGAGCTGGAGGATGTTGATCGCGTCGGCGATCGTCATCGCCGGCAGCGGACTATCCGGATCCGGAGCGAAGCCGGCGAGCGCATCCTCGGCCGCCTTCACCAGCGCCATCTCGATCCGTACATAGCCCTGCTCCAGCGCCGACTGCCAGCGCTCGGCGAAATCCGGATGGAAACGGCGGCGGCGGTAGATCGCCTCGGTCGAGAAGCCGGACGCGGCCGCCGCCATCTTGACGTTGCAGCTGGCGGCGAGGGTATCGAGGAAGATCGCCTCCGCCTCGTCGGTCCAGCGCCTGCCTTTGCTTTTGACGAGCTGCGGCCCGTCCTTGCCTGACGAACGCAGCATCGTTCCTTCCGGGCCGGCCGAGCCGCCCTTCTTCCTCTTGTCCGCCATTCGAATCGCACCTCCCGCTGTTCCCGATATGTTCCATAAACCGGAGATGCTGTCAAGCGGTTTTTGCCGATCTGGTTAAAAAGCGGAGTTCCCGCCCTGGCGCAGCATGCCCCCGCCGCCGCATCCGGGAGCGCGCAGGCCGGCAGCGCGATCGCGGTAAGGCAGAAGGACGCCGGGGGCTTCAGGCGCCCGCCCGGTCCTGCGGCTCCTTCGGCACCTTGTCGAGGCTCGATTTCAGCTCCGCCTGCCAGTCGGGCTCTTCATCCTCCCGCACTCGGAAGGCCCGCCCGAGGAGGAAGCGGAGGCGGTGCCTGGGGGTGAAGGCGTGGCGGCCGCGGGTCAGCTCGCGCTCGTTCATCACGCGGTCGCGCCTCAGGTGCGCGGCCGAGCGCCAGAACATGTAGCCCAGCATGCCGATCACGAGGATCGGGATCAGCAGATATTCCATGCCCGACCAACCGGTGCGCGGCGCCCCGGTTCCCCCGAGACGCGGCTTAATTTCCGTTGCGGGCGCCCGCGCGGCGCAACCTTGGCGTCCTTTCCCAACATTTGGCGGCGCAATCTCCCGCGGCAAGCGCGCCCGGCGCACGGGATATCGCCTAAGCCGTTCCGGCTACGGCCTTTTCGGAAACTGGCACGGCTCGTGCTGAACATCCCGCAAAGTTCGAAAGGAGCCGATAATGCAGGACGTTCAAGCCAATCTTTTCACCCGCGACGACACCTTCTTCGGCGTGTGCCAGGGGCTCGGCGAGGACCTCGGGATCAATTCCAACTGGCTGCGCATGGCGATCCCGGTGCCGCTATTCTTCTATCCGCTCGAAACCATCGCCGGCTATCTGGCGGCGGGGCTGCTCGTTCTCGCCTTGCGGCTGATCTTCCCGGTTCCGCTCCGCGCAGCCGCTGGAGAGGCCGAAACTCTGCCGGCCCGGGAGCCGGCGCTGGATAGTGGCTCGGAGGTTGAAGCCGAAAAGGTGCCGCTGGCGGCCTGAAGATTCTGCGGCTTTGCACACACACGGAATAGAGGAGGTAACGACCAATGCTGGAAGATCCTGTCGCCAGGCGCACCGCCATCGCGGCCGCCATAGGGGCCGTCATTGCCATCCCGGTGCCGTTCGTCGGCCCGCTGGTCGGCGGCCTCGTCGGAGCGGGCTACGGCTATCTCACCGCCAAGCGGCCCGGCTGAGGGCGCCGCGGCAAACGGGGGCGGACCGCCTCGGCCTTCACTCGCGTAGCGCCTGGCGCATCACCTCGCGCACCACGTTCGAGGGAATGGCGAAGCCGATCCCGACATTGCCCTCGTTGGGGCTGATCAGCGCCGAATTGATGCCGATCACTTCGCCGCGCATGCTGATCAGCGGTCCGCCCGAATTGCCCGGGTTTATCGGCGCGTCGGTCTGAACGAAGGCGCGCCGGTCGCCGGATCCGAGGCCGCGGTTCACCGCGCTCACGATGCCGGCGGTCACCGTCTGTCCCAGGCCGAACGGATTGCCGATCGCCACCACCTGTTCACCGACCGCGAGCCTCGAGGAATCGCCGAGCGGCAGGGCCGGCAGGTTTCGCGCCCTGATCCGCAGCACGGCGAGATCGAGCGCGGGCGCGACCCCGATCAGCTCCGCCGGAAAGGCGCGCTCGTCGCGCAGCCCGATTTCGATCAGGCTCGCATTCTCCACGACATGGTAATTGGTGACGACCAGCCCGCGCCCCGCATCGAGGATGACGCCGGAGCCGGCAGAGATGACGGGCTGCAGCGCCTCGTCCGGTATGCCCATGTAGCGCCGGAAGAAGGGATCGCGAACAAGCGGGTTCTGCAAGGCGGGCGAGGGCTGCAGCACCGCGATGTTCACAACCGCCGGAGCGGTGCGCCGCACCAGCTCGGTAAGGGCGGGAGCGCCGTCCCCGCCGAGGCGCTGCGGCTCGGGCGGAGCGGACGGCGCGAAATGGCGCGAGACAAGTCCGCCGATAATGGCCGCGGCCAGCGCGACGATGATCAGCAGGGCCATGCCGGTGGCTGTCGGGCGGGACGCGCTCATGCAGGCACAAAGCGGCCCTACCGGCTAAGTTCCGTGCCGGCTCCGGCGGGTTTTCTTAGGGGTAGCCATCCCCGGATTTCGCCGCGGCCAAGCGCTTGTAAACCTCGTCTTTACGTCCTTTCGATAGAAAGTGCGCGGATAGCGGGCCGAGGCCCGCATAGGGAGATCCGGATGACCATGGCACCGCTCGAAAAGGCACTTGGCGCCCCTACCGGCGCGCGCCTGTTCGGATGCGTCGCGGAGCATGGCAGCCTCGCCCACCCCTATCATTCGAGCCCCTCGCTGCTGAAAGGGCCGCAATCGAGCCGCAACCTAGCCGACGCGGTCCATTTCCTCTGCACGGTCCATGGCCGTTATCCGGGGGTGTTCGACCATGCGGCACAGCGCTGCCTCGATCCGGCCGCGCGCGCCTGGATCGCTATCGCGCATGAGGGCTTTGCGGCCGAACGCGCCTTCCTCGCGCGGCTGACCGTGGAGGCGGGCCCGACCCCGAGCACGCCGGGCGCCGCCAGCGCCGAGGCCGCTCTGCTTTCGCAGCGCCACGCGCTCGACATGCTCGCCCAGTCGGAGCGCAACGGCTGCGCCCTGGGCGCCGCGATGGCGCTGGCGATCGACTGGGGCCGGATCAGAGCCGTCCTGAACGTCGCGGGGAACCGCTTCGGAGTCGAGCCGCCGCCCTACCGGCTCACCGATATGACGGCGGTGCGGAGCCTCGCCGACGCGCTGGGCGCGCAGCCGCTGGTCGAGCGCGCGCTTCTGTTCGGCGCCGAGCAGATCATGCTCCAGCACAAGGGTCTTTGGGACCTCCTGGAAGCGCGGGCGCTCGCACGGGAAGCGCACTGAGAAGGGAATTCCGGGCGGCGCTGCGCCCCTTCAATCTAGGCTAGCGTACCGCCTCGTCGCGATAGGCGAGCTCGAAATTGCCCCAGCGGCGGCCGGCTATGTACATCGGCACGAAGACATTCTTGACAGGCAGGTAGCGCCCTTCGCCGAGGTTCATCCGGTAGGTCACCAGCATCGCGTCATTGTCGCTCTGGATGGCGCGGCGGGTGGCGTCGTCGATGAAGTTGCGGCGGTTGCGGCAATGTTCCGCATTCCACTTGGGGTCCGGCCCCTGCGGCTGCGAGCGGTCCGAGATATGAGTCGGAAGATAGCCGTTGATGTCGCTCATCACGCATCCGACGTGGCGCGGATCGCTCACCATCAGCCGGTCGAGCAACGGGCGCACATGGACGTCGGCGAAGTCGCAGAAAAGCGTGGAATATTGGGTGGGGTTGGTGCCCGGCATCGGCACATAATGAGTGTCGAACACCGCCTCCTCGCTTATCTCGCCGCGCTCGATCGCCTTTTCGATGAGACGGACGAGCTCGCGGTTGACCGTCTGCGCGCGCTCGATGAAGACCGTGTCGTCGATACGGACGCCGCAGCTTGCCAGCCGGTCGAGCATGTCGTTCGAAACCAGTTCGAGCTTGGCGAGGCGCTCCTGCGCCTGGTGGAGCTGGCCGCCGTTGGCGCGGGCGTCGGCGGCGAAGTCGGAAAGGCCGCCCTTCACGCTGTCGACGCTTTGCTGGATGAGCGCGGTCGACTGGGCGATGCCGTCGGTCTGCCGATCGACCATCGCGACGAGGTCGGCGACATCGCGGACGGTATCGTTGATCGCGGTGAAGCTCGACTGGGCGACCCGGCTCTTGTCGACGCCGGTCTTGATCTCGGAGGTCACCAGCTCGGCCTCGCGCGTCAGCGAGGCGACGGTCGAAGCGATCTGGCTGGTGGCCGAGCGGGTGTCGTGGGCGAGCTTCTTCACTTCGGCCGCGACCACCGCGAAGCTGCGGCCCGCCTCGCCCGCACGCGCCGCCTCGATGGTGGCGTTCAAGGCGAGCATGTTTGTCTTGTTGGCGATGCTTTCGATGGTCGAGGAGACGTTCTGGACCTGGCTCATCGCCTCGGCGAAGCCCGCCATTCGGTCGCCCAGCTGGACGACGAGATCGGTGAGGCCGCTGAAGATGCGGATCGTATCCTCGATCGCGTCGCGCCCCTGGCCCAGCTTCTCGCGCGCCTGCTCGGCGAGCACCCGCGCCTCATCGGTGGAATCGGCGACCCGCGCCTGATCGGCGAGCAGCCGCGTGGTCACTTCCTCGAGCGTATCGAGAGTCTTGAGATTGGAGGAAATCCGCTCCGATACCCCCGCCACGTAGCCCGAGACATCGCTGCATTCGATCGCCAGCGACCCGCAATTGCGGGCGACGATATTGATCGCGTTGCCGTCGGTTTCCTCGATCGCTGAACTTGCCACGCTTCGCCCCTCAAACGCCTTGTTTGCGGCTGTGCTAAGGCCGAGAGGTTGAAAGGCCGTTAACCAGCCACCTCACCGGCATGATGAGGCAAGGCAGCGACTTTATGGAATCGCGTAACCGGAGGCGAAAAACGCCAGCCCGACTTCAATAGCGCAGATAGGCCCGCCGCTCTTCCTCCCACGCCTGCTCATCGGGGAGGGTGAGGCCATCGAGGTCCTGCGGCGCCGCCTCCGCATCGTCCACCCATTCGCGCAGGGCCGGACCGCCGTTGATGACGTCGATGGCGAGCTTGCCGAATTCATATTCGTAGGGAAAGTCGCGCCACAGCTCGTAGGCCGGATAGAGGCGGCGGATCGCCTTGAAAGCAAGCGTCTGGAGGCGCCAGGGCCTGAACGCCTGGTGATCGTAGAAAACGCCTTCGGGATGAATCTGGACGCCGTGGCAGAGCTTGCCGACATGCTTGTGGAAGGTCGGCTCGAACCAGATTTCGCGGAGCGCGCAGCCGGCGAGCCATTGCGGCGCCAGACGCCGCATCTCGGCAATGACGGCGCGGGCGTCGATATCGGGGGCGCCGAACAGTTCGAGCGGGCGGGTCGTGCCCCTCCCCTCCGACAGCGTCGTCCCCTCGAGCATGACGGTGCCCGCATAAGCCCGCGCCATCCAGAGATTGGCCGCGTTGGGGCTCGGATTGATCCAGATGCGCTCCTGCAAAGGCCAGCCGTGGCCGGGAGCGGCTTCGGGATCGTAGCCCTCCATCTCGACGAGGCGGTAATCGACGTCGAGCTTCATCCTGTCCACGAACCAGAGCCCCAGCTCGCCGAGCGTCAGGCCGTGGCGCATCGGCATCGGCCCGGCGCCGACGAAGCTTTCCCAGCCGGGGCGGAGCGTGAGACCTTCGATGGGGCGGCCGGCGGGGTTGGGGCGATCGAGCACCCACACCGACTTGCCGTGCTGCGCAGCCGCTTCGAGCACGTAGAGCAGGGTCGTGATGAAGGTGTAGATCCGGCAGCCGAGGTCCTGGAGATCGACGAGGATCACGTCGAACGTGCCCATCGACTGGCCGGTGGGGCGGCGGACCTCGCCGTAGAGGCTGAAGACCGGAATTCCGAGCAAGGGATCGGTGAAGTCCTCGGACTCGACCATATTGTCCTGCTTGTCGCCGCGCAGGCCATGCTGCGGGCCGAAAGCGGCGCTGACGTTGAGGCCGCAGGCGGCGAGCGCGTCCAGCGAATGGGTGAGATCCCGAGTCACCGAAGCTGGATGGGCGAGCAGGGCGACGCGCTTGCCTTCGAGCGGAGCACGGAGGGCGGGGTCGGCGAGGAGGCGGTCGATACCGAATTTCATGGAAGCTCGCAGACGAAGGAATCGGGATGGTGGAAATCGGGCTTAGCCGCTGGATGGGCGAGCGCCCAATAGGATTTGCGGCCGTTTTTCTCCTCGATCACCGCGGCCAGGGCGAGCTGCAGGGGCGCGGCGCCGAGTTCCAGCGTCGCCTCCAGTTCGAAGCGATCGTGGCCAGTGCGGGTATGGAGGCGAGGCGGGATTACATCCTCCGCTTCCATTCCGCTCCGGTAGCTCTCGAACCGGTAGGCCGCCCATTCGCCCGAGGGCGAAAAATTGAGCTCACGATAGGTGGCCTCCCCCGGGACGCCAACGAAGGCTTCAAAGCAGGTGTGTTGCCACAGCCCATCCTTTGGCCCGGGCGTAGTGGGAGCGGGGATGAGCAGGTCGACGATACGGCCGAGCGCTACATAGTGGAAGCTCACGAACTCCTCACTACGCGAAATGGCCACTTCCATCCCTTGGACGGCGTCGCAGACTGAATCCGGGTGAAGCTTCAGCGGCAGGCGCGCTTGGGTTGGGCCGCGAAGAAAGGATTGCCCTTCGCCGAGCCCAAGCCAGACGGTATTGCCTGAATTGGTGTGAATGCCCGTTCGAGCTGAGCTTGTCGAAGCCCTCTTCTTTGCCTCCCTGCTTTTAGCCAACCGACTGATCGGTTCCCAATCATCCCGGATCAGCGCCAGCTTCTTGGCTCTCGACCAGCCCTTGATCTGCCGCTCGGCCGATAGGGCCTCGTCGCGGGAGGGGAATTCATTGCACCAGACAAGCTTCACGGGGCGCCTGTCACTGGTATAGCCGCCGAACGTCCCCTGTTCGTGCTGGGCAAGACGCCCCTCCAGATCATCGGTGTGTCCGACATAGAAGCTGCGGTCAGCGCATTGGAGCATGTAGGTCCAGAACGGCATCGGCCGAAAAGAACAGAAAGGAGGGGCTTCGACAAGCTCAGCCCGAACGGACGAGGAGAACTGGGTTAGCATTCCTGCAAGCTCATGCTAACCGCCCCTCATCATGAGCCAGTATGAATCCGACCTCCTCCGCCTGCTCGATGAGCGCGGCTATATCCATCAGCTTACCGACGCGGAGGGGCTGGACGCGCTCGCGGCGAAGGAGGTCGTGCCGGGCTATATCGGGTTCGACGCGACCGCGCCTTCGCTCCATGTCGGCAGTCTCGTCCAGATCATGATGCTGCGGCGGCTCCAGCAGGCCGGGCACAAGCCGATCGTGCTGATGGGCGGCGGCACCTCCAAGATCGGCGACCCGAGCTTCAAGGACGAGGCGCGCAAGCTCCTCGACGAGAAGACGATCGCCGCCAACATCGCCTCGATCAGGCGCGTGTTCGAGCGCTTCCTCGCCTTCGGCGACGGCCCCACCGATGCCATCCTGCTCGACAATGCCGAATGGCTCGACCGGCTTGAATATATTCCGTTCCTGCGCGAGATCGGCCAGCACTTCTCCGTCAACCGGATGCTGAGCTTCGACAGCGTGAAGCTTCGCATGGAGCGCGAACAGTCGCTCTCGTTCCTCGAATTCAACTACATGATCCTCCAGGGGTACGATTTCCTCGAACTGTCGCGGCGCGCGGAGTGCCGGCTGCAGCTCGGCGGATCGGACCAATGGGGCAACATCGTCAACGGCATCGAGCTTTGCCGCCGCGTCGACGGCACGCAGGTCTATGGCCTGACGACGCCGCTCATCACCACCGCCGACGGCGGCAAGATGGGCAAGACCGAGAAGGGCGCGATCTGGCTCAACGCCGACCTGCTCGGCCCCTACGACTATTGGCAGTTCTGGCGGAACACGGCGGACGGCGATGTCGGCAGGTTCCTCCGCCTCTTCACCGACCTGCCGCTGGG
>DATMJS010000053.1:0-22636 GCA_035553755.1 Allosphingosinicella sp.
CCCGAAGATGGTGTCCGGCCTCGTGGTGAAGACTTCAAAGCTCTCCACTCCCGGTATCGGATCGGAGATCCGGAAACGAAAGCGCATGCCGACGCTTTTGCCGATCCAGTTCTCCTGCATCAGCCGCACCTTCTCCGGCCACTGGTCAAGCGTGCCGAGCCCTTCCAGCAGTTCGTCGGCGAAGTCGGTGATCTTGAGGAACCACTGGTTCAATTTGCGCCGCTCGACGGGCGCTCCCGAGCGCCAGCCCTTGCCGTCGATCACCTGTTCGTTGGCGAGCACGGTCATGTCGACCGGATCCCAGTTCACCTCGCTTTGCTTGCGGTAGACGAGCCCTGCTTCGTACAAATCGAGGAACAGCGCCTGCTCATGTCCGTAATAATCGGGCTCACAGGTGGCGAGTTCGCGGCTCCAGTCGAACGTGAAGCCGAGGCGCTTCAGCTGCGCCTTCATCGTTGTGATGTTCTGGCGGGTCCAGCCGCCGGGATGGACCTTCTTCTCCATCGCCGCATTTTCGGCGGGCATGCCGAAGGCGTCCCAGCCCATCGGGTGGAGCACCTCGAAACCCTTCATCCGGCGGTAGCGGGCGAGCACGTCCCCCATCGTATAGTTGCGGACGTGGCCCATATGGATGCGCCCCGAAGGGTAGGGGAACATCTCGAGGATATAGGATCGAGGTTTGGCGCTGTCGCTGGACGCGTGGAAGGAGCCCTGCTCCTCCCAGATTTTCTGCCAGTGCGGGTCGGCCTCGAGCGGGTTGAAGCGCACCGCCATGCAAGGCTCCTTAGCCGGAAATGGCGCGCAGGCGAAGGTCCCGGGCTTTGGTAAGGATGATTTCCTCGAGCTTCTGGACCGTGGCGGCGCTGACCGGAGCCTCGACCCAGGTGCCGCCCTGCATCACCTGGCGGGAGGCGGCGACGCGGAGCGCGTCCGCGCGCAGGTCCTGGTCGAGGATGGTGGCGGTCACCTTCACCCGCTCGCCCGGTGAGTTGGGATTGGCGTACCAGTCGGTGACGATCACGCCGCCGGCGGAATCGACCTGCGCCATCGGCGCGAAGGACAGGGTGTCAAGCGCGGCCTGCCACAGATAGGCGTTGACGCCGATGGTGGTGACGCGGCTCGCGGCGATGTCCGCTTGCGCGCGGGCGTCCACGGGAGCGCGGCCCAGCGTCTTGTTGATGTCGTTCTGGATGAACTCGCAGCCCGTAAGGGAAGCGGCGCAGGCGGCTGCCAAACCAAGGGAAACTAGGCGGGCCATGATAATCCTCGAAACTAGAGTGTGCGGTTTGCCGTTATAGATGCCGGCGCGCAGGCGGCAAGCCGTCTCTGCAGCTGTGGATGATGAAACGCGGCGGGTCGGAGACGAGGCTGTGGAAAAGATGCAACATGTTCCACTGATTCGATCTTTTTCCCGGCGCGCTTCTGGTTTGTCCGGCCCGCACGCACTACATGCTGATTGTTACGGAGTCGCATAAGTGATGAAGCTTGGGGCAATAGGGGCATTGGGAGGCGCTTCGCTGGTTGCGTTGTCGCTCGTCCTGACTCCTGCGCTCGCGGCATCGTCGCAAAAGGCGAAGAAGGCCCGGCCGGCTCCCTCGATCAGCAGCGGCATGGTGAGTTCCTTCACTCCCGCCGTCGCCGACCCCCGCCTCGCCGCCGCCTTCGCGCGCCGTGACTTCCAGGCCGGAAGCTTCCGGTTCACGCCTTCGTCGGCTTCGCCCGCCAAGGGCAAGGCTGTTCGAGTGGCCGTGCGCGCCCGCAGTGCCACGCCCGAGACTGTTCGCGCCGGCGGCGCATCAGGCGCGGCGGTCGCGGCGATTACGCCGACGGCCTACAACCTCGGCGTTGCGGTGGGCTGGAAGCGGTTCGCCCTCTCCGGCGATGTGGCGCGGGTCCAGAACGGCCCCATCCCCGGCGAACGCGAGGCCGCCGAGGTCGGGGTAAGCTATGCGCTGAAGAAGTTCACCGGACGTGTGCAGGTTGGCGCCGAACGCGCCGAGGGTTCGCAGCGGCTGGTCGGCCCCGACGACACCTACCAGCTCGATGTCGGCGGATCCTATTCGATCGCCCGCAACGTCGCGGTCACCGGCGGCGTCCGCTACAAGATCGATCGTGAGAGGCTCGAGCCCCTCGCAGACGACCGCCGCGACAGCCAGGCGGTTTATATCGGCACCGCCTTCCGCTTCTAGCGGATGCCGGCCGTCCAGGCGTCGATCGCAGCCCAGCCATAGATATTGGAGCCGGCGAGCAGTCGCGCCCGCTCCGAATCCATGCCCCCGAGCGCGATAACGGGCATTCTCGCCATGGCGGCAAGCGCGCTGAATCCCTGGGGACCGAGTGCCGCCCGCCCCGGATGCGATCGGGTTTCGAAAACGGGGGACAGGAAGATCAGATCGGCCCCCAATATGTTCGCAGCCTCCATCTCCTCCTGATTGTGAACCGCGACGCTTCTGAGAAGACGCGGCTCGGACGCGCCTTGCCAGCCGTGGCTTCCATCCGCTTCCCATGCCGCCGCCAGTTGCGGAGTGCCGGCAAGAATCAGGAGGCAGCCCTTGCCTCTCGCGACGGCCTGCACATCATCGAACAGCCGCCGCCGCTCCCGTTCAGGCAGCGAATAATGGCGAAAGACGATGCCCGCGCCCTCGGGGAGACGCCGCAGCGCCCCGAACAGCCCCTCCCCCTGCCGTTCGTCGGTCATCATCCAGAGGCGCGGCAGAGGCTGGCGGCGGTGCATTGCTCTTCCTATAGCAGCGCCAATGGCTGAAACATCACCCGCCGAACGCCTGCGCCAGGTCCGGGATTCCATAACCAGGGCGGCGCAGCTCGCGCGGCGAGCGCCCGGCGAAGTGACGCTGATCGCGGTCTCGAAGACTCACCCGCCTGAGGCGATACTCCCGCTGATCGAAGCAGGGCAGCGGCATTTCGGCGAGAACCGGGTTCAGGAAGCCGAGGCCAAATGGCCGGACCTGCGCGAGCGGCACCCGGAAATCAGGCTCCACCTCATCGGCCGGCTCCAGTCGAACAAGGCGGAGGCGGCGGTCGCGCTGTTCGACGCCGTCCATTCGGTCGACCGCCCTTCGCTGGTGACGGCGCTCGGGAAGGCGATGGACAAGGCCGGGCGGCGACCCGATTGCTTCATCCAGGTCAATATAGGCGACGAGCCGCAAAAGGGCGGCTGTCCGGTCGCCGAGCTTCCGGCCCTGCTGGAGGGAGCAAGGAGCGCCGAATTGCCCATTGCGGGCCTGATGGCCATACCTCCCGCCGGAGTCGAGGCCGCGGCCTATTTCGCGCTGCTCGCCGAGCTTGCCCGGCGGCACGGGCTGGCGGGGCTCAGCATGGGCATGTCGGCCGATTACGAGACGGCGGTGACGATCGGCGCCACCCATATCCGCGTCGGCACCGCCTTGTTCGGAGAGCGCGGCTGAGATCGCGGCCAGCGCAGCGCTGGCCGTTGTCCTCACCGGCTGTCCGCGGCGGCCATGAAGAGAAAGTGCGAGCGGCAGGCGCGCATCATGTGGCGCGGGACTGTGCGGAAGTTGCCGAGATAATGGATCGGCTGGAGGCGCTAGCCTAGAGCTGGTGCCCGCTCCGGCGGCGCTTGGTGTCCAGATAGGCTTCGTTGTGCGGGTTCATGCCGCTCCTGAGCGGCACCTGCTCCGCCACCTCGATGCCGGCGGCCTCGAGCCCCTCCACCTTGCGTGGATTGTTGGTGAGGAGGCGCACCTGGCGCTGCGAAAGCATTTCGAGCATCGCCGCTGCGACGGTGAAGTCGCGCTCGTCGTCGCGGAAGCCGAGGCGGATGTTGGCGTCCACCGTGTCGAAGCCCTGGTCCTGCAGCGCATAGGCGCGCAGCTTGTTGATGAGCCCGATGCCGCGCCCTTCCTGGCGCAGATAGAGGAGAATGCCCCAGCCCGAGGCGGCAATGGCGGCGAGGGCATCGTCAAGCTGCGGCCCGCAATCGCATTTGAGCGAGCCCAGCACGTCCCCGGTCAGGCATTCGCTGTGGAGGCGGACCAGTGGCGGCAGGCCGGCCGGTCCACCGATCAGTAGCGCGACATGCTCGGCGGCGTCGCCATCGGAGCGGAAGGCGACGATCTCGGTTTTTTCGGCAAAGCGCGTCGGAAGCCTGGCGCGTGAGGCGATGCGAAGCGTAGAGGAAAAGGCGAACTCGCGTACCGCCTCGGCAGAAACCGTGGCCGCCGCTTCCGCGCCCCCGCCCATGAACAGCGCGGGCAGCAGCCCGGCGAGGCGCGCCAGTCGCAGCGCGGCTTCAGCCCCTTCCCCCGGCGTGACGGGGACGGTGCGGAAGGGGCCTTTGAGCGGCGTGGCGAGATCCAGCGCCGGGTCGGCTATGGCGGTCGCGGCGGTGAGGTCCACCCAGGGTGTGCGCTCAATGCACACCGGCCCCGTAGGCGTGCCGTCGATCTGGTTGGCCAGCTTCAGAGTCACCGCGCGGTTGCCCGAAATGAGGATGTCGGCGGGAGCGGAAGCGTCGAACGCCTCCAGCGCCGCGTCATCGGCGGTTTCGATCGCGAGGAACAATGTGCCGTCCACGGCGACCGGCCAGCCGCGCCGCAGCGCGTCGATGGCGCGGGCGACATTGCGGGCGTCTGGGCGCCCGGCGCTCAAATGGCGAACTCGGTGACCAGGGGCACATGGTCGGAAGGCCGCGTCCAGGCCCGGCACGGCTCGTGCACCTGGTGCCGCGTCGCCAGCTTCGCCACGTCGGGCGTGGCCCACATATGGTCGAGGCGGCGGCCGCGGTCGTTCCTGGTCCAGTCGGGCGATCGATAGCTCCACCAGGTGTGGAGGCGGCCCGGAGCCGGATGGAAGTGACGGCCGAGATCGACCCAGCCGCCGCTTTGCTGCAGCCGGGTAAGCGCCTCGACTTCGACGGGCGTGTGGCTGACGACATTGATGAGCTGCTTGTGGCTCCAGACGTCGCATTCGAGCGGCGCGACATTGAAGTCGCCGACCAGCAGGGTCGGGCGGCCGCACGTCTCGGACCAGCGCGTCATGCGTTCGATGAAATCGAGCTTCTGGCCGAATTTCGGGTTTTGATCGCGGTCCGGAATGTCTCCGCCGGCTGGAATGTAGACATTCTCCAGCCGGATTCCGCATTCGAGCTGGACGCCGAGATGCCGCGCCTCGCCATTGTCCTGCCAGTCGAAGCGATCGTCTTCGCGCAAGGGAAGCCTGCTAAGGATCGCGACGCCGTGGTGCATTCGCTGGCCGCACAGCATGATATGCTTGTAGCCCAGCCTGTGGAACACGGCCTTGGGGAAGTCCCCGTCGACCACCTTGGTCTCCTGGAGGCACAATATATCGGGCCGTTCCTGGCGCAGGAACTGCTCTATTATGCCGATACGCGCACGGACCGAGTTGATGTTCCAGGAGGCGATCGTCAGGGTCGAGGACATGGAGGGCGCTGTAGCGGGAGCTTGCCTGAGTGTCGATAATGGGCGCTGGAGCCGGACATGATTAGGCCCCCGCTCCGGGGGCGTGGAGCGGGGGCCAACCAAGCGTTTTGCTACGCGAGGTCAACCACGAAATCCGGTCCGGGCAACAGGGGGAAAACCCGAAGGGGGGATTCGCGATTGCAGTCTTGCTTGTAAGGCCTTCATCCTGTCGTGGGGATGAATGGTAAATGCCTTAATTCAGCCATTTTCAGCCCTTTTTGCGCGGGTCCCTGTAGGTGAAGTTGCTGTCCGCCACGGCGACGTTGAAGCGCTGGTTGGAAAGCCTCACCGTAGTGCGGTTGTTCTGGCTGTCGAGCATCGTCCAGCCGGTCAGCATCAGTCCCGCCGGAGCGCTCGGCACCTTAGCGAAAACCAGCGTGATTCGGCCGAACTGGGGCCGCTTGGGATCGCGGGCGTCGACCGAGATGACCTGGCCGTCATTCTGGACGACCCTGCCGAACTTCGACAGATCCTGGTTCGGGTTCAGCAGCACCGAGAGGGGCGAATTGCCGATCGGCCAGCTCTGGACCTGGTTCACCTGATAATCGACGAAAGTGAGGTGCCGGCCGTTGGCCACGACCAGCATCGGGACGTTGTTGCCGTACTGGAAGCGGATCTTGCCGGGCCGCTTCAGGAAGAGCTGGCCGCTCATCGAGCGGCCGCGGCGGTCGGTCTGGGTAAAGTTGGCGGTCATGGTGCTTACCGAGCGCAGATGCTGCTGCACCTGGCCGAGAGCGTTGGCCTGCGCCGCCACCGGCGCCGGAACCGCCACCGAGGCGAGCGCGAGCGGGGCAGCAAGAAGAGAGAGCGTTACAAGACGCTTCATGGACATGTCTCCATTGATTGTTTGTCAGGCGATATGGGGGTTGGCCTTTTAATGTCCACTGAACCTCTCGGTTCCCGAAGGTTCAGGCAGGCGCTTGCATGTTACACTATATCATGAGAGGCTTCGGCAGTTTTAGGTCTTGTCAGACAGGAGGAACTGCCATGCGCTCTATGCTCGTCCCCTTGATCCTTTGCACTGCCCTTACAGCCTGTGCGGGCGAGCCCGATCCTCGAGGTGTGGATTCCGACGAAGTGCTGCTCCAGGTCGTCGCCACCGGCCGAGCCGATACCCGGCCCAACGAGGCGCGCTTCACCGCGGGGGTGCAGACGATCGCGCCGACCGCGGCGGCGGCGAGCGCTGGTAATAACGCTGTGATGAACCGCGTGGCGGCGGCGCTCGATCGGCTCGGCGTCAAGCCCGACGATCTCCAGACGCGGCAGATCACCTTGCAGCGGATCGACTATGGCCCCGAGCGCGGCCGTTTCCAGGCCAACAACATGGTCGAAGTGCGGGTTCGCGACGTCAGGCGCGCGGGCGAGGCGATCTCCGCCACTACCGAGGCGGGCGCCAATGTCCTGTCGGGGCCGAACATGACCGTCTCCGATCCCGAAGCCGCCAATCGCTCCGCTTATGCTCAGGCCTACAAGTCGGCGCGGGCGCGGGCGGAGGCTTATGCCGAAGCGGCGGGGCTGAAGGTCGCGCGGGTGCTGGCGATCAGCGACAATGGCGAAGGAGGCGGTCCGATCCCTTACCCGGTGACCCGGACGATGGCTGTCGATGCCGTGGCGGCGCAGGAAGCGCCTCCGCCCCCGCCGATGCGGCCGGGGATGACTACCAGCGAGGTTCGGGTCCGCGCCGAATTCGCGCTGGCGGCGCGGTAAGGCACGTTCCTTTTACCGCGTGGGGCAAGCGATTCGGCGCGTTCAGCCTTGTTGTACGAGGTTAATGGAACGGCGCCGTTATGTCGGGCGCTCTTACCCTCAAGCGTGTGGGGACGCGAGAGGAGTAAGGCGTTATGAATAAACTGCTTTTGACCATAGCCGGCGTATCGGCGCTCGGCCTTGCCGCGCCTGCGGCCGCGCAATTCGGTTCCGGCATCGAGGGCCGCATCGACCAGTTGCAGGCGCGTATCCAGGTCGGCGTGCAGAATGGCAGCATCACCAGGAACGAAGCCATGATGTTGCGGCAGCAGCTTCGGCAGCTGCGCGATTACGGGCGGCTTCTCGCCAGCGACGGGCTGACCCGTGCCGAACGGGACCAGCTTCAGATGCGGATACAGACGCTGCAGCAGCAGATCCGCATCGCCGAACGCAATCGCGACTTCCGCAATCCGCGCGACCGCGATTGGGATGATGACCGCTGGGACGACGACGACCGGCGCTACGATAACGGGCGCTTCTGCCCTCCGGGCCTGGCCAGGAAGAATAATGGCTGCATGCCTCCGGGCCAGGTCGGCCGCTCCGGCGACCGCTACCAGAACCAGTTCGGCGGCCTGCCTTCGCAGTACCGGAACCAGTTCCGGGACACGAACCGCTATTTCTACCGCTACGACAACGGCCGCATCTATCAGGTCGACCGCCGCACCGGCACGATCGTGCGGGTGATAGACGTACGCCGCTAACGATCGGCACCTGCAAAAAGGGCGCTCCAACTGGCGGAGCGCCCTTTTCTTTGCTGTTGTCTCTCTTTGGGCTTGAGGCTTAGCCGTTGGGGCGGTTCTGGCGCAGCGCTCGGGCGGCACGCCGCTCTTCGAGCGACAGCACTCCGTCGCGATCGGTGTCGAGCCTGTCGAAGCGGGCGAGGCGCCGTGCGGTGACTTCCGCGAGCGAGATGCGCCCGTCCCCGTTGGCGTCAATCCGCGCGAAGCCCCTTTCGCCGTTGAAAGGCGCGTGGGGCGCGCGCTGGACGCGGTTTTCCCGGTTCGCGGCATGTGCCTCGAACTCGGCGCGGCTGATGGCGCCGTCACGGTTGGAGTCGAGACGCGCGAACAGGTTGGCGCGGCGCTGGCTGCGGTCGCCCCGGGCGCCGCGCTGGACGCGGCGCTCGGCGCGCTGGCCGGCAATGGTCCGCGCTTCGGCCTGACTGATGAATCCATCGCGGTCGGCGTCCACCCGTGCGAACCGGGCCTGGACCCTGGCTTCGACCGCGGCACGCGTCAGCGGCTGGTCCGCACGAGCCGGGCCCTGCTGGGCGGCGAGCGCCGGAACGGCGACGAAGCCGGCTGCGACGATGCCGGCCATTGCAAAGGTCTTCATTGGGAACTCCTTGAGAATTTGAAAGATTCTCTAGCGCCTTGCTCCTGTATCCAGCTTTAACGCAGCGCCGCCCTCGTTTCCATGCTGTTGACGGTTGACCCGGGCTGGGAACCGGACGATGCCGCCGCCATGGGGAGCGTCGAGAAAATGGGGGCCGAAACCGCGCGCTGGTGGGAAAGCCCCGGCTTCGCGCTGGCGCTGGTGCTGCTGAGCGCGGTCCCGCTGCTGATCCCCGACATCGCGCCGCTGGTCGACCTGCCCGGCCATATGGGACGGTACCGGGTCCAGCTGGACCTCGCGGAATCGGAGGCGCTCCAGCGTTTCTACCGGTTCGAATGGCGGCTGATCGGCAATCTCGGGATCGATCTGCTGGTCATCCCGCTGGAGCCGCTGCTCGGCCTCGAGCCCGCCGTCAAGCTGATCGTTCTGTCGATCCCGCCGCTGACCGCGGCCGGCCTGCTGCTGATCGCGCGGGTGGTGCACGGCACGCTTCCGCCCACCGCGGCGCTTGCTTTGCCCTTCGCTTATTCCTTTCCCTTCCAGTTCGGTTTCGTGAACTTCTGCCTCGCCGTCGCGCTCGCGCTGCTTGCCTTCGCGCTGTGGCGCTGGCTGGCGATGAAGGACCGCTTCAAGCTCCGAGCGGCGATATTCCTGCCGCTGTCGGTGCTGCTCTGGGTGTTCCACACCTTCGGCTGGGGGGTGCTCGGCGTGCTTGCTTATGCGGCCGAGATGGTGCGCCGCCGGGACCATGGCCAAAGCTGGGTGCGGGCGTGGCTGAAGGCGGCTTATGACTGCCTGCCGCTGGTGCCGCCCATGCTGCTGATGGTCGCCTGGCGGTCGGGGCAGGTCGGCGGTCAGACCGGCGACTGGTTCAACTGGCGCCATAAATTCCGCTGGTTCTACATGATGCTGCGCGACCGGTGGGAGGTGTTCGACATCATCTCGGTCCTGCTGCTCTCGCTCGTCATCCTGTTCGCCGCCTTCCATCGCCGCATCGGCTTTTCCCGCATGCTGGCGGTGTTCGCGGTGTTCCTCACCCTCGTTTTCCTGTTCCTGCCGCGCATCGTCTTCGGGTCGGCTTATGCGGACATGCGGCTTCTCCCTTATGCCTTTGCGATGGCTCTGCTCGCGATCCGCTTCAAGCCGAGCTTCCGTACCGCCACCTTGCGCGGGATTGCCATAGCCTCGCTCTGCTTCTTCCTCGTCCGCACGGCGGCGACGACCGTCAGCTTCTGGCGCTACGACCGCGTCTACGACGGCGAGCTCCAGGCGCTCCGCCATGTGCCGGTGGGCGCGCGGCTCGTATCTTTTACCGGAATAGGCTGTCGCCAGCCGTGGGCGATGTCGCGGCTCGAACATTTGCCGGCGATGGCGGTGGTCCGGCGCGAGGCCTTTTCCAACGACCAGTGGACCATGGTCGGCGCGCAGCTTCTCACCGTTCGCTACCGTGAGGGAGGGCGCTTCGTCCGCGATCCCTCGCAGATGGTGACCGAGCGGCAGTGCCGGGGCGAAGTCTGGCTGTCGCTCGACAATACGCTGAAGCGGCTGCCGCGCGAGGCGTTCGACTATATCTGGCTGATCAGGCCTCCGCGGCATGATCCGAGGCTGCTCAAAGGTCTAGAACCCATCTGGCGCAATGGTTCCAGCGTGCTGTATCGCATCGTCCATGGGTCCGCCGCCGGGGCGGGCGCTCGCGGGATGAAAAGATGAACGGCGTCGCGCTTTCGGTGGTGGTCCCTTGCTACAATGAGGAGGCCTGTCTCGCGGAGCTTCATCGCCGGCTCACCACGGCGGCGCGGATCGCCGTCGGCAGCGACTATGAGATCGTCCTGGTCAACGACGGTTCGCGCGACCGCAGCTGGGAGATGATGAAGATGCTGGCCGGCGAGGACCGGCACCTTGTCGCGGTCAACCTGTCGCGCAACCACGGCCATCAGCTTGCGCTTACCGCGGGCCTCGATATCTGCTCGGGCGAGCGGATCCTGATCATCGACGCCGACCTTCAGGATCCGCCCGAGCTCCTGCCCGCGATGATCGAGGAGATGGATCTGCAGGGCGCCGACGTCGTCTATGGCGTTCGCCGCCAGCGCGCGGGCGAGACCGCCTTCAAGAAGGCGACCGCCTCGCTCTTCTACCGGGCCTTGTCGCGCATAACCGATGTGGAGATCCCCGTCGATGCGGGCGACTTCCGGCTGATGAGCCGCCGGGCGCTCGACGCTTTCCTCAGCCTGCCCGAGCAGGCGCGCTTCATCCGCGGAATGGTCGCATGGGTCGGGTTCCGGCAGGTGCCCTTCCTCTACGATCGCGCCCGGCGCCATGCCGGCGAGACCAAATATCCGCTCCGCAAGATGCTCGCCTTCGCGCTCGACGCGGTGACCGGCTTTTCGACCGCTCCGCTCCGCATCGCCAGCCATATCGGCCTATGGCTGGTCGCGGCCTCTCTGCTGCTGCTCGTTTACATCGCCTTCGGCTGGCTCACGGGCTCGGCCATCCAGGGCTGGACTTCGTTGATGCTGGTGGTGGTGGTGCTAGGCGCCGTGCAGATGTTCGTGCTCGGCATGATCGGCGAATATCTGGGCCGCCTGTTCATGGAGGCCAAGCGCCGCCCGCTCTATATCGTGTCGGATATTGCGGGGCAGGCCGGGGGCCGCCGAACGCTCGGTCATGTTGCCGGGACGGTCGGGGCCGAGACGATCGCCGCCAGCGAAACGCCGGGAGTGAGCGAGACGCGCCCGATCGCGTGACGCTCCAGCCCGAACAGGAATTCGAACAGCTTGTTGACGGGCGCGGGCGGCAGCCTGTCGTCGCTGTCCTCCTTGCCGGTCACCCGCCCGGCCAGCCGGGCCGCGGCGGCGAGCGGGAAGAGCAGGCTGTTGAACCAGCTCATCATGTCGAGCTTCAGCCCCGCCTCGGCGATCACCTTGCGCAGCGTCTTCCTGGTGTAGCGCCGCCGGTGATGGTTCACTTCGTCATGCGCGCTCCACATCCAGGGGTGGGCGGGAACGGTGATCAATATCCTGCCGCCGGGTTTCAGCTTGCGCGCGATGCTGGCAAGCGCCTCGCGGTCCGCCTCGACATGCTCGAGCACGTCGAGGATCGCGACGAGGTCGTAGGCGCCGTCCTCCACGCCGGGAAGCTCGGGCAGCGGCGAGGCGCCTACGGGCTTGCCGAGCCGCTCCGACGCCAGCGCGCGGGCGGCGGGATCGATTTCGATCGCGTCGACCTCGCCGAAGCGCTTCAGCATCAGCACATTGTGGCCGGTGCCGCAGCCGATCTCGAGGATGCGCGCACCCGATGGCAGGGCAATCCGGCGCTCGATCAGCCGCGCGAGAATCTCTCGGCGCGCCCGGTACCACCAATGGAGGCCGTCCAGCTCGGCCATGCGGTCGTAGACCACCCTCTCCATCAGCCGAACACCCAGCGGCGGTTGAGCGCGAAGGTGACGAGCGGCGTCACCAGCACGATCGGCACCACCGACCACCAGACCGGCCCGCCGAGATGCTTGACCAGCAGCCAGATGAAGAACTGGTTGAGCAGGAAGCCCAGGGTGTTGACGGTGAAGAAGCGGGCGGTGCGCGCCGCGGGGCGTTCGCGCGAGCCGTGCCCCCTGAAGCTCCAGCGGCTGTGCAGGAAGTAGCCAAGGCCGGTGAAGACCAGATAGTTGAGCGTCATCGACAGCATCGGCTCGACGCCCACCACATCCGCGACGATCCAGTAGCCTCCGGCCACCAGCAGCGTGAGCAGCCCGCCGGTGAGCCCGAAGCGGATCATCTGCCCGATCAGCGCGGAATGTCGCTCGATCGCTATCAATTCGCTTCTGCCCTGCCGCTTGCCCTTTACGGTGCAGCGACTAATGCCCGGCCAAGGCATTGGGAAGAGCGAATGATGGTGGGGGGCGACAGCGACATCTTCACGCGCCGCTGGCGGTGGTGGATTTTGCTCTTCTGGCTCGCGGCGGCGGCGGTGTTCGTTTACGGCCGCTGGAACGGCATCGTCTGGTTCGGCCTTGGCGATACCGACGACAACCTCCGCATGGCGCAGGTGCGGGCGCTGCTGGACGGGCAGGGCTGGTACGACCTGCGCCAGTACAAGCTCGATCCCCCCATGGGGGCGGACATCCACTGGTCGCGGCTGGTGGACCTGCCGATCGCCGCCATCAAGCTCGCTCTAACTCCCCTGTTCGGTGGAGCGCTGGCCGAAAAGGTGGCGGTGACGCTGGCCCCGATGTTGCCGATGCTGGCGGCGATGTTCGCGGTCGCGGTCGCGGCGCGGCGGCTGCTTTCGCCCAAGGCGTTCGCGCTCGGCATCGCCATTCTACTCTGCGCCCAGTCGGTGCGCGGGATGTGGATGCCGCTCCGCATCGACCATCATGGATGGCAGCTGGCGATGCTCGCCTTCGTCGTCATGGGGCTGGTCGACCGCAGGGCGGCGCGCGGCGGCGCGACGGTCGGGGCCGCCAGCGCGGTCTCGCTGGCGATAGGGCTCGAGATGCTCCTCTATCTGGTGCTGGCGGGGGCGGTGATCGGCCTCGTCTGGGTCCGGGATCGGGACCAGGCGCCCCGCCTCGGCGCTTATGGCGCTTCGCTGGCGGGGGGCTGCGCGCTGGGCTTCCTGCTTTTCGCCTCCTATGCCAATCGTGCGCCGGTTTGCGACGCGCTGTCGCCGGTCTGGCTGTCGGTGATGGTGGCCGCCGGCGCGGTCGGCGTGCTGCTGGCCTTGCTCTCGCCCTCCTCCGCCTGGGTCCGGCTCGCGGGAGGCGCGGCGGCGGCCGTGCTGCTCGCCGGCAGCTACGCTTACTATTGGCCCGGCTGCGTCGGCCGGCTCGAACGCGCCTCGCCGGAACTGGAGGCGCTGTGGCTGAGCAAGGTGCGCGAGGCGATGCCGATCTACGCCCATGGCTGGAAGACGATGGTGGGCTCGCTGTCGCTGCCGCTGCTGGGCCTCGTCGGCTACGGCGTCATGCTGTGGCGAAGCCGGGGCGACGAGGCCCGGCTCATCCAATGGGCGGCGGTGGCGGCGCCCGCCTTGCTGGCCGCCTCGCTGCTGCTTTGGCAGACCCGCGCAGGCCCCGCCGCGCAGATGCTCGCCGTGCCCGGGGCGACGGGGCTCGCCTGGCTGCTGATGGGCTGGTTCCAGTCGAAGCCGAACATGCTGCTGCGCGTAGCCGGCATGGTCGTCGCCTTCATGATCGTCTCCGGGCTCGGCCTGCAATTCATCGCCCAGGCGATACCCGAAAAGCAGGGCAAGGGCAGGAACCTCGTGGCGCAGGCCAACGCCCGCTGCCCGACCCTGCCGGCGCTTCGGCCGATCGCGCTCCAGCCGCCGGGCACGATCCTCACCCATGTCGATCTCGGCCCTCGGCTGATCACCGTCACGCCGCACAAGGCGATAGCCGGGCCCTATCACCGCAACGGCGATGATATATTGGCGGTGATGCGCGCCTTCCGCGGCGACGTGGAGAATGCCCGCCGCACGGTCGTCGAGCGGAACATCGATTACGTCCTGATCTGCCCGAACCTGTCGGAGACGACGATTTACAGGGCCGAAGCCCCGAAGGGATTCTATGTCCAGCTGACGCGGGGGCGGGTCCCCGCCTGGCTGGAACGCGTCGAGCTTCCCAAAGGATCGCCCTACCTGATGTGGCGCGTCAGACGCTGAAGCTGATCGAAATGCCGTCGATCACGAACTGGGCGGCGAGCGCGGCCAGGATCACGCCGAGGATGCGGGTGATCATCGTCTCGACCTTGTGGCCGAGCAGGCGCATCATCGGGCCGGCGGCCAGCAGCGCTATCAGGGTCAGGAGAAGCACGGCGAGCAGCGAGCCGAGCACCACCAGCGAGCCGGTGAGGCCCTCGCCGCGCGCCATCAGCAACATGATCGAGGCGATGGAGCCCGGGCCCGCTATCATCGGGATCGCCATCGGGAAGACGGAGACATCCTCATGCTCGGGTGTGGCGTTGATTTCCTGGGCACGGCTTTCGCGCCGCCGGGTGCGCCTTTCGAACACCATCTCGAGCGCGATCAGGAACAGCATGATCCCGCCCGCGATGCGGAAGGCGGCAAGGCTGATGCCGAGCGCCCGCAGCAGGTCTTCCCCCAAAAGGCCGAAGAAGAGCAGGATCGCCGCCGCGATCAGCACGGCGCGGATCGCCATCGAGCGGCGCTGCGCGGGCGGGCAGCCATGGGTGAGGCTGGCGAAAATCGGCGCGCAGCCCGGCGGATCGATGACGACGAAGAAGGTCACGAAGGCGGAGACGAACAGCTCAGTCATGGAGGGCTGGGTCCTCCGGGGGCGGCAGCCCCGCCCGGCCATGGGCCGCGACCAGAGTGTTCCTCAGCAGCACCGCGATGGTCATCGGTCCGACGCCTCCCGGCACCGGGGTGATCGCTCCGGCAACTGCGCAGGCCTCACCGAACGCCACGTCGCCGACCAGACGCCCCTCTACCCGGTTGATGCCGACGTCGATGACGGTCGCGCCGGGCTTGAGCCAATCGCCCTTCACCATCTCCGGCCGTCCCACGGCAGCGACGACGATATCTCCGCGCCGCACGACCTCGGGGAGGTTGCGCGTGCGGCTGTGGGCGACGGTGACGGTGCAATTTTCCCGGAGCAGCAGCTGCGCCATCGGCTTGCCGACGATGTTGGAGCGGCCCACCACCACCGCTTCAAGGCCCGAAAGATCGCCGAGCCGGTCTTTCAGGAGCATCAGGCAGCCCAGCGGCGTGCAGGGGACCAGGGCCTCCTCACCCACGGCGAGGCGGCCGGCATTGGCGATATGGAAGCCGTCGACGTCCTTGGCCGGGTTGATTGCGGCAATCACCGCCTTGTCCTCGATATGAGGGGGGAGCGGCAGCTGCACCAATATGCCGTCCACGCCTTCGTCCGCGTTCAATCGCTCGACCAGCGCGATCAGCTCTTGCTGCGAGACGGTGTCGGCAAGCCTGTGCTCGAAGCTCTCCATGCCTGCGGCAAGCGTAGCCTTGCCTTTGGAGCGGACGTAAACCTGGCTCGCCGGATCCTCGCCGACCAGCACGACGGCGAGGCCGGGCTTGCGTCCGGTGCGCTCCGCGAAAGCGCGGGCGGCATCGCCGACACGGCTGCGGAGGGCTTCGGCGAAGGCTTTGCCGTCGATGATCTCCGCGCTCATGCCGCTCAGTAGGCGGTGACGTCGGCGGCGACGCCGGCCAGCAGGATGCGCAGGATGTAAATCAGCAGCAGCACCACCAGCGGCGAGAAGTCGATGCCTCCGAAATCGGGCAGGATGCGCCTGATCGGCCGGTAGAGCGGCTCGGTGAGCCGATCCAGCGCATTGAGGAAGGAGCGGACGAAGTCGTTATGGGTGTTTACCACGTTGAACGCGACCAGCCAGCTGAGGATGGCCTGGATGATGATGATGTAGGTGAGCACCCGCAGCAGAAGGTCGAGAATTCCGAAAAGCGAAAGCAGCATAACCTCTCCCCGCGAGACACGCCCCCGCATGTAGGGGAGAGGCGCGCGAGGGGCAACCGCCCGCCTAAGGGGCGAAACGGGCCGGCTCGACCTGCGCCAGGATGAGCGCGAACCGGTCCTCGGGATCCGTCCATTCCTTGGCGACGCTCCAGCCGCCGGCGTGGAGCAGCAGCCGGGCGTCGCGGGGGCCGTATTTGTGGCTGTTCTCGGTGTGGATGGTCTCGCCCTTGCGGAAGGAGAAGGAGCGGTTTTCGATGGTGAAGGTCGCGTCCGTCACCGCTTCCAAATGCATTTCGATCCGGCTCATCCGGTCGTTCCAGATCGCCTTGTGGCGGAAGGCGTCGACTGGAATCGTGCCGTTCAGCTCGGCATTTATGCGGTGGAGCAGGTTGAGGTTGAACTCCGCCGTCACGCCTTGGGCATCGTCATAGGCGCGGATCAGCGTCTCTTCGTCCTTAACCCGGTCCATGCCTATGAGCAGGAACGCGCCGGTCCCCAGCGTCTCCTTCATGGCCCGAAGGAGATCGACGGCGGTGCTCGGCACCATGTTGCCGATGGTGGAGCCGGGGAAGAGGCCGAGCTTCGGACTATCCGCGATCCTGGCGGGGAGGGTGATCGGCCTCATGAAATCCGCTTCGACCGGGTAGATGGGAAGAAGCGGGAATCGCTCCTTGAGCGCCGCCGCGGAATCGCGCAGGAAGTCCCCGGAAATGTCGATAGGCACATAGGCGGAGGGTTCGACCGCCTCCAGGAGGATGGGAGTTTTCGACGAGGAGCCCGAGCCGAACTCGATGACCGCATCGCTGCGCCCGGCAATCTCCGCGATGCTGCGGCTGTAGCGGAGCAGGAGCGCGGCCTCGACCCGGGTCAGATAATATTCGGGAAGCTCGGTGATTTCTTCGAACAGCTCGGAGCCCCGCCGGTCGTAGAGCCAGCGTGCGGGCACGGCGGGAATAGGAGCGGCGAGCCCCGCCAGCACTTGCTCCCGGAAGGCGGGATCCGCTTCGATGCTGGCGCGCGGAGCGTCCATTACAGGTCCCGCGCCAGCCGCAGCCCCGAGAACATCCAGCGCTGATGGGGATAGAAGAAGTTGCGGTAGCTTGGCCGGCTATGACCCCTCGGGGTCGCGCAGCTCGCACCCTTCAGCACCATCTGTCCGGACATGAACTTGCCGTTATATTCGCCGACGGTGCCATCGGCCGGCCGGAAACCGGGATAGGGGAGATAGGCGCTCAACGTCCATTGCCAGCAATCGCCGAACAGGCCGCTCCCGCCCCTCGGCCGCACCGGCCCCGCCTCGTCAAGCTGGTTGCCCGAGGAAGGGTCCTCATCGGCGGCGGCCGCTTCCCATTCCGCTTGGGTCGGAAGCCGCGCGCCGGCCCAGCGGGCGTAGGCGTCGGCCTCATAATAGCTGATGTGGCTGACGGGCTCCGCCAGACGCAGCGGCTTCTCGCCGTCCAGGGCGTAGCGATGCCAGCCGTTCTCGGCGCGGCTCCAGTAGAGCGGCGCTTCGATCCGCCCCTCCTGCGCCCAGGCCCAGCCGTCCGCCAGCCAGAGCTCCGGCCTTTCATAGCCGCCGTCCTCGATGAAGCGCAGCCAGTCGGCATTGGTCACCAGCCGGTCGGCAAGCGCGTAGGGGGCAAGGAAGGCCTTGTGGCGCGGCCCCTCGCAGTCGAAGGCGAAGCCTGTCCTGAACGATGTCGAAAGGCCGCCCCCGCCATGGCCGATTTCGACAAGGCCGCCCTGCCATTCGCGCCAGCGGATCGGCTCCGGCAGCGGCGCGGGCGGAGCGGAAGGCATATCCCACAGCGCAGGCTTCAGCGGGTTTTCGGCGAAAGCGGCGGTCAAATCCATCAGCAACAGCTCCTGATGCTGCTGCTCGTGATGAAGGCCGAGTTCGACCAGCGCCAGCGCCTCGCCGGAAAGGTCCGGCAGCGCTCCGGCGAGCGCCTGATCCACATGAGCCCGATAGGCGAGCACCTCGTCCAGGGAAGGACGGCTCAGCATTCCTCGCCGCGGCCGCGGATGCCGCTCGCCTTCGCCTTCATAATAGCTGTTGAAGAGATAGGCCCAGCGTTCCTCGAACAGGCGGTAGTCCGGCGCATGATCGCGCAGCACGAAGGTTTCGAAGAACCAGGTGGTGTGGGCGAGGTGCCATTTCGCCGGCGAGGCGTCGGGCATAGGCTGGAGGGTGGCGTCGGCGTCGGAAAGAGGCGCGGCGATGGCGCGGCTCAAGGCCCGGACAGCCTGGAGGCGGTTCTGAATGCCATCAGGGGCAGAGGCACGCGCCTGTGTGGCCATCACATTCTCCTCAGCGGGCGTGAGTAACCCAAGTTAGTCATCCTGTGTAGCGCCTGCTCAAAACAAGCGAAGTGCTATGCCTGATGCCTTTGCGCGTCCTGTTCGGCCCTGCCGGGATAAGGCTGCGCCTTGAGCAGCCTCGCCAGATGAGCCGCATTGGAGGCCAGCATCCGGGCGGTCTGCGTCACCTCGTTAGGAATGGAGTCGAGATCCTTGAGGTCCGTCTTGTGCATCGCTTCGCCGACCCAGTAGCAGGCCGAGGCCGCCGGAATGGTCCAGCCCTCATCGTTGAGCGCCTGGAAAAGGTCCGCCGTCACCGCATGCGCGCCATCTTCATTGCCGACGATCGCCGCCACCGCGAGCTTGCCGAAGCTGGGCATCCGGCCATGCTCATCCGTTTCCCCCAGGAAGGCGTCCATGCGCTCCAATACCCGCTTGGCAATGCTGGACATCTGGCCCAGCCAGATCGGCGTGCCGAAGATCAATATGTCGGCGGCCAATATTCGGCGCCTGATGTCAGGCCAGTCGTCACCGGGACCTTCATCCGAGCTTACTCCAGGAAGGATGTTGTAGCCGGAAAGCCTGATGATCTCGGTCAGGCTCACGCCATGGCTGGCGAGCTCCCGCGCAATGATGTTGATCATGAGGTCCGTTGACGAGCTTTCGTTCGCATCACGTTTCAAGGTGCAGTTGATGCCAATGGCCGCGAGCGTCACCGATTGCTCCTTTCCGGCGGTTGGACGTCGCATGAACTCAGTAGCAAGATGCGCGAGGGCTGGATCCGAAGGACGCCAGACGTTCTATGCTTTCCTGGGGGGCAGCCGCCTTACCTATCTTAAAAGCTTCGGGTAGCGCCCGGTTCCCAGAGAACGTCCCCGCCCTCGGCGCGGGCGGCAATCCGGGCGATCACGAACAGATGGTCGGAAAGACGATTGAGATAGGCGAGCGCGAGCGGATTGAGCGGCGCCTGCCGTGCCGCGGCTACGGCTGACCGCTCGGCGCGGCGCACGACCGCGCGGGCCAGATGAATCTCGGCCGCGCCGCCGCCTCCGGAGGGAAGGATGAAGCTGCGAAGCGGCTCCATCTCCTCGTTCATGGCGTCGATCTCGCGCTCCAGCCGGTCGATCTGCGGCTGGACGATGCGGAGCGCCATGTCCGAAGGTTCGAAATCCTCGCCGGGGGTGGCAAGGTCTGCCCCAAGGTCGAACAGCTCGTTCTGGATGCGAGAGAGCATTTCGCGATGCCGCTGCTCCCGAACATGGCCGATCGCCACCCCGATCGCGCTGTTGGCCTCATCAACATCGCCGATCGCGGTCAGGCGGAGATCGGCCTTGGAAATCCGCGACCCGTCGACGAGGCCGGTTTCGCCGGCGTCGCCGGTACGGGTGTAGATTTTGGTGAGCCTGACCAGCTCAGGCTCCGCCGCTCGCGAGGATGAGGAGCAGGACCACCAGGACGATCGCCAGCCCCTGGAACATCACGCGCTTGCGCATCAGCTCCTGGCTGCGCATTCCGGTGACGTCCTTGCCTTGCGCCATTCCGATCACCCCCTTCACCAGCACGAACAGGGTGGCCCCTGCGGCCAGCACGATGAGGATGATGAGCAAGGTCTGCATGCGCCCCCTACTTAAGCTCCCGCGGCCGAATATCCAGCGGGCAATCGCCCGGCGAGGAGATTGTCCGCCAGCTTTCGCGGATCGACGCCCGATGCGCGCAAATCCGCCAGCGTCGGCGCTCCATGCCGCTTCGCGAGCCGCCTTCCGTCGGCTCCGGTCAGCAAGGGGTGGTGGTGGTAATGCGGCGTCGGCAGATCGAGCAGCGCCTGAAGCAGCCGGTGAACGTCGGTCGCGGCGAAAAGGTCACGGCCGCGCACCACGTCCGTCACTTCCTGCGCGGCATCGTCCACGGTGACGGCGAGATGGTAGCTCACCGGCGCGTCCTTGCGGGCGAGCACGACGTCGCCGAAGCGCTCGGGCTCGGCCTGCACCTCGGTACCATTATCCTCCCAGTAGAGCGGTGCCGCGCGGGCGGCGGCTTTCGCCAGGTCGAGCCGCCAGGCGTGCGGCTCGCTTTTCATCCTCAGCGCTCGCTCCTCCTCGGAATGAGCCCGGCAGGTGCCCGGATAGAGGGGCCCGTCGGGACCGTGGGGCGCGGCCGCGCTCGCCGCCACTTCGGCGGCGATTTCGCTGCGCGTGCAGAAGCAGGGATAGGCGAGCCCTTCCCGCTTCAGGCGCTCGAGCGCGCGGGCGTAGATCGGCAGCCGCTCGGACTGGTAGATTATCTCCCCGTCGAAGCTGAGGCCGAGCCAGCCGAGATCCTCCAGGATGCCGTCCACATGCTCCGGCCGCGCCCGGCCCGGGTCGATATCCTCGATGCGGAGCAGGAAGGTGCCGTTCCTCTCCCGCGCGAAACGGTGCGCGAGCAGCGCGGAATAGGCATGGCCGAGGTGCAGCCGCCCCGTCGGGCTTGGCGCGAAGCGGGTCACCGCATTTTTCACGAAACTGGCCCTTGACCGCGAGTCGTCCGATGTGGTGTCATGGCCGCGTCACGCTTCCCTGCCAAAGCGTGGCGGACAGGAGAGAAGGCTCGTCTCGCCGTATCTCCCCTTGTTCTGGGTGCGACAGGGCCGAAGGGGCGTTTCGGGAGTTCTCTCCACGAAGCGGGAGGCCTGTGCCGGCGAATGTACCATCCTGATCTCATCCGGCATCCCGACAGCTGTCCCGCGCTCGTGCTGAACGCCGATTATACGCCGCTCAGCTATTACCCGCTCAGCCTGTGGCCCTGGCAGACCGCGGTCAAGGCGGTGTTTCTCGAGCGGGTCGACATCGTCGCCAATTACGCGCGCGAGGTGCACAGCCCGACCCGGACGATGCAGATCCCGAGTGTGATTGCGCTTCGCCAATATGTGAAGCCGTCGGAATATCCGGCCTTCACCCGGTTCAACCTGTTCCTGCGGGACCGCTTCTCCTGCCAATATTGCGGCGACATCCGCGACCTCACCTTCGATCATGTCATACCGCGCGCCCAGGGCGGGCGCACCACCTGGGAGAATGTCGCCACCGCCTGCGCGCCCTGCAATCTCCGCAAGGGCGGCCGCACGCCCCGCGAGGCGCACATGAACCTCAACCGCCGCCCGATCCGCCCGACCAGCTGGCAGCTCCAGGAACATGGCCGCAGCTTTCCGCCCAACTATCTCCACGATACATGGCGCGACTATCTCTATTGGGACATCGAGCTGGAGGCCTGATCTCGCGCGGCCCTAGCGCCTCAGCCAGTGGATTCTTGCGAAATAGGCGCCGATCAGCAGCGCCACCGCTATGCAGGCGCTGACGATGATCGCGAAGGCGTTCTCGTCTTCCGTCCCCGGTACGGGAACGTTCATCCCCCACAGGCCGGTGATGAAGGTCAGCGGCAGGAAGATCAGCGCCACGATCGAGATCAGCAGCGCCCGCGTCTCGATCGTCTCGCCGCGCAGGTCGGTCAGCTGCTCGTGCAGCAGCGCGGCGCGCTCGCGCACCGCCTCCAGCTCCTCGGTCATCCGCGCGAAGCGGTCGGCGGCTTCGCGGATATGAACGCGGTCCTCTTCCGCCAGCCATTCGAAGGGCAGATGCGCCAGCGTGTTGAGCGCGTCCCGGTCGGGCGACACGAAACGGCGGAAGGCGATCGCCTCGGATCGGATGCGCGCGATCCTGCTCCTGAACCTGTAGACGTTGCTGGGCTCCAGCCCGGTCTCGCAATCGTCAAGCTCGTCACCGAGCGCCGCCACCTGCGGGTCGAGCTGTTTTGAGATCGCCCGCGCGAAGGCCGCGACCAAGTCGCCCGGATCGTGGATCTGGCCCGCTTCCATCTGCGCGGTTACCGCCCTCGTCGCGGCGAGCGGCCGGCGGGTGACCGAATGCACCCGTCCCTGCCGCGCCCACATTCGGATCGACACCAGCCGGTCGCTGTCGTCGGTCTCCACCTCGCCTGGCCCGCGCAGGTTGATGAGCGCGCCGTCCTCGATCACGTCGCAGCGCGGCCGCGTCTCGGTGGCGACCAGGGCATAAGCGGCGACTTCGGGAACCCCGTTGACGCCTTTGATCAGCGCGAGATCGCTTTCGCTCCCGCCCTCGATATGGAGCCAGACGAAGCCGGGTCCCGCATAGGCCGCCGCTTCCTCGGCGGTAACGCTCCGCACAGGACCGTCGCCGGCAAGGATGGCGGTGCAGCCCATCTTCTTAGCGCAGGTCCGCCACGAAAGCTCGGACGGCCGGGGCGACATCCTCGCGCGCCATCGCCAGCGCGATATTGGCGATGACGAAGCCCGTCTTGTCGCCGCAATCGTGCCGGTCCCCCTCGAAGGTGA
>DATMJS010000054.1:0-6129 GCA_035553755.1 Allosphingosinicella sp.
GGGTTATCTGATCGGTCGGCCGATGACGTTCAAGCTTCTGGAGCAACGCCTGATCGCGCAACGCAAGGCAGCCTGAACGCCGCTGGCGCGCACAGAAAAAGCCCCGATCGAGCCGAGGCTTTCTGAGGAACTAGACTGAACCGCCGAACCGCGTGGGATCACGCGGTCAGGCGATGACGATCTCAGCCCTTGGTGCCGGCTCCGCTCCAGCCGCCGCCGAGCAGATAATCCCAAATGCTGCGAGCCGGGCGCTGTTGATTGTGGCTCATCGATATTCCCCTGTGTTTAAAATCCCCGCGCCACCGGATTGGTAACGCAGCAGAAATGTTAACCTACAAAGTTAACCACATCAAGTAGGGAATTCTTAACCATAAAATCTGCCGCCGCCGGCCGGCGAAGCGGCGGATTGCGTGGCGCCGCGAAGCATGGCTAGGCTCGCCCCCGTGCAGCTCGAAACGCCCGCCATCATCTGCGCCGTTCGCCCGCACGGCGAGCATGGCGCCATCGTTCGGGCATTGACGCCGGCGGACGGCATCCGGGCCGGCTATGTCAGGGGAGGGCGGTCGCGCCGCCTGCGGCCGGTGCTCTCGCCAGGCAACCTTGTCGAGGCCGAGTACCGCGCCCGTACCGAGGAGCAGCTGGCGCAGCTCAGCGTCGAGCTCACCCGCAGCCGCGCGGCCTTGCTCCGGGAGTCCCTGCCTGCCGCCGCCATCGACTGGAGCTGCGCTTTGACGGCGGCCGCGCTTCCGGAGGGGCAAGCCTATCCGCGGCTCTACGAAGCGCTCGACGGAGTGCTTTCCGCCGTGGAGGCCGCCCCGAGCGCCAAAGGCTGGGCGGCGGCGCTGGTCCGCTATGAGCTCCTGATCCTGAACGAGCTCGGCTTCGGCCTCGACCTCAGCGAATGCGCCGCCACGGGCGCTCGGACCAACCTCCGCTATGTCAGCCCGAAGAGCGGCCGCGCGGTCAGCGCCGAAGCCGCGGGGGAATATATCGACCGGCTGCTGCCGCTCCCGTCCTTCCTCCTCGACGGCGGGGCCGCCGAATGGGAGGAGATATTCGATGGCCTCCGAATCACCGGCCGCTTCCTCGCCCGGGATATACTGATCGAGCGGCAGGCGGACGTGCTCGCGGCGCGCGAGCGGCTGGTGGAGCGGCTGAGGCGGGTCACGCGTTGACGGGCTGGACGCGGCAATAGAAGGTTCGTCCCATGAAGGCTCTCTTCCCCCACAGCGCGACGACCCGCGACGTCACCGTCAGGGTGTCGGTCAGCTTCCTCCCCGAGCAGTCGGAGCCCGCCAAGGGGCGCTGGTTCTGGGCCTATCATGTGCGGATCGAGAATGAAGGCAGCCGGGCCGTCCAGCTGATCAGCCGCGAATGGTCGATCAGCGACGGCCGCGGCGGCCGACACGAAGTGCAAGGCGAAGGGGTGGTGGGCGAGCAGCCGGTGATCGAACCCGGCGGCGCGTTCGACTATGTCTCGGGCTGTCCGCTGGGCACGTCCACCGGTTCGATGGAGGGGCGCTATCATATGGTCGGCTCCGACGGAGAGAGCTTCGCGGTCGCGATACCCTGCTTCCCGCTGGTCGCTCCGGCGGTGGCGAGCTGATTACCCCAACCTCCCTCTCCCTGCAGGGAGAGGATCGCAGCCTTAGCGACAAAAGAGCTTGGGCGGAGTTGGCGAGGGTGACACCGCCAGAGGATAATCGCTCAACTCCAGTCACCCTCACCCAGCTTCGACTAGCGGCTGAGCCGCCAAGTCTGCGCAACCCTCTCCCCTCAAGGGAGAGGATAGGGGGCCTCAGGCGTCGATCGCTTCTTCGTCCACTTCGGCGGCGTGGCTCTGGATGAAGGCGAAGCGGTGCTCGGGGTTGCGGCCCATCAGCCGGTCGACGAGGTCGCGGACGCCCGCGCGCTCCTCATATTCCTGCGGAAGGGTGATGCGGATCAGCGAGCGGGACCTGGGGTCCATGGTGGTCTCGCGAAGCTGCTGGGGGTTCATCTCGCCGAGGCCCTTGAAGCGGCCGATTTCGACCTTCTTGCCCTTGAACAAGGTCGCTTCCAGCTCGGCGCGGTGCGCGTCGTCCCTGGCGTAGGCGATCGTGCTTCCCGAGGAGAGGCGGTAGAGCGGCGGCTGGGCGAGGTAGAGGCAGCCGCGCTTCACCAGCTCCGGCATCTCCTGGAAGAAGAAGGTCATCAGCAGGGTAGCGATATGGGCGCCGTCGACGTCGGCGTCGGTCATTATGACGATCCGCTCGTACCGCAGCTCGTCCGGGTTGCAGCGTTCGCGCGTGCCGCAGCCCATGGCGAGGATGAGGTCGGCTATTTCCTGATTGGCCCTGATCTTGTCGGCGGTGGCGGAGGCGACGTTCAGGATCTTGCCGCGGATCGGCAGGATCGCCTGCGTCTTGCGGTCGCGCGCCTGCTTGGCCGAGCCGCCGGCGCTGTCGCCTTCGACGATGAACAGCTCGGTGCCTTCGGGATCGTCGTTGGCGCAGTCGGTGAGCTTGCCGGGGAGGCGAAGCTTCCTGGCGCTGGTCGCGGTCTTGCGCTTCACCTCGCGCTCGGCCTTGCGCTTGAGGCGCTCGTCCATCCGGTCGAGCACGAAGCCCAGGAGGGCGCGGCCCCGCTCCATATGGTCGGCGAGGAAATGGTCGAAATGGTCGCGGATCGCGGTCTCGACGAGCCGGGCGGCGTCGGGGCTGGTCAGCCGGTCCTTGGTCTGGCTCTGGAACTGCGGGTCGCGGATGAAGACCGACAGCATGATCTCGGCGCCCGAGACGATGTCGTCCGCCTGGATGTCCCTGGCTTTCTTCTGGCCGACCAGCTCGCCGAAGGCGCGGATGCCGCGGGTGAGCGCGGCGCGTATCCCCTGCTCGTGGGTGCCGCCGTCGGGGGTCGGGATGGTGTTGCAATAATAAGAGGAGCCGCCCTCGCTCCACAGCGGCCAGGCGACCGCCCATTCGACCGATCCCTGGCCGTCGGGGAATTCCTGGCGCCCCTTGAAAAAGTCGGCGGTCGCGCATTCGCGGCTGCCGATCTGCTCTTTCAGATGGTCCGACAGGCCGCCCGGGAACTGGAATACCGCTTCCGCCGGAGTCTCGTCGCTGATCAGCGAGGGATCGCAGCGCCAGCGTATCTCGACGCCGGCGAACAGATAGGCCTTGGAGCGGGCGAGCCGGTAGAGGCGCGCCGGCTTGAACTTCGCTTCCTCGCCGAAGATCGAAGGATCGGGGGTGAAGGCGATCGTGGTGCCGCGCCGGTTGGGAACGGCGCCGAGCGTCTGAAGGGCCGAGGTCGGCACTCCCCGGGCGAAGGTCTGGCGGTACAGCTCCCTGTTGCGGGCAACCTCCACCACCGTGTCGGTGGAAAGGGCGTTGACGACGCTGATCCCGACGCCGTGGAGCCCCCCCGAGGTCGCATAAGCCTTGTGGGAGAATTTGCCGCCCGAATGGAGGGTGGTGAGGATGACCTCCAGCGCCGACTTGCCTGGATATTTGGGATGTTCGTCGATCGGGATGCCGCGCCCGTTGTCGACGATCGTCAGCCGGTTGCCGGGCTCCAGCACCATTTCGATGCGGCTGGCGTGGCCCGCCACCGCTTCGTCCATGCTGTTGTCGAGCACTTCGGCCGCCAGATGGTGGAGCGCACGCTCGTCGATGCCGCCGATATACATGCCCGGGCGGCGGCGCACCGGCTCCAGCCCTTCGAGGACCTCAATCGAAGAGGCATCGTAATCGGCCGAGGGAGCGGCGCTGGACGCGAACAAATCTGCCATGGACAAGCTATAGGACCCGTGGACTCCCGCTGCCAAGCGAAGCTTGGACTAATCCACAGCTAATGTTCCGGGTCCGGCGGGAAAGGGAAACTTAACCGCTCCCGGTTAGCTTCGCCGCCGATGAGTTGTGGTGGGAGCTTTCGATGCTCGGAGGGCTGATTCGCAGGAGCCTGGGCGGCCTTCGCGGCCGCTCCGACGATTTCGCCTTCCAGATGACCACCTTTTCGCTCAGCACCGAAGTGCCCCGCCCGGACGACCGGCGCGCTGAGGAAAGGCTTCGCGCGGTGCTTCCCGTCGCCAAGCTGGTGACGGATCATGGCCAGGATCTCTGCCGGGTGAGGAACATATCGGCGGGCGGGCTGATGGCGGAAACGACCGGAAGCCACGCGGTCGGCACCAAAGTCCGGGTCGAATTCAACTCGCATCAGCAGCTGCCGGGCGAGGTTGTCTGGACGCGCGAGACGAGCTGCGGGGTCAAGTTCGACAAGGACATCGACCTTCGCGAGCTGCTCGCCAACCGGCCCGCGCGCCGCAAGGGACAGACGCCGCGCCCGCCGCGGCTCGATATCACCTGCAATGCGGAGCTTCTGGTCGAAGGCGTGCTCTACCGCACCGAGGTCCGCGACATCTCGCTCGGCGGCCTCAAGGTCAGCATCAGCGACTGGAACTGCGTCAACAAGGACGTGCTGGTGACGCTGGAAAGCTTCCGGCCGATCAAAGGCAGGATCATCTGGTACAAGGCAGGCCATGCCGGCATCGTCTTCAAGCGCCAGCTGTCGTTCGAAGAGCTTGCCGAGTGGATGGGCAAGCGCGTCGAGATCGCCAGCCTCAAGGCCGGGGCCTGGAGCAAGGCCGCCCGCTATTAGCTTCGCGAGCCGGTCCGTGCGGCAGGGGATGCCGCCTGCCCGATATCGCCCGCCGCTTCGCCCTGCCGGCGCCGCCTCCGCCACGCCGCAACAGGGAGGGAACCCCGCTTTTCGCTGACGGGGAAGGGGGAGCGGGAAGAGGGCGAAGCCCACTGAAGCGGAACTTCTTGGCGCGGCGCTCGTAACGGGGGCACCATGTTGGGAAGAAGGACATATCTGGCTGCAGCTCCGCTGCTCCTCGCCGGGTGCGCGACCGTCTACGATCTCGAGAACCGCGCGCCCGACGCGCGCTACGTCAGCACCAAGCCGATGGCGACGGTGGCCCAGTGCATCACCCAAGGCATAGGCAGCCTCGGCCGCTACGACGTCCAGCGCGGCGACAGCGCGACCTATATCACGCTCCAGACGCAGAACGGCTATCCCGCCGCCCGAATCACCGTGCGCGCAACCCAGACCGGGAGCACCGTATCGGTGCGCCAGACGATTTCCTACAGCCTCGGACGGACGGTCGAACGCTGTCTTTAAGGCGATTTCCGGCGCGGGATCAGTGAAGGCTCAGAAGGCCGTCCGCTTTGCCATCATATTCGGAGGCGAGCTGGGTCAGCGTCTCCGAAGTCTGCGGATCCGTGATCCAGGCAGCGAGGCGGCGGCATTTGAGCGCCTGAGCGCGCAGATCCTCCGCCTCGCGAGCTCCGCCCAGATCGACCAGCATGTTGAGCGCGCCGAGGAGATTCCCTTCCTCGTCCAGCAGCGGAGTGGGATAGGGCGCGAAATGGACCCGCGTGCCGTCCGGGCGCTCGGCGACCGCGCGTGCGCCGCGAACCGCCCGTTTCTGCCGGATGGCGAGGGCCATCGGGCATCGATCGTGCGGCAGGTGCTCGCCGGTCTCGGTATAGAGCTTCCAGGTGACGCACCAGCGGTCGGCGCCGAGCTGCGGCGTGCGGCCGGAAAATTCGACGCAGGCGGGATTGTAGTAAGTGACCCGCCCCTCGGGATCGGTGGTGTAGATCGCCGCCGGAAGGGCATCGAGCACCTCACCGCAGCGGTCGGCGCGGGCGCGCACGGCATCGATCGCGGTGGCGAGCAGGCCATCGGCCTTGGCGGCGGAAATCGGATAATCGCTACGCATCGCCCAGCCTTCGTCGACCCGCCCAGTGCGAGCGGGTTTCCCCTCCCCCTTCTGACGGGCTGATCGCAGCCCCCCCATAGATACTCCGCGCCTTAACGCAGGTTAAGAAGCTTGGTTCCGCAGCAGGCGCACAAATTCAGCCCCGCCCGCAAATCAATCGGCGGCGAGGTCCTGCACCTCCGGGTGCGTTTCGACATAATGCGCGACGAACGAGCAGAGCGGGACCGCCTTCAGGCCACGGCGGCGGACATCGTCCAGAGCGCCCGCGACGAGCCGGCTGCCGATCCCCCGGCCTTCGAGCTCCCCGGGAACCTCGGTGTGGGTGAAGAGGATGCGGCCGCCCTCGCGGCGATAGGCGG
>DATMJS010000055.1:0-7920 GCA_035553755.1 Allosphingosinicella sp.
AAGCCGCGCGAAGCGTCGATTCCTACACACCAATGGGCAGCGGCGCCGAAGAGCTGTACACGCGCTTCGCCGAGGCGCTCGGCGGCGGCGGCAAGGACTTCTCGGCTATCATCAAGATGATCGACGACAGCTGGCAGGCACCCGGAGGAGCGGCGCCTTCGCCGCCGCCCGGCACGCGGCTCGGTTAAGTCGGCAGTCACTCGCGATGTTTAGCTAATGCTTGATCTGCAAGAATTTCCCGTCAATGACGGGGTATATATTTTCAATAGCAGCCAAAAATCTTTTCGAACGATCCGGAGGGGATTATCGTGATCAAGAAATTCAGCCTCACTGCCTCCTTGCTTGCCCTTGCGATGGCCGCACCGGCCGTCGCGGGCGACAATCATGAATGTATCGACGAAGCGTGCACGATGGTATCGCTCATCGATGCGCCTGCCCAGGGCTCGGGCGGCAGCTCGGCCACGATCGACGCACCGCGGTTCGGACAATGGGGCATCGACACGGCGGGAATGGACCGCTCGGTAAAGCCGGGTGACGACTTCTTCACCTATGTGAACGGCAACTGGGCGAAGACCACCCCGATACCCGCCGACAGATCGTCGTACGGCGCCTTCGCCATCCTCCGCGATCTTTCGGAGGCGCGCCTTCGCCAGCTCGTCGAAAGCTATCCGGCCGGCGATCCTGCGACCGGCGGTGACCAGGCCAAGGTCGCAGCGCTCTACCGGACCTTCATGGACGAGGCTGCGGCCGAGCGGCAGGACGCGATCCCGCTCCTCACCCGCCTCAATCCCATCTACCGGGCCAACGATAAGGAAGACATTGCGCGGCTGATGGGCCAGTCGATCGGCGCCTTCGGCAGCACCTTCTTCGGCCCAGGCGTCAACGACGACGCCAAAAACCCGGAGCAATATGCGCTCTATATGGGGCAGTCGGGTCTCGGCCTCGGCGACCGCGAGCTCTACCTTCAGGAAAAGTTCACGCCGCAGAAGACGCGCTACCAGCAATATGTCGCGCAGATGCTTGAAATGGCGGGATGGCCGACGCCGAAGGAATCGGCCGCCAAGGTGGTCGCGCTGGAAACGCAGATTGCGGAGGCGCACTGGACCCGTGCCGAAAGCCGCGACCGCGACAAAACCTACAATCCGATGACGCTTGCCGAGCTCGAGGCGCAGGCGCCGGGCTTTCCCTGGCGGACCTATTGGCAAGCGGCCGGGGTAGACCGGGCGCAGCGGGCGGTGGTGTCGCAGAATACGGCGGTGCCGAAGCTTGCGAAGATCTTCGCCGACGCGGACCTCCAGACCCTAAAGGCCTGGCAGATGTTCCACACCGCCGACGACATGGCGCCGCTGCTTTCGAAGCGGTTCGTCGACGCCAATTTCGAATTCCGTTCCAAGTTCCTCCAGGGCCAGCCGCAGCAGCGCGAACGCTGGAAGCGCGGCATTACCTTCGCCGAGAACGCGATGGGCGAGGCGATCGGGCGCGATTATGTCGCGCTCTACTTCAAGCCCGACGCCAAGGCGAAGATGGACCGGCTGGTCACCGACCTCCGCGCCGCCATGCGCAGCCGGATTGAGCGGCTCGACTGGATGGGGCCCGCCACCAAGCAGGAGGCGCTGAAGAAGCTCGAAAATTTCGGCCTGAAGATCGGCTATCCGGAGAACTGGCGCGACTATGGCGCGCTTCATGTTGTCAGCGGCGATCTCGTCGGCAATGCCGAACGCGCCGGCCGGTTCGAGTGGGATTACCGCCGCAACAGGATCGACCAGCCGGTCGACAAGGCCGAATGGGGCATGACGCCGCAGACGGTGAACGCCTATTATTCGTCGGTGAAGAACGAGATCGTCTTCCCGGCCGCAATCCTGCAGCCGCCATTCTTCGATCCCGACGCGGATCCCGCGGTCAATTACGGCGCGATCGGAGGCGTCATCGGCCACGAGATCACCCACGGTTTCGACGATCAGGGCCGCAAGTCCGACTGGGCGGGCGTTCTTCGCGACTGGTGGCAGCCCGAGGACGCGGCCAAGTTCGAGGCGCAGGCGACCAAGCTCGGTGCCCAATATGAGGCTTATGAGTTCCCGACCCTGCCCGGCATGCGCATCAACCCGCGTGTCGCGATGGGCGAGAATATCGCCGACCTCGGCGGCGTCCATCTCGGGCTCGAAGCCTATCGCAACTTCCTCGGCGGCAAGCCGGGGCCGGTGCTCGACGGCTTCACCCCGGAGCAGCGTGTGTTCATGGCCTGGGCGCAGGTCTGGCGGACGTTGTGGCGGGACGACGCGCTCCGGCAGCAGATCGTCAACGGGCCGCACTCACCGGGCCAGATCCGCGCCTTCGCTCCGCTCCGCAACCAGGACGAATGGTACAAGGCCTTCAACGTGCAGCCGGGCGACAAGCTCTACATCCCGCCCGAGGGCCGGGCGCGCATCTGGTAACGACTGAGGGGAGGCCGGAGACGGTCTCCCCGCTTAGTCCCGAAGCACGGCTTGCACCGCTTCGCCCCAGCCTTGCAGTCGCTGCTGGCGAACGCCCTCATCCATGACCGGCTCGAACCGCTCGACGCCGCCGCGCATGCCCGTCGCCGCCTCCAGCGACCCGAACAGGCCGCACCCCATTCCCGCGAGCATCGCAGCGCCGAGCGCGGTGGTTTCGACCAGACCCGGCCGTTCGACCGTCAGAGCGAGCATGTTGGCAAGGTCCTGTGCCAGCCAGTCGTTGGCGGCCATGCCGCCGTCGACCTTGAGGCGCTCCCATTCCGCTCCGTCCCGGGCGAAGGCGGCCATCAGGTCATGCGTCTGGTGCGCCATCGCTTCCAGTGCCGCCCGGACGATGTGGGCCCGGCCGGAGGAGAAGCTGAGACCGGAGATCGCCGCCCGCGCGGACGGCTGCCAATAGGGCGCGCCGAGCCCCGACAGCGCCGGCACCAGATAGACGCCGCCATTGCCGGCCACAGAACGGGCCAGCGCCTCGCTTTCAGCGGAATCCCCGAGCAGGCCGAGATCGTCGCGTAGCCATTTGATCAAGCTGCCGGCGACGAAAACCGAGCCTTCCAGGGCGTAATTCCGGCTCCCGCCGAGCTGCCAGGCGATCGTGGATAATAAACGGTGCCGGGAATGTTGAAGCGTCTCGCCCGTATTGGTGAGAATGAAGGCGCCGGTGCCGTAGGTCGCCTTGGTGTCGCCCGGCCGAAGGCAGGCTTGGCCGATCGACGCCGCCTGCTGGTCGCCCGCCATTCCGGCGATCGGGATGGCGGCGCCGAACAGCTCAGGATCGGTGCTTCCGAAATCGCCGGCGCAATCGATGATCTCGGGCAAGGCGGCGTCGGTAATACCCCACAGGCCGAGCATATCTTCGTCCCACCGACCGGCGGAGATGTCCATCAGCGCGGTTCGTGACGCGTTGGTCGCATCGGAGACGTGGAGACCGCCGGTGAGGCGATAAACCAGCCAGCTTTCGACCGTACCGACCAGCAGGTCGTCGCCAGCCTCCTTCAGCTGCGGCCAATGCTCCAGCGCCCAGGCGATCTTGCCGGCGCTGAAATAGGGGTCGAGCAGAAGCCCGGTTTTCGCCTGCACCGTCTCTTCATGCCCCGCCTCCTTCAGTGCGCGGCAAAGGCCCTCGGTGCGCCGGTCCTGCCAGACGATGGCGGGCGCGAGCGCCCTCCCCGTGCGGCGACTCCAGAAGACGATCGTCTCGCGTTGGTTGGTGATGCCGGTCGCGGCGATCCGCTCCGCGCCACCCGCCTTCGCCACCATCGCGCGGGCGCATTCCAGGCTGCGCGTCCAGATTTCCTCCGCGTCATGCTCTACGAGGCCGGGGCCTGGATAATGCTGGGTCAGCTCGCGCTGCTCGCTGCCGAGGCAGCGTCCGTCGGGCGCGAACAGCATCGCCCGCGTGCTCGTCGTTCCTTCATCGATGACCAGCAGCGCTTTGTCCGCCAAGGCTTTTCCCTTTCGCTGGAGCGGGCGCCCACGCTAACAGACAAAGCGGCAATGGAAAGCTTCGACCTTCTCGTCGTTGGCGGCGGCATCAACGGCGCCGCGATCGCACGCGACGCCGCCATTCGCGGTGCGAGGGTGCTGCTGGTCGAGAAGGACGATCTCGCCAGCCATACCAGCTCGGCCTCCTCGAAGCTCGTCCATGGCGGCCTGCGCTATCTCGAATATTACGAGTTCCGGCTGGTCCGCGAGGCGCTGAAGGAGCGCGAAATCCTGCTCCGCACCGCGCCGCACATCGTGCACCCGCTGAGCTTCCTGCTTCCGCATGCCGCGGAGATGCGCCCCTGGTGGATGATGCGTGGGGGCCTCCGGCTCTACGATTTGCTCGCCTGGGGCGGCACCCTCCCCCGCTCACGGACGATCAACCGTAGGGAGGCGGGGCTCCGCTCTGCGCTGAAGCCCGAGGCCGCGCGCCGCCTCGCTCTCTATTGGGACGCCTGGGTGGACGATGCCCGGCTGGTAGTGTTGAACGCCGTCGATGCCGCCGGGCATGGAGCCGAGATCGTCACCCGTACCGAACTGCTCTCGGCGGAGCGCGAGGGCGAGCTGTGGCGCGCAAGCCTCTCGAACGGCCGAACCGTCGCGGCCAAGGCGATCGTCAACGCCGCCGGCCCCTGGGTCGCGGAAACGCTTCCGCGCCTCAGCGAAAGCAGCACCAGCCGTATCCGGCTCGTCAAGGGCAGCCATATCGTCGTGCCCGCATTGGCGGACGGTGACGAGGCTTATATCCTCCAGCAACCTGACGGCCGCGTCGTCTTCGCTATTCCCTATGAAGACCGCTTCACCCTGATCGGAACCACCGACGTGCCGGTGAACGCTCCGGAGGACGCGGCGATTTCGAGCGACGAAATCCGTTATCTCTGCGAGGCCGCCAACCGCTATTTTGTGCGTCAGATTGCGGCGGAGGATGTGGCGTGGAGCTATTCGGGCGTCCGCTCGCTCTACGATGACGGGAGGGAAGACGCGAAGGCGGTCACCCGCGACTATAGCCTTGAGCTGGATCAGGACCCTGGTGCGAAGCTCCTTTCCGTCTTCGGCGGCAAGATCACCACCGCCCGCGCTCTTGCCGAAGAGGCGGTGGATATGCTGGGCATAAAGGGGCGCAAGGCCACCGAGCGGTCGGCGCTTCCGGGCGGCGACATAGGGCCGGCCTTCCTCCTCTACATGGAGAGCCTCGCCAAGTGGATGCCGAGGCCGCTCCTGACGCGCCTTTCGCGCGCCTACGGCACCAGGCTCGCCGAGCTGCTCGGCAGCGCCATGTCGGTGCGGGACCTCGGCCGCGACTTCGGCTGCGGACTTACCGAGGCTGAAATCCGCTACCTCCAGCGCCATGAATTCGCCCGCATGGCCGAGGACATATTGTGGCGGCGCACCAAGCTCGGCCTCCACATGACACAAGCGCAGCGGGACGCCGTTGCCGCCTTTGTCGGCTCCTAGGGCCCTTCGTGGAGCGGATCGGTTCCAGGCGGCGGGATCTCGTCCAATTCCTTCACCGCCTCGTCGGCTTTCTCTTTGCTCTTCTTGTCGTCGAGCGGCAGGTCCTTCACGTCCTGCCCTTCATTGCGGTCCATGGCGCGGCTCCTTTGCGGTGACAACGCCCGCGCCCCGGAACGGCTCCGGCGGACGTGGGTTGATCGGCGCATGATGCTTTCCGCGAAAGAAGCCGCCGCCAAAGCGGGCAAGGGCGAGACGGTGATCGGCTGGAAGCTCGACCGCGATCAGCGCAAGGAGCTGCTCCAGCAATTCCCGCCCAAATTCTCCGAAGTGGTGGCCGATCATGTCACCCTCGCCGCCAGGGTAAGACGCGACGCCGAGCTCCCTTGCGAAACCGAGGGGGAGATCGTCGGCCGATCGGAGGACGGCAAGGGCGTCGAGGCTATGGTCGTCCGCATCGGCGGCACCACCGATCGCCCGGACGGAAGCACCTATCACATCACCTGGTCGCTCGAAAAAGGCCGCCGCGCCAAGGAGAGCAACGATGTGATCCGAGACCATGGCTGGCAGCCCATCGAGCTGCCCATGCCGGTAATGCTGAAGCCCGAGCGCTTCTGAGGATGCGGCAGCTCTATCTCGATTGCGACGGCGTCCTCGCCGATTTCGACAAGGGCGCGACCGCCATACTCGGCCTGCCGCCCCGCGAATTTGAAAAGCGCCACGGCCTCGGCCGCTTCTGGCAGAAGCTCGCCCAGGCGCCCGATTTCTATTTCGGGCTGCCGCTGATGCCGGACGCTATGGAGCTGTTCGAGGCGGTGAAGCACCTCCACCCCATCATCCTCACCGGCCTTCCCCGCGGCAACTGGGCGGCCGACCAGAAGGTGCGCTGGGCCGCCCAGTATTTTCCAGGGACGAAGATCATCACCACCATGGCGCGCGACAAACGGGACCACGCCAGGGAAGGCGACGTGCTGGTCGACGACCAGTTGAGGCACCGTCACCTTTGGGAGGAGGTGGGCGGCATCTTCGTCCATCACAAAAGCGCGCGCGAAACTTTGACGGAGCTGGCGCCTCTGTTCCCGCTCTACCAGGACGACTAGCTGTCCTCGTCCTCGTCATGGCCGCCAAGCCACTGAAATATCAGGCTGCTAACTCAGGTTGTCTACAGGCGGGTCAGAATCGGCTAAGGGTGAGTCTTCAGCATGAGTCGTTCCGGGGGGAATGATGGGTATGGACGATCTGGAATATTTCAACCGCCGCATGCGCGAGGAGCAGGAAGCCGCCGCGCGCGCGACGCCTGCCGCTTCCGCAATCCACAAGGAGCTCGCCGCAAAATATGCGGGCGTGGTGGCATCTTACGAGAAGAAGCGGGCCTAAGGCCGCGCTTCAGCCCCGGGGGTAATCCAGCCCCCCATAATCCAGCCCTATATCCGCGGCGGGCGCGGACTGGGTGATGCGCCCCACCGACACATAGGTGACGCCGGTTTCGGCTATTCCCCGGATCGTCTCCAGCCGCACGCCGCCCGAAGCTTCGGTCGGCACCCGCCCCGCAACCAGCGCCACCGCCTGCCGCAGCGTCGCCAGGTCCATATTGTCGAGCAGCAGCCGCTCGGCCCCGGCCGCCAGCGCGGGCTCGATCTGGTCGATCCGGTCGACCTCCACCTGCACCTGGAGCCCCGTATTGGCGGCTTTGGCCGCCCGCACCGCCTCCGCGACCCCGTGCGTGACCGCGACATGATTGTCCTTGATGAGCACGCCGTCGTCGAGCCGCATTCGGTGGTTCTGCGCGCCGCCCATGCGCGTCGCATATTTGGCGAGCGCGCGCAGGCCCGGAATGGTCTTGCGCGTGTCGAGGAGGATGCAACCCGTGCCCTCGATCGCATCGGCATAGGCGCGGGTCATGGTGGCGATGCCCGTCAAATGCTGGAGGCTGTTGAGCGCCGACCGCTCAGCCGCCAGCATCCGCCGCGCGTTGCCGGCGAGCCGCATCAGCTCGGTGCCGGCGCCAACCCTGTCGCCATCCTCGACGAGTTGCTCGATCTCCACGTCGTGATCGAGCGCTCGGAAGAACATGGCTGCGAGCGGCAGCCCCGCCACCACAATATCGTCGCGGCTCGCTATCACGGCCTTGAGCCGCGCGTCTCCAGGAATGGTCGCGCCGGAGGTAACGTCGCCGCCCTCCCCCAAATCCTCCGCCAGTACCCGCGCGACAAAGCCGTCGAGATCGAAGCCGCTGATGAAGGGTTCAGTCATATTCGGCGGCCGGCGGGAGGAGAAATGGTGGGCGTGGCAAGGATTGAACTTGCGACCCCTGCGATGTCAACACAGTGCTCTACCACTGAGCTACACGCCCACGGCGGCCCATGTAGCGGCGAGCACAGCCCTTCGCAACCCGTCTGGCGCACCGCTGCCGTCGCCCGCCGCAAAGCAGCCGTATTCAAGGCTTTGAAGCGGAAATTTTGCTGATCCCAGTACGCACTTTCCTGCGGCC
>DATMJS010000056.1:0-5746 GCA_035553755.1 Allosphingosinicella sp.
GGCCGGCACAGGCGGGATTGTCTCAGCCGATTTCGCCTGAGCGGCCGGGTTGAGGGGAGAGATGTCAGGTGTCGCTGCCGAGGGCAGCGGTGGAGCGGCGCTCCCGAGCAGGGACAGCCCGGCCACGGATGCAAGCGCGAAGGCGAACTTCTCCAGAATGTTCATCGGCAAACCTTCCGCAGTCGGTCTGCCTTGAAACGCTTCTGCCCTTTCCAAGGTCCTGCGCCGGAAGAAGAAATTCAGCTCCTTGACGCGGCGAAGCTCCTCTTTGGCTCACGCACTGGCACCATCCACTGCGGTCGCTCCACGCCTTCGGGTGCAACGACCGTCCAAGGCTCCTTCCGCTTAGGCGGCGCGCTTCATCGGCTGGATCACCTGGGCGGCGAAGCGGTCCATCTCCTCGGCCTGCGGGCTCATCTGGAGCAGCAGCAGGTCGAGCCCCGCTTCCTCATATTCGGCGATCCGCTCCCGGATCTGCTCCGGCGTTCCGACCAGATTGGGCCGGAGCCCCCGGTTCGACACCGAATATTCTTGGAGCTTCAGCTCGCGCTCCAGCTCGGTGCCCGACAGCCATTGCTCGAAATTGTCGAAGCCCTTGGGCGGCTGCGGCGGCAATTGGGTGATCCGCTCCAGCTCCTTCCTCGCCTCGGCCTCGCTGTCGCGAACGATCGCATAGGCCGCCATTCCGAACCGCATCGGCGCTCCGCCCGCCCGCTCCCGCCGCTCGGCCATGTCGGCGATCTTGGGCCGGATCGCCGCCACCGGATCCCCGTGCATCACATAGGCGTCGCATTGGGTGGCGATCATCGTCTTCGCCGCCTCGCTCTCGCCGCCGGCATAAATGGTGGGGCGCGGCCTGGACACGGGCTTGGGTTCGCAGATCGCGTCCTTGAGGCGATAGCGGTAGCCCTCGTAGCTGAAGCGCTTTTCGCTCCACAGGCCGTCCACCACTTCGAGCCATTCGCGCGTGCGCCCGTAGCGGTCGTCATGCTGGTCGAACTGAAGGCCATATTGGGTCGCCTCGTCCGCCCACCAGCTCGACACCACGTTGAGCGCCAGCCGGCCGCCGCTGATATTGTCGATGTTCGCCGCCTGCTTGGCGAACAGGGCCGGCTGGTGGAAATTGGGTCGGACCGCGACCATCAACTCGATGCTGCTCGTCACCGCGGCAAGTGCCGCGGCGGTCGACCAGGCGTCGAGCGCCGGCTCCTCGACGCCCTTGATGTCGTTGAGGTTGAGTTCGGCGATGAGGCTGAGGTCCCAGCCCGTCTCCTCGCTCCGCAGGGTGAGGCGCCGGACATAATCCCAGCTCGCCTCCATCCCCTCGTCCTCGATGGTGCGGAGCCAGCCGCCGAACACCGGCATCCAGTAACCGAACCTCATGCCGCCTGCCTTTCCGCTATCGCCGCCTCGAGATAATCCACCAGCCGCTCATGCGGGTCCCAGCCGAGCACGTTGAGCGGATCGGCTATGAAATTTGAGAGCGCGTTGATGTCGTAGAAGCGGGCCGTTCCGTCGCGGTCGTCGACCACATATTCGACCCCGCCGACGTCGAGCCCCGCCGCCCGCGCGATCCGCTCCGAAGCTTCGATCAATTCGTCGGGCGGGGTCACGGCCGTCATCCGGACGGCCTTCCGGCCCGGCTGCGCGAGGCAGGCGTCGGCCGGGCAGAGATCGAAGCTGTCGCCGCCGCTCTCGACCTCGATCGCATAGAGATAGCGGCCGCCCAGAGTCTCCACCCGCACGATCGATCCGCCCCGCGCGGGCACATAATCCTGGAGCAGAAGCACCTTGTCGACGCTGTCGGGCGCCGTCCCCTGCGCGATCGAGGCGGCGAGTTCCTCGCAGCTGGAATAGCGGACGATGCCCGCGCCCGACCCGCCGATATTGGCCTTGACCAGCAGCGGGAAGGCCATTCCTTCCGCCGCCGCGATGAGGTCCTGCGCGCGGTGCACGACGCGGGTTTCGGGAATGGCGAGGCCGAGCCCCGCGATCAGCGAAAGCTGGCGCGCCTTCGAGGAATCGACCGCCAGCACGCCGGCCCCGTTCATTACCCGCGCCCCGTTCGCCTCCCAATGGGCAAGCAGCGCCTCGGCGTAGAAGATGCCGTGGTCCGCCTCGCGCAGAAAGCTCGACATGGCGACCCGGCTAAGCACCACGGGCGCGGGCACGGCGCGGGAAGCGGGGTCGAAAAGATGGTCCGAAAGCCTGATCCTCTCGAACCCGATGCCCCTCCGCGCGAGCGCTGCGAACATCGGCTCGAACCAGGAAGGATGCTCGTATAACAGGGCAATGTCGGGCTTCATGAAGCGCCGCATTTGTGGTCCCGCGCTCCAAATTGTAAGGGCGGGGGAGCGATTTTTATGAGGAGCCGAGCGGCGGCGTCAGCGCGGCATCCCGCAGCCCCCGCCACACCCTTAACGCCTGGACCGTTTCGAATACGTCATGAGCCCGCAGCAGCTGCGCCCCCTGCTCCGCGCCCTTCAGCGCCAGCGCGATCGACCCCGCGAGCCGCTGGTCCGCCGGGGCTTCGTTTGACAATGCGCCGATCATCCGCTTGCGCGACGCGCCCAGCATCACCGGGCAGCCGAGGCCGTGCAGCATCGCGAGGCCGTTCAGCAGCTGGAGATTGTGCTGGACTGTCTTGCCGAAGCCGATGCCGGGATCGACGATGATGTTCGACCGGTCCATGCCCGCCGCGACCGCCGCCGCGATCCGCTCCTCCAGCCAGTCATAGACCGCGAACGGCACCGGCCTTTCATAATGCGGCGCCTGCTGCATTGTCTCGGGCGTCCCCTGATGGTGCATGAGCACGACCGGGCAGCCCGCCTTCGCCACCACTCCCGCCGCCAGCGGATCCCAGGTCAGTGCCGACACATCGTTGACCATCGCCGCGCCCGCGCCGAGCGCCGCCTCCATCACCGCAGCCTTGCGCGTGTCGATCGAGACTGCGGTGCCGGACGCCGCCAGCCGCTGCACCACCGGCAGCACCCGCTCGACCTCGTCGCCTTCCCAGACCGGCCTGGCTCCGGGCCGAGTGGATTCGCCGCCGACATCGACGATCGCCGCCCCTGCCGAAGCCATGGCGAAACCCGCCTCGGCAGCCCCGGCCGCATCGCCATGCCTGCCGCCGTCCGAAAAGCTGTCGGGGGTCACGTTGACGATGCCCATCACCTGCGGCTGGTCGAGCCGAACCATGCGGGCGCCCAGAGTCAGCGGCGGCCGGCCAGTGGTGAGGTTGATCCAGGCCTGGCGCACCTCGTCGCCGAGCCTCTCGACCGCCTCGCCCATCGCCTCCACCGGCACCAGTTCGGTCGAGACGCGGCTGTTGCCGTCGAGCGTGTCGATCTCGACCGCCGAGAACCAGCTCAAGCCTCCGGCGAGCCGCGCCACCCGCCCGTCATAGCCGAACGGCGCGTCCACAAAGGCAGTGGGGCGGAGGTAGATTTTCAAGGCAGTCGCCGCAAGATCAACGCCCCGCCGCGGGCGACCGGCCTACCGGAGCCGTAGCCTCTTTCGGCATCCGCCGTTCGAGCGGACCCAGCCAGCGCGCCACGTCCCTGCCCACGCTGATCTGCGGGTTGGAGGGCTGCAATCTGTTGCCGGCTTCCCAACCGGAAACCAGCCTCCGCGCCTCGGCAAAGGCTTGCTGCAGCGGTTGCGGCTTGCGCAGGGCATTGTTGACGAGCGCGTCGCCGAAAAAGGTCCAGTCATTGCCCGGGCTGCAGCCGAAAGAAGTCCGGTCGGCAGCCGCCGCGCTGATGACGACGCTCGTGTCCGACGCGAGCGCCGGCAGGAAAATGCCCGAGTAGCAGGCGGAAATGATCAGGAGACGATTGGGCACGTTCTCGACCATGCCCGCGAGACGCAGCGGAGGAATCGCTCCCATGCCCCGCTCGGCATCGCGATATTCGAGACCGGTCAGGGGCGAGCCGTGGCTGGTCGTATAAAGGACGAGCACGTCCTCGCGCCGGTCTGCGAGCTCGGCGACCCGGGCCAGCGCAAGCGCGAGGCTGTGCGGGGATCCCGGCGCTTCCTCCCCGCCCATGGCGAGAACGATGGTCCGGCCGCTCGCGTCGAAGCGCCGGCTGAGCACGCGCCCCGCCTCCCGCGCCTCGCGGCCGAACACCGGATCGCTGTTGAGCGCCGCCACCACGACATAGGCATCGACGGTTCCGGCGCGCTGGGGCTTCAGCACGGCGAGCGCGGCGTCGAGGCGGCGGTGATCGGCGAGCTGTTGCTGGGGAGAACGGTTGAAGGCGACCCAGGCCGCGTTCCGGTTGGCATCGATCGCCGGCCGGACCGGCGCGATGGACTGGCTTGTCACGGATCCCGGAGAAAGGCACAGCAACAACGCGGCGACGGCCCAGCGGCCTCGCCGGTAAATGCCCTTGTCCGATGCCGTTAAAGCCAAGTCGCCCATCCGGAAACAACCACTATATCGCATAGATGGCTACACCGGTGGCCGCACCCCGCCAAGGGCATTCAGGCGGCCGCCTGCCGTTTCGGAACCGAACCGAGCGGCCGCCGTTATCGACTGGTGCCGCGACCGGCGGCAGGGAGAAAAGATATGCGAATGGGCATCAGCCTCGGCGGCCTCATCCTGATCATCATCATCCTGGTGATCATCTTCTAGCGCTGCGCCCGAACCGTCCGGCTCTAGTCCAGCGCGGCGATATATTTCTGCCTGAGCTCGTCGAGCGGCACCAGCGCGCCGGCCAGTTCGACATGCCAGAAGGTCCAGCCGTTGCACGAGGCAGCACCCTGCGCCGCCGCCCCGATCTGGTGGATCGAGCCCTGCTTCCCGGATAGTTCGACCGAGGCGTCCGCGCCCACCCGCGCCTGCCAGCGTCGTTTCGAATCGGTGAGCATCGCGCCCGGCTCGATCATGCCGGTTTCGACCAGCGCCCCGAACGGCACCTTGGGCTGGGCGCGCTTCGAGGCCATGGTCTTCATCGCGCTTTCGTCGAGCGGCAGCGTCGAGGCGATCCGCGCCTTGGCCACCTTCACATAACGCGGCTCGCGCTCGATCCCGATCCAGTTGCGCCCCAGCCGCCGCGCCACCGCGCCGGTGGTGCCGGTGCCGAAGAAGGGGTCGAGCACCACGTCGCCCGGATTGGTGCAGGCGAGCAGCACTCGGTAGAGCAGGCTTTCCGGTTTCTGGGTGGGATGCGCCTTGACGCCTTCGGTCTTCACCCGCTCGCCGCCCGAGCAGATCGGCAGCACCCAGTCCGAGCGCATCTGAAGATCGTCGTTCAATGCCTTCATGGCGCGATAGTTGAAGGTGTAGCGGCTGTCCTCCGAGCGTGACGCCCAGATCAGGGTTTCGTGCGCGTTGGTGAAGCGGGTGCCGCGGAAGTTCGGCATCGGGTTGGACTTGCGCCAGATGATGTCGTTGAGGATCCAATAGCCTTCATCCTGAAGCGCCGCGCCGACCCGGAAGATGTTGTGGTAGCTGCCGATCACCCAGAGCGTCCCGTCGGGCTTCAGGATGCGCCGCGCCTCGCGAAGCCAGGCGCGTGTGAAATCGTCATAGGCCTGGAAGGTGTCGAACTTGTCCCAGTCGTCGTCGCACGCATCGACCCGGCCGCCCTCCGGTCGGAACAGGTCGCCGCCCAGTTGCAGGTTGTAGGGCGGATCCGCGAACACCATGTCCACCGACGCATCGGGCAAAGCCGCCATCGCGCGGACGCAGTCGTCCTCGATGATCTCCCCGAGCGGCAGCCCCGCCGCGGGCGCCGCTTTC
>DATMJS010000057.1:0-5528 GCA_035553755.1 Allosphingosinicella sp.
AAGGACTCCCAATTGCACCATAGGCGGGTTAGCCTTCGCCCATGCTGAGGAACCTCCTGCTTTCGCTTCTGCTGGCGCTCGGCGGCTGCGCCTCGCTTTCCGCACCCCCGCCCCCGGCGGCGGTGGCGGAGACGCGCGAGCCCGTCACCATCCTGGTCTCGATCGACGGCTTCCATCCGGATTATCTGCGGCGCGGCATCACGCCCAACCTCAACGCTCTCGCCGAAGCGGGCGTGGCGGCGCCGATGCAGCCCTCCTTCCCCACCAAGACCTTCCCCAACCATTACACGCTCGTCACCGGCCTTCCCCCCGACCGGCACGGCATCGTCGACAATAATATGATCGACCCGCAGCGGCCGGACGTGCGCTTCAGCCTCGGCAACGCCACCCAGGCGCTCGACCCTTTCTGGTGGAACGGCGCAGAGCCGATCTGGGTGACGGCGGAGAAGCGGGGAATCCGCACCGCGACGATGTTCTGGCCCGGCTCCGAAGTGGCGATCGGCGGGACGCGCCCCTCCACCTGGCAGCGCTTCGACATGAACATCGCCAACGCCCAGCGGGTCGAAAGCGTGATCGACTGGCTGCGGCGCCCGGAGGCGCGACGGCCGGGCTTCGTCACCCTCTATTTCGACACGGTCGATACCGCCGGGCACGAGCATGGGCCGGACGCGCCCGAGACAAACGCGGCGATCGCCGAGGTCGACGAGCGGATCGGGGACCTGGTGCGCGAGCTCGCCACGCTTCGGCAGCCGGCCAACATCATCGTCGTTTCGGACCACGGCATGGCGCAGAACAGCCCCGAGCGGGTGATCCGCGTCGACCGGCTGGTCGATCCGGCGGCGCTTAATGTCGTGACCGACGGCGCCTATCTCGCCTTCAACGCGCAGCCCGGCCGGAAGGAAGAGGCCGAGAAGCTGCTCCGCCCACATGAGCATATGCAATGCTGGAGGAAGGGCGAGCTGCCCAGCCGCTTCCACTATGGCCGCCATCCGCGAGTGCCCGATTATTTCTGCCTCGCCGAAAGCGGCTGGCTGGTCTTCGCCAAGGAGCCGCAATGGCCGGCGACCGGCGGAACGCACGGCTACGACAATCTGGATCCGACGATGCAGGCGCTGTTCCTCGCCAGCGGGCCGGATATAGGCACGGGCGCGCGGCTGCCGCCGTTCGCCAACACCGAGGTCTACTGGCTGCTCCTGCGGCTGCTCGCCCTCGATCCGGCGCCCGGCTATGCCGGGGCGGGGGTGCTGGCGCCGGTGCTGAAGCCCCCCGCGGATTGACTTGGAGGGCGCCGGCGGCGATGCCGCGGCCATGATCTATCTCGAGGACCTGGAGGTCGGGCAGCGGGCGAGCTTCGGCAGCTATCATGTCACCCGCGAGGAAGTGATCGAGTTCGCCTCCAAATATGACATGCAGCCCTTCCACCTTTCCGACGAGGCGGCGGCGAAGACGCATTTCGGACGGATCGCCGCGTCCGGCTGGCATACCTGCGCGATGACGATGGCGATGATCGCGCGGAACGTGATGGAAACCGAGCAGGCGGGCCTCGGCTCACCCGGAGTCGACGAGCTGCGCTGGCTGAAACCCGTCTATCCCGGCGATACGCTGCGGGTGGAGACCGAAATCGTCGAGGTGCGGCCGTCGCGGTCCAAGCCGGACATGGGCTCGTTCCGCTCCAAGTGCACCGTCTTCAACCAGGACGATGTGCCGGTCCTGACCTTCACCTCGATCGTGCTGATGCGGCGGCGGCCGGGCTCCTAGCCGCCTTCGAACGACACCAGCGCGTGGACCGGGACGCCCGCCGCCCGGAGCCGTTCTGCGCCGCCGAGATCCGGCAGGTCGATCGCGAAGGAAGCGCCGATCACCACCGCGCCGGTCCGACGGATGAGCTTCACCGCCGCAAGCGCGGTGCCGCCCGTGGCGATGAGGTCGTCCACCAGCAGCACCTTCGCGCCGGGCGCGCAGGCATCGACATGCATGGCGAGCCGGTCGGTGCCATATTCGAGCGCATATTCCTCGGCGACGGTCTTGCCGGGCAGCTTGCCGTCCTTGCGGATGAGGAGAAGACCGGTGCCGAGCCGGTGAGCGAGCGCGGCGGCGAAGACGAAGCCGCGGGCGTCGATTCCGGCGACCAGGTCGGGCCGCTCCTCAAGAGGCTCGGCGAGCCGTTCGACGGCGGCAGCGAAGCCTTTGGCGTCGAGCAGCAGGGTGGTGATGTCGCGGAACTGGACGCCGGGCCTGGGGAAGTCCGGGATCGTGCGGATCAGCGCGCGAAGATCGTCATTGTTAGCCAATGGCCCCTCTCCGTCATTGCGAGCGCAGCGAAGCAAGCCAGTGCCGCTGGATTGCCGCGTCGCTGCACTCCTCGCAATGACGTCCGGGCTTCAATGCTTCCGGCCGGCCCAGACGTTCTGATAGGCCATGTAGGCGAGCACCGTCGCGATGATCAGGAAGATCAGCACCGCAATGCCGGTGCGGTGGCGGCTTTCGAGATTGGGCTCGGCGGTCCAGGTGAGGAAGGCGGCGACGTCCTTCGCCATCTGGTCGCGCGTTGCTGGAGTGCCGTCGGCATAGGTGACCTGCCCGTCGGCGGTGATCGGCGGCGGCATGGCGAGATTGAGGTTCGGGAAATAGGGATTGTAATAGAGCCCCTGCCCCGGCCGAGCTTCAGGCGGCAGGTTGGCCGGCGGGTTCTGGTAGCCCGTCAGCAGCGAATAAATATAGGCCGCCCCGTCATGCCGCGCCTTGACGATCAGCGACAGATCGGGCGGCATGGCATTGTTGTTGGCCGCGCGCGCCGCCACTTCGTTGGCATAAGGTTCGGGGAAGCGGTCGGCCGGGATCGCCTTGCGGGTGGTGGCTTCGCCGGTATCCGGGTTGATGTCCGGCACCTCGATCTGCCACTGCTCGGCGATCGCCTTGATCTCGGGCTCCTCGTAGCCGAGGTCGGCAAGGTTGCGGAAGGCGACCAGATTGAGGCCGTGGCAGGCCGCGCAGACCTCCTTGTAGACCTGGAAGCCGCGCTGCAGCTGCTGGCGGTCGAACTTGCCGAACGGCCCGTCGAACGAAAAGGCGACGTCCTTGGCGTGTTTGTGGAACTTGTGCTCGATCGTCTCCGTCGGCGGCTCCCGGAGGAAGCCGACCGCGCCGGTGATCAGGGAGACGGCGAGGACAAGGATGAAGCCCAGGCCGATCAAGGCGCCAATCAAACGGACCATCTGTCGTCTTACCCCTTATTCAGCCGGCGCCGAGCGGGCGCGGCTCTTGCGCGCCGCCTTCGCGGGCGCGGCTTCTGCGGTCTCGCCGTGAAGCACCGATTCCGAAATGGAAGCGGGCAGCGGCAAGGTCTTTTCGGTCGCCGACAGGATCGGCAGGATGATCAGGAAATGCGCAAAATAGTAGATGGTCGCGACCTGGCTGATCATCACGTAGGGCTCTTCGGCCGGAGCGCCGCCGCAATAGCCGAGGATCAGCACGTCGATGACGAGGATCCAGAAGAACTGCTTGAAACGCGGGCGGTAGCTGCCCGAGCGGACCGGCGAACGGTCGAGCCAGGGCAGGAAGAAGAGCAGGAGGATCGAGGCGAACATCGCCAGCACGCCCCAGAGCTTGGCCGGCAGGATGAAGTCCACGGTGAAGGCGCGCAGGATCGCGTAGAACGGCCAGAAATACCATTCGGGCACGATATGGGCCGGAGTCGCGAGCGGATTGGCCGGGATGTAGTTGTCCGCATGGCCGAGATAGTTGGGCAGGAAGAACAGCATGATCGCGAAAGCGATCAGGAAGAGGCCGAGCCCGAACCCGTCCTTGGCGGTGTAATAAGGGTGGAAGGGCACCGTATCCTGCGGGCTCTTCACATCGACGCCGGTCGGGTTGCCCGAGCCCGGAATGTGCAGCGCCCAGATATGGAGGATGACGACGCCCGCGATCACGAAAGGCAGCAGATAGTGGAGCGAGAAGAAGCGGTTCAGCGCCGCATTGTCGGGCGCGAAGCCGCCGAGCAGCCAGACCTGGATCGGCTCGCCGATCAGCGGAATGGCGCCGAACAGGCCGGTGATCACCTTGGCGCCCCAGAAGCTCATCTGCCCCCAGGGGAGCACATAGCCCATGAAGGCGGTCGCCATCATCAGCAGGAAGATGACCAGGCCCAGGAGCCACACCATCTCGCGCGGCGCCTTGTAGGAGCCGTAATAGAGGCCGCGGAAGATGTGGATGTAGGTGACGATGAAGAAGAAGCTCGCGCCGTTGGCGTGGGCGTAGCGGATGAGCCAGCCCTGGTTGACGTTGCGCATGATGTGCTCGACCGATTCGAAGGCGAGCTCCCCGGCAGGCGCATAATGCATTGCGAGCACGATGCCGGTGACGATCTGGATGGTGAGGGCGACTCCCGCAAGGACGCCGAAATTCCAGAAATGGTTGAGGTTGCGCGGCACGGGATAGCCGCCGCCGACCGAATTCCAGACGAGGCGCGGAAGCGGCAGCCGCTCGTCCATCCAGCGCATGAACGGATGCTTGGGTTCGTATGGCTTGGCCCAGGGAAAGCTCATTTCAATCTACCTCAGCCGATGCGGACGACGGTGTCGGAAGCGAAAGCATATTCCGGCACTTCGAGATTCGTGGGCGCGGGGCCTTTGCGGATGCGGGCGGCCGTATCGTAGTGCGAGCCGTGGCAGGGGCAGAAATAGCCGCCATATTCCCCCTTGTTCTCGCCCGGCGCGGTGCCGAGCGGCACGCAGCCGAGATGGGTGCAGACGCCCATGGTGATCAGCCAGTTGGCCTTGCCTTCCTTGGTGCGGTCGGCGAGCGACTGCGGGTCGCGCAGCTCGCCAAGAGGCACCGCATTGGCCTGCTGTATCTCCTGAGGAGTGAGGTTGCGGATGAAGACCGGCTGCTTGCGCCAGATGGTCTTGATCGCCTGGCCCGGCTGGATCTGGCTGATGTCGACCTCGATCGAGGCCAGTGCCAGCACGTCGGCCGACGGGTTCATCTGGTTGACCAGCGGATAGACGACGGCGGCTGCGCCGACGCCGGCGAAGCTCACCGCCGCGATATTGATGAAGTCACGGCGGCGGACGCCCTCGCCCTCCCGCGCTGTGACCGTAGCATCGCTATGTTCGACCGTCGCCATATCACCCTTCAGCGAAACAAAATCGGATGTGCGAAAAAGCCGCTGCCCGCAGAGAAGCGGCGGAAGCGAGGCTTTTACACCCGCCGCGTAAGGTCCCCCTTTAGCGGCTTGGCGCGCCTGATAGCCGCGTGGGACGCGATTTGCCAACAGCGATTTTGACGCGGCTGTGACAAGGGCCCGTCCAGCCGCTAATCACCGCTTATGCGCCTCGCCCTCTACCAGCCCGACCAGGCCGGGAATGTCGGAACGATATTGAGGCTCACCGCCTGCCTCGGAGTTCCGGTCGACGTCATCGAGCCTTGCGGATTTCCGTGGAGCGACCGGGCGCTGAAGCGTGCCGGAATGGACTATGCGGCCATCGCCAGCGTCACTCGCCATTCGGGCTGGCAGAGCTTCGAGGTTG
>DATMJS010000058.1:0-11519 GCA_035553755.1 Allosphingosinicella sp.
ATGCGAAGATGATCCGTTTGTCGGAAGACGCGGAGCCGGAAATCTACGCAACCACCCGCCGCTTCGGCACAGTTCTCGAAAATGTCGTCATCGACCCCGACACCCGCGAGCTCGACCTCGACGACAATTCGAAGGCCGAGAACACCCGCGGCGCCTATCCGATCGACTTCATCCCCAATGCGTCCGCCGAGAATATGGGGCCGGTGCCGCGCAACATCGTGATGCTGACCGCCGACGCGTTCGGAGTGCTTCCGCCGATCGCCAGGCTCACTCCCGACCAGGCGATGTACCACTTCCTCTCCGGCTACACCGCCAAGGTCGCCGGAACCGAGATCGGAGTGACCGAGCCCGAAGCCACCTTCTCGACCTGCTTCGGCGCTCCCTTCATGCCGCGCCACCCGAGCGTCTACGGCAACCTTTTGAAGGAGCGGATCGCGCGCGGGAACGTCGATTGCTGGCTGGTCAACACCGGCTGGACCGGTGGCAAATACGGCGTCGGCAAGCGCATGCCGATCAAGGCGACGCGCGCGCTCCTCAACGCCGCGCTCGACGGCAGCCTCAAAGACGCCCAGTTCCGCACCGACGAGAATTTCGGCTTCGAAGTTCCGGTGAGCGTGCCGGGCGTCGACAGCGCGATCCTCAACCCGCGCGAGACCTGGGCGGACAAGGCCGATTACGACGCGACCGCGGCCAAGCTGGTCAAGCTCTTCATCGACAATTTCGCCAAGTTCGAGGCGCATGTCGACCAAGGCGTGAGGGAAGCCGCACCGAGCGCCGCCGCCGCCTGACGCATTTAGACACTTAGGCTTCAAGGGGAGCGCTTCGGCAAAAGGCCGGGGCGCTCCCTTTCTTTTTGGGAGGAAGATATGAACGGGGATTATGAACCGCGGCTGTTCGCGGACGATGCCGCGGTGCGGCACATAGGGGAGGGGCTGCTCGCCCGCACCTTGACTCGTCCCGAATGGACGCACGAGGCGCATCTCGCCGCTTGCCTCTACATTCTGGCCGAGCGGCCCGGCATCGTGCCCGAACGCGATCTTCCCGGCATCATCCGCCGCTTCAACGAAAGCGTCGGCGGGGTGAACAGCGACGCCGAAGGCTATCACGAGACGATCACGCAGGTTTACATCCGCGGCGTCCGCGGATTTTTGGCGCGCACCGGGGAGGCCCTGCCGCTGGTGGAGAAGGTCAACGCGCTGCTGACGGCGGAGGAGGGACGACGGGACTGGCCGCTGCGATTCTACTCGCCCGACCTTCTGTTCTCGAAGGAGGCGCGGCAGGGGTGGGTGGAGCCGGATCTGGAGGAGTTCTCCGCTACTCTCCACCCGCTAAAGGCGGCTGCAGGAAAAAGCCCAGACTCAACCTAGGCCTTTTATGGCCTGAAGTGGCTCCCCGGGACGGATTCGAACCATCGACCAACCGGTTAACAGCCGGTTGCTCTACCGCTGAGCTACCGGGGAGCAGCCATCAGGCGAGGCGCGCCTATAGCAGCATGTTTTTCTCGGGCGCAACCCGCCTCTGGGCTTTTCAGACGGCGAATTGTTCCATGGTGATCCGCTCGTCGAGCGCATGTTCCGGATCGAACAGCAAGGTGAGGGCGCGGCTGCGGTCGACGCGGACCTCGACGGTCGCCACGTCCCGGACTTCGAGCTGGTCGGCCACCGCCGAAACCGGCCGCTTCAGGGGGTCGAGCACGCGCAGCAGGATGTTGAGCTCGTCTGGGATCAGCGCCCCGCGCCAGCGCCGTGGCCGGAACGGGCTGATCGGCGTCAGCGCGACGAGGTTCGATCCCAAAGGCAGGATCGGCCCCTGCGCCGAGAGGTTGTAGGCGGTGGAGCCCGCGGGCGTCGCCACCAGCACCCCGTCGCAGACCAGCTCCGGCAGGACGACCCGGCCGTTGACGGAAATCTCTATCCACGCGGTCTGGCGCGTCTCGCGCAGCAAAGAGACCTCGTTGATCGCCGCATCGGCGACTGTCCGGCCCTCCACCGTCACCGCCTCCATCGCGAGCGGCGCGACCGAGACCGCCTTCGCCGCAGCAACCCGCTCTTCCAGATGCTGGATCCGCCACTCGTTCATCAGGAAGCCGACAGTGCCGCGGTTCATCCCGAATACGGGGGCGATCCGGCCGCCTTCCAGCATGTCGTGCAGCGTCTGGAGCAGGAAGCCGTCTCCGCCCAGCGCGATCACGAGCTCCGCCCGGTCGAGCGGCACGAAATCATAGCGCTCGCGAAGCATGGCCTCGGCCGCCTGCGCCGCCTCGGCAGGGGAGGCGACCAGCGCCATGGCCTTGTTCGCGGTTCCAGCCATGCTCGCTTGCTAGGGTGGTTGGGCGCTTCCGGCAAGGCTGACCCGCGAAAGCCGTGGCGGCGATAGCGGCAAGGGAATAGACGGGGAGGGAGCAAGGCTGTTTCAAAAAAGAGGACGGGAGATGGATGGAGGTCCGGGGGTGTCCCGTTTTTTTCAGAAGGGGCTCAACAAGGCGATCAAAGAGGGCGAAATCGAGATATTGTTCCAGCCCCAGGTCGAGATCGCCAGCGGGCGCATCGTGGGCGCCGAAGCGCTCGCCCGCTGGCAGCAGCCGGAGATCGGAGAGATTGGCGCCGAGACTTTGTTCGAGGCGGCGGCCGCCGCGGGGTTGGCCGACGAGCTTTCAGAATATGTTCAATGCCGCGCGGTTGAGGAGGCGGCGCGCTGGCCCGAGCCGTTGATCCATCTGCGGCTGTCAGTCAACATCACCGCATCCGATACGGTCTCACCGGCCTTCGCGGCGCGCTTCCTCGCCATGGTGGACGAAACGGGGTTCAGCCTTGCGCGGCTGACTGTGGAGATCACAGAGACCGAGCTGATCGGTAATCTTGACGCTGCCGCCGGCACCCTGGCCCGGCTCCGGGAACGGGGTCTGCGCACCGCACTCGACGATTTCGGCACCGGCTATTCGAGCCTCCTCTACTTGAAGGCGCTGCCGCTCGACGCGATTAAAATCGACAAGCGGCTTACCGAGGACATTGGCGGCTCCGAGCGGGACCGCATCGTCGTGCGCAGCGTCATTGCGATGGGCCGCGCGCTCGGCCTCGAAGTGATCGCCGAAGGCGTGGAGACCGAGGAGCAGCGCCGACTCCTCGCCCTCGAAGGCTGCGACCTCTACCAGGGCTACCTCTGCTCTTCACCGATAGATTCCGCACGTTTGGCAGCGCTTGCGGACCTCCATGATTTGCGGAATGTTGAAGACATCCGGCTGGAGAAGTAAAAATGCGTTTTTTGCCCTTGGCCCTGCTGCCACTCATTCTCGCTGCGGGATGCGCCCCCAAGGGGTATTTGTTCGATCATAAGGAAAGCTCCAAGACCGCCCTGATAGTCCCCGAGCTTAGGCGCTACGGCCTCGATCCGGAGCAATCGCAGTGCGTCGGCGGCAAGCTTGGGGTCGATCTTTCAATATGGCAGCTGCGCCAGTTGCTGGCCGCGGGCGTGGCGGTGCGAGGCCCGAATCCCGGGCCGGGCACCGCAGGCGACTTGCTCCGCGCCGCCTCTCATGTGAGGGATCGCGAGGTGCCGGTGGCTGTGCCCCGCGCCGTTACCGATTGCGGCGCGGACATGGTCGTGAAGGCGAGCGTGGAGGCTCCCGCGGGCGCTGCCCCCGCTGCACCGGCGGCACCCGCTCCTGCTTCGGGAACCGCGCCGGCAAGCGCCGCGGCGCCGATCCCGAGCGGCCCCCCCGATTATCAGCCGAGCGAGGACTTCGTGCGGGCGACGGAAGCCTTTGAACGCGGGGACGTCGCCGCCGCAGCGCAGCTTACGCGGAGCGCAGCCGACAAAGGCGACAGTGGGGCTCAGCAATTCCTTGGCGGCCTTTATGACTTCGGCGCCGGAGTTCCCAAGGATCCAGCCGCCGCCGCGCGCTGGTATGCGATGGCGGCCGAGCAGGGCTGGGCCGAGGCCATGAACAATCTCGGGCAGGCTTATGAGCGGGGCGTAGGTGTGCCGCGGAGCGAGGTCGAGGCCTTGAAATGGTACATCCTCGCCTCGGCCCGCGATACCGAAGACGTCGCCATGGTCAGGCGCAACATGGCCAATCTGACTCTCCGGATGAGCGAGGAGCAAATCGCCGAAGCCTCGGGCCTGGCTCGGGCGTGGGAGGAGCGCCGCCGCTAGCGGATTTCAGGCCAGGATCCTGGCGAGGCCCCGTGACAGCTGGAGAGCGCCGTTGATGCGCCCCTGCGGATCGGGCCAGTTGCGGGTGATGACGAGCTTGTTGTCGGGGCGGAGCTTGGCCGTTCCCTTCAGGCGCTGGACATAGGCGATCAGCCCCTCGACGTCGGGGAAGCTGTCGTTGTGGAAATGGACCAGAGCTCCCTTGGGGCCCACGTCGAGCTTCACGATGCGGGCGGCGCGGCAATTCAGCTTGATCTCGATCACCTTGAGGAGATTGTCGGTCGCTTCGGGAAGCTTGCCGAACCGGTCGATCAGCTCGGCGGCGAACCCTTCGATATCCTCCGCCTTCTCGAGTTCGTTCATTCGGCGATAGAGGCTCATGCGCAGGTCGAGGTCGGGCACATATTCCTCGGGTATCAGGATCGGAGCATCGACGGTGATCTGCGGCGAGAATTCGTCGCGCTCCTCTCCGGTCCCGCCCGCCTTGGCTGCAAGGATCGCGTCCTCCAGCATCGACTGGTAGAGCTCGAAGCCGACCTCTTTGATATGGCCCGACTGCTCGTCGCCGAGCAGATTGCCCGCGCCCCTGATATCGAGATCGTGTGTGGCGAGCTGGAAGCCGGCGCCCAGCGTGTCGAGGTTCGCCAGCACCTGGAGGCGCTTGTCGGCGGTCTCGGTCAGCAGCCGGTCGGGCGTGGTGGTCATATAGGCGTAGGCGCGGGTCTTGGCTCGCCCGACCCGCCCGCGCAGCTGGTAGAGCTGGGCCAGGCCCAAACGGTCCGCACGGTGAATTATGAGCGTGTTTGCGGAGGGGATATCAAGCCCGCTTTCGACGATGGTTGTCGATAACAGCACGTCATATTTACGGTCGTAGAAGGCCGACATCCGCTCCTCGACTTCGGTGGGCGACATCTGGCCGTGCGCCACGACGTAGCGTACTTCCGGCACTTCCTCGCGGAGGAACTGCTCGAGGTCCGGCAGGTCGGCGATGCGGGGCGCGACGAAATAGCTCTGGCCGCCGCGATAATGTTCGCGAAGCAACGCCTCCCGGATCACCACCGGGTCCCAGGGCATGACATAGGTGCGCACCGCCAGGCGGTCGACCGGCGGCGTCTGGATCACCGACAGCTCGCGCAGCCCCGACATCGCCATTTGCAGCGTGCGCGGGATCGGCGTCGCGGTGAGGGTGAGGACATGGACGTCCGCCCGCAGCTGCTTCAGCCGCTCCTTGTGGGTGACTCCGAAACGCTGCTCCTCGTCGACAATGACCAGCCCGAGCTTCTTGAACTCCACGCCCTTCCCAAGGATGGCGTGGGTTCCGATGACGATGTCGATCTTGCCCTGCTTGAGCTTCTCCTTGGTGGCCTTGGCCTCGGCGGCGGGGACGAGGCGGGAGAGGCGGCCGATCTCGATCGGGAAGCCTTGGAAGCGCTCGCGGAAATCATTGTAATGCTGCCGGGCTAGGAGGGTGGTCGGGCAGACGAGCGCCACCTGCATTCCGGCCATCGCCGCTATGAACGCGGCGCGGAGCGCGACCTCGGTCTTGCCGAAGCCGACGTCGCCGCAGACGAGGCGGTCCATCGGCCGGCCTGCGCCGAGATCCTCGACCACGTCGGATATGGCCCGATCCTGGTCCTCGGTCTCTTCATAGGGGAAGCGGTCGACGAAGGCGGCATAGCCGGTATCGGGCTGGGCGATCTCGCCGGAGCGGAGCGTGCGCTCGGCGGCGGTCTTGATGAGCTCGCCGGCAATCTCGCGGATCCGCTCCTTCATCTTGGCCTTGCGGCGTTGCCAGGCCTCCCCGCCAAGCTTGTCGAGGGCGACACCGTCGCTTTCGCTGCCGTAGCGGGAAAGCACGTCGATATTCTCGACCGGCACGTAGAGCTTGTCGCCGCCGGCATATTCGAGCGCGACGCAATCGTGCGGGCTCGTGCCGACCGGGATCCGGGTCAGTCCCTCGTAGCGGCCGATGCCGTGATCGTTGTGGACGACGAGATCGCCGGGGGTGAGCGCCGACAGCTCGTTCAAAAAGGCTTCCTGGCTCTTTTTGCGCTTGCGGCGGCGGATGAGGCGGTCGCCGAGCATGTCCTGCTCGGTGAGCAGCGCGACGTCCGAAGTGGTGAAGCCGTGGTCAAGCTGAATGACGGTGAGCGCCACCTGACCCTTGGCGGCGGCGCCGAGCGCCTCCTGCCACGTGTCCGCCTCGGCGAGCTTCTTGAGGCCGTGATCGGAGAGCAGCCCCTTCAAACGCTCGCGAGCCCCGCGCGAATAGCTGGCGAGGACGACCTTCTTCTTGTCCTTGGTCAGCCTTCCGACATGGCCGACGACTGCTTCATAGACATTGGCGTTCTGGGCGCGCTCCGGCGCGAAATCGCGAGCGGCATCGACCCCGAAGTCGATCACGGTCGCGCTTTCGGGCTCATGATAGGAAGTGGCGAGGTGGAGCGGCCGATTTTCGATCAGCGCCGCCCACTCCTCGCGGGTGAGATAGAGCCGCTCGGGCTCGATGGGCCGATAGCTGCCAGGGTCGGACGACTGGGCCCGCTTCCGGTTATCGTAATAATCGGCGATCGCATCGAACCGCGCTTCGGCGGCACCCGCATCGCCCGCGTCCCGAACCATGATGTCGTCTTCGGACAGATGGTCGAACAAGGTGGCGAGCCGCTCCTCGAACAAAGGCAGCCAGTGGTCGATGCCGGCGATCCGCCGCCCGTCCGATACCGCCTGGTAGAGCGGGTCCCCGGTCGCGTTGGCGCCGAACTTCTCGCGATAGGCCGAGCGGAAGCGCTTGACGCTGCCCTCGTCGAGCAGGGTTTCGGAGGCGGGGAGGAGGGTGAAGCTTTCCGCATTGCCGGTGCTGCGCTGAGTCGCCGGGTCGAAGCGGCGCAGGCTCTCGATCTCGTCGCCGAAAAAGTCGAGGCGAAGCGCCTCCTCCTCGCCCGAAGGGAAGAGATCGACGATGCCGCCGCGGATCGCATATTCGCCCGCATCGTGCACCGTATCGGTGCGGACATAGCCGTTCGCCTGGAGAAGCGCGGTCAGCCGGTCCAGCCCGATCCGCTCGCCGGGCGCGAGCCGCGCCACCAGCTGACGGATTCGGAAGGGGGTAAGGGTGCGCTGGGTGGCGGCGTTGACGGTGGTGACGAGGAGCTGCGGGCCTCGTTGCTTCTGCTGGAGCGCATGGAGCGTCGCGAGCCGCTCCGAGGAAGAGCGGAGCGAGGGCGAGCTTCGGTCGTAGGGGAGGCAGTCCCAGGCCGGGAAGCTCAAGGTTTCCAGCTCGGGCGCGAAATAATGGGCCGCATCGAGGATCGAGCGCATCGCCGCCTCGTCGGGAGCGATGAACACGGCGCGGCCCTTGGCCGCACGGGCCAGGTCCGCGGCAAGCCAGGGGATGAAGCCGGCCGGCGCTCCGGCCAGCGTCGTCGGTTTCCTGGCCGACAGGATCGTCTGCAGGCTGCTCGCGCCCCTGCCGCTTCCGCCGGAGCCGCTTTCGAGCGTTTCTCCCGCGGGGCGAGGAGCCAGTTTCGCGTCGTCCACCTTCACTCCGGATGCTTGATGTAATTGAGGGTCTTAAGGTCGCGGATCATGGAGCCTTGGTAGCGTTCCGGGGGCTCGGCGGTTCCGATTGCCCAGGCCATGATGTCGACGTCCTGCTCCTCGATCAGGGTTTCGAACCACTCGATCTCGGCCTCGCCCCAACCGCCCGAATAGCGGTCGAAAAAGCCGCCGATCAGGAGATCGGCTTCCCTGGTTCCCCTGTGCCAGGCGCGGAAGCGGAGGCGTTTGAGGCGATCGGCGCGGTCCATGAAAAATCCCATAGGCAATTGGCCGGCGACGCTCGCAAATGGCGTGTCGGCTGAACGGTCGGGGAGCATTTAGGGGCTTCCGCCGCGACTTTGAAGCTTCCGTTGCGCGCGATCCGTTCCTGCGCGACATAGCTTGAGACAAGGGGAGGCAGATGGAACGCAGTTCGCTGATCAAGGGCGCCGTCGCCGCCATCGTGCTGGCGGCTGCCGGCGCCCTTTATCTGAGCTACCGGGCTCCGGCGCCCCAGGACCCGGAAGCGACGGCTCGAGCACAGGCCGAAGCGGAAATGAACGCCATGTACGAGCAGCTTCGGGCCGTCGCCGAAGCCGAGGCGAATGCCGCGGCGGAGCTGCGCGCCGCTGAGGAAGCTGCCCTCAACAATATGGCCGATGCGAACCTTGCCGAAGTGCCCGCCGATCTCCCGCCGACCGAGGAACCGGAATTGCAGGCCGCCGCCGAGCCGGCCGCCGCGGAGCCGCCGGCCGCGGCGCAGCCCCCTTCCGGAAGCAGCAACGTGCTTTCGCGCAGCCTTTATGACCGCCGTCGGGACGCGGAGAGCCCGTCGCGGCCCCCTGGCTCAAACTAACGTCATGCGGCCCGACATCCTCAACCCTTTGTTCGCCGAGGTGGAGGTGCTGAAAGGCATCGGGCCCGGGCTTGCCAAGCCGCTGAAGCGGCTGGGGCTGGGGCGCGTGATCGATATCCTCTTCCACCTGCCGGTGAGCTGGATCGAGCGGAAGCGGGTGGACCTCGTCGACGAAGCGGACGCCGGGCGGGTGATCGGCGTCGAGGTGACGCCGGTCGATTACCGGCAGGGGGGAGTGCGCGGACCCTTCCGGGTCCACGCCGCCGACCGCGCGGGCAATTACCTGACGCTGACCTATTTCAACAATCCGGGCTGGGCGAAGAAGCAGCTGCCGCTCGGCGAGCCGAAGCTCGTCTCGGGCCGGCTCGACCGCTACGGGCAGGAATTGCAGATCGTCCATCCGGATTTCGTGCTGCCTCCGGCCGAAGCCGCCAGCCTGCCGGTGCTGGAGCCCGTCTATCCGCTGTCGGAGGGGCTCACCAACAACCGCATGCGCGAGCTTGCCGGACAGGCGCTGGCGCGGGTGCCGGAGCTTGCCGAATGGATCGAGCCGAGCGTGCTGGAGCGGCGCGGGTGGCAGGGCTGGCCCGCTGCGCTTCAAAAGGCGCATCGCGATCCGCAAGCTGACGGAGCGCGCGAGCGGCTCGCCTATGACGAGATATTCGCCAACCAGCTCGCCCTGATGCTGGTCCGGGCCAGCTCGCGGCGGCGCAGGGGCGTGCCGCTGAAGGGCGACGGCCGCCTCCGCGAGGCGCTGAAGCTGCCTTATGCGCCGACCGGAGCCCAGTCCCGCGCCATTGCCGAGATCGAGGGCGACCTTCAGCAGGAGATGCCGATGCTCCGCCTGCTCCAGGGCGATGTCGGCTCGGGCAAGACTTTGGTGGCGCTGAAGGCGCTGCTGATCGCGGTCGAGGCGGGGGCGCAGGGGGCGCTGCTCGCGCCGACCGAAATCCTCGCCCGCCAGCATTACGACACGCTGTCGCGCCAGCTCGCGGGGCTGCCGGTCAACGTCGCCATCCTGACCGGCCGCGAGAAGGGGCGGGCGCGGGAAGCGACGCTGATGGGCCTTGCCGACGGCTCGATCGACATACTCGTGGGCACCCACGCCATCTTCCAGCAGGCGGTGGCCTACAAGCGGCTCGGGCTGGCGGTGGTGGACGAGCAGCACCGCTTCGGGGTCGCTCAGCGGATGATGCTCGCGCAAAAGGCCGAGCGCCCGCCGCACCTGCTCGTCATGACCGCGACTCCGATCCCGCGGACGCTGACGCTCGCTCAATATGGCGAGATGGACGTCTCCCGCCTCGACGAGATGCCGCCCGGCCGTCAGCCGATCGAGACCCGGGTGCTGAGCTGCGACCGGCTCGACGAGGTGGTTGACGGGCTCGGCAGGCACATTGGGCGGGGAGGCCAGGCCTATTGGGTGTGCCCGCTGGTCGAGGAAAGCGAGGTTTCGGACAAAGCGGCCGCCGAGGAGCGGGCGCGCCTTCTCCAGCAGCGCTTCGGGCCCAGGGTCGGCCTCGTCCACGGCCGGATGAAGGGGCCGGAAAAGGACGCGGTGATGGAGGCCTTCGCGAGAGGGCAGATCGCGGTTCTGGTCGCCACCACGGTGATCGAGGTCGGCGTCGATGTTCCCAACGCCACCCTGATGATCGTCGAGGGCGCCGACCGCTTCGGCCTTGCTCAGCTCCACCAGCTCCGGGGCAGGGTCGGTCGCGGCGACCAGCGCAGCGTCTGCCTCCTGCTCCGCGGCAACGCCCTTTCCGAAACGGCCCGCGCCCGCCTCGCGCTGATGCGCGAGACCAATGACGGCTTCCGCATCGCCGAGGAGGACCTGCGCCTCCGCGGCGGCGGCGAGATATTGGGCACCAGGCAATCGGGCGAGGCGCAGTTCCGCCTCGCCTCGCCGGAGCGGATCGGCGAGCTCATCCAGCTCGCCTCCGACGACGCCCGGCTGCTGGTCGACCGCGACGGCGGCCTCACCGGCCCCCGCGGCCAGGCGGCGCGCACTCTGCTCTACCTGATGGAACGCGACGCCGCCGTTGGGCTGCTACGAAGCGGATGATCGTCACCCCAGCGAAAGCTGGGGTCCCTGCTGACTCTGCTCGGATGCCAGCCTCCGCTGGCATGACTTTAGGGGATCAACACGCCGTGCTTTTTCTTGCCCGCCGAAACCCTGACCTCGCGGGTCACTCGTATCAGTATGTCCTCGCGAGCAATCTCGCCGTCGATGCGAGCTCCACCTTGCGAGATCAGCCTTCGAGCTTCGTTCTTGGATGAGCAGAGCCTGAGTTGGACGAGCGCTTCGACCAGTGGAATCCCATCTGCATTCTTCAGCGTCGGCAGCGCTTCGCCGGAGGCGCCTTCCTCGAAGGTCAGCCTCGCCGTCTCCGCCGCCTCGCGCGCCGCTTCCTCGCCGTGGAGCATCGCGGTGGCATGGTCGGCGAGGATTTTCTTCGCCTCGTTGATCCCGCTTCCTTCGAGGGCCTCCAGCCGCTCGATCTCACCCAGCGGCAGGTCGGTGAAGAGGCGCAGGAACCTGCCGACATCGCGGTCCGCCGTGTTCCGCCAGAACTGCCAATAATCGTAGGGGCCGAGCAGGTCGGCGTTGAGCCAGATCGCGCCCTTCTCGGTCTTGCCCATCTTGCCGCCGTCGGCGGTGGTGATGAGCGGCGTCGTCAAGCCATAGACCTGCGCGCCGTCGACGCGGCGGCAAAGCTCAATGCCGTTGACGATGTTGCCCCACTGGTCCGATCCGCCGAGCTGCAGCCGGCACTCCGCGCGCCGCGACAGTTCGAGGAAATCGTACCCCTGGAGGATCATGTAGTTGAATTCGAGGAACGAGAGCGACTGTTCGCGATCCATGCGAAGCTTCACGCTGTCGAAGCTCAGCATCCGGTTGACGGAGAAGTGCTGGCCGATCTCGCGCAGGAACGGAATATATTCAAGCCGGTCGAGCCATTCGGCATTGTCGAGC
>DATMJS010000059.1:0-5099 GCA_035553755.1 Allosphingosinicella sp.
CGGTTATATTCGTCGCGCTCGACCGGGTTGAAGCGGCGGTCGGGGAAGAGCGCGAGCAGCTTCGCGATGCCGCTCTGGATGAGGTGGATGCTGGTCGATTCGAGCGGCTCGACGAACCCGCTCGAAAGGCCCAGCGAGACGACGTTCCGGTTCCACGCCTGCCGACGCCGGCCGGCGGTGAAGGAAAGCCGCCGCGGCTCTGCCAGCGGCTCGCCCTCCAGATTGCCGAGCAGCAGCGCCTCGGCGTCCGGGTCAGCCATATGCGCGCTCGAATAGACGATGCCGTTGCCCATCCGGTGCTGGAGCGGGATCCGCCATTGCCAGCCGCCGGCGCGGGCGGTCGAACGGGTGAAGGGATCGGGCTGGCCCGGATAAAGGCTTGGGACCGCGACCGCCCGGTCGCAGGGCAGCCACTTCGTCCAATCCTCATAGCCCGTTCCCAGCTTCTCCTCGATCAGCAGGCCGCGAAAGCCCGAGCAGTCGATGAACAGGTCGCCAGCCACCCTGGTGCCGTCCGCCAGGGTAACGGCTTCGACGTGGCCGCTCGTTCCGCTCCGGGCCGCATCGACGATCCTCCCTTCGACGCGCCGCACCCCGCCGCCTTCCGCTAGGCCCCGCAGGAACCGCGCATAGAGCCCGGCGTCGAAATGGAAGGCATAAGCGAGCTGCGACAGCGGCAGGCGCGCGTCCGGCCCGGGCCTGGCATAGCGGCCGAGCGCCGCCGCCACCGCGCTCATCGACCATTCGGCTATGTCAGGCAGAGCGCGCCGCTTGCGCTCACGCAGATAGAGCTGGTGGAAATGAACCGCCTGCAGGTCCTGCCCATGCGGTCCGAACGGGTGGAAATAGCGCTCGCCCGGGGCTCCCCAGTCGACGAATTCGATGCCGAGCTTGAACGTCCCCTTGGTCGCGGCGAGGAACTCGTCCTCGTTGATGCCGAGCATATTGTTGTAGGCGATGAGCGGCGGGATGGTCGCCTCGCCGACGCCGACCGTGCCGATCTCGTCGGATTCGATGAGGGTGATGGCGATCGAGCGGCTGTCGAGCAGCCGCGAAAAGGCCGCCGCCGCCATCCACCCGGCGGTGCCGCCTCCGACGATGACAATATTGCGGATATCGTGCTCGCTCATCGCGGGGCCTGGCTTATTGAGTTCCGAAAGGCCCCAGCCTCGCATCCGGCCGCGCGCCGGGCAAGGGCCACGGCGCCGCAGCCCCGCCTCTATTCCTCGCGCCGCACCCAAGCAAAGCCCGCCCTGCGCCTCAGGCCCCTTTGGCCGCCTCGGGCGAAGCGGCTCACAGATCGACGCAGGAGGCGATCGACTCCAGCTTGCGGATGCGTTCCTTGAGGTCGGCGAGCTCGATCCGTTCGATGGCGGGGCTTTGAGCCCGCTGGCCCTGCTGGCCTGAAAGCTCCAGCCGCTTCAAGTCGAGCCATCCCTGCCAGCCCTTCAGGCCGGCAAAGACCGCAATACTGAGCGCCATCAGGCCGAAGCTCGCCAGCGCGATGAGTGTCAGTGGTTCGGACATATGCTCCTCCCTGTCCTTTCCGTGCTCAGCGCAGCTTCTCGATCTCGGAGGCGAGGCTGCTGTTCGAGTTGGTGACAAACTGCTCCACCTCGGCCATCCGCCGGTCGATGTCGCGCATGTTTAGACGAAGGTCGTTCGTCGAAAGCTTGCCGACAGTGCTGTAATCCTCGGCATCGTAGCCGCGGGGCTTCGCCAGCCAGGCGGCGAGGCCGTAGGCGACCAAAGTCCAGGGAAAGGCGCCCAGCAAGGTGACCACCACCGCGCCGATCCGGACGAAGGTGGGGTCGATATTGAAGTAGCGGCCAATGCCGGCGCAGACGCCCATGAGCTTGCCGCTGCGGCGGTCGAGAGTGAATTTCCTGCGGGCCATCTTCTTTCCTCCTTTGTCTCTCGCGCCTAGACGCGCGCGGCCTTCATGGCCTCGAGTTCGGCTTCCACCTCGTCGGCGGCGCGAAGCTCGGCGATTTCTTCCTCCAGCGTCTTCGGAGCGGCGAGCGCCAGCGCCTCGGCCCGGCCTTCGGCAAGATCGACGCGGCGGTCGAGCAGGTCGAAGCTCGAAAAGGCTTCGTCCGCCTTGGGGCCGGCATAGACTTCGCGCATGCGGATGCGGTTGTGCGCGCTTTCGAGGCGGCTCGAAATCTGGGTCTGGCGGACGCGCGCTTCGCGCAGCTTCGCCTGGAGCTTGGCGATGTCACCCTCGGAGGCATGGAGCGCGTCGTCCAGCACCGCGACCTCGGCACGCAAGCTGTCGGCGGCATGGCCGAGCTTCTGCTTTTCGATGAGGGCGAGCTTGGCGAGATCCTCGCGGTCCTTCGAAAGCGCGAGTTCGGCCTTTTCCGTCCAGCCGTCCTGCAACCTTTCGAGGCGCCCGATCTGCCGCCGTATTTCCTTTTGGTCGGCGATCGTTCGGGCGGCGGACGCCCGGACCTCGACCAGAGTCTCTTCCATTTCCATGATCATCACTCGCACCGTCTTCGCCGGGTCCTCGGCCTTGTCGAGGAGGTCGGTGAAGTTCGCCGCGATAATGTCGCGCGTCCGGGTGAAGATGCTCATGGATGGGAATTCCTTGACTGGTTGAAGGGCAGCGTCCGGGAAGCGCCAAAGGGGGCTCAGCGCTCCCCGGCTCGCCACCATCAGCTCAGGCACCGGCCTGAACCGAAAGCTGGGTCTGGAAACCGATCACCGGCGTGGTCTCGATCGCCCGGGCCGGACCGACGGCGGCGCCCACGACGGTGCCGGTCAGGATGAGCGCGCCGACCGCGGAAAGTGCGATGCGCCCGATTTGATCATAGTTGAACATGTGACGTACTCCCTGAACCTTGGTTTTTTGGTTCCGCCTTGTTGCCCGGCGGATGCCAAAAGGGTTTTCAAGAGCCGTGCCAAACGCGACGGGTGGCTGATTTCTGCCGAAAATCGGACACGCCGGCGCTTTGGCCGTGGAAAACGCGGCAGTAAATGTTGGGAAATTCTGCCAATGGTTGGGAGCGCCCTTTTGCCGACAATGAGGCGCCATGTAGGCAGCCAAGGTAAGGACGGGTTCCGCCGCCCCCTCCTTTGCTCTATTCAGCGAAGATCGTGAGCCTGAGCCGTTCCATCGTCTATATTGTCGACGACGACCGCGACGTGCGCGCATCGATCAGCTTCATGCTCGGGACCTCCGGCACGCCCAGCCGCCCGTTCGCGAGCGGCTCCGACTTCCTCGACAGCCTCGACCATCTTGAAGCGGGCTGCATCCTTCTCGACATCCGAATGGCCGGTGTGAGCGGAGTCGAGGTGCTGGAGGAAGTGGCCCGGCGCGAGATTGGCTGGCCAGTGATCGTCATGACCGGCCATGGCGAAGTCGCGCTTGCGGTGAAGACGATGAAGCTCGGCGCCGTCGATTTCCTCGAAAAGCCGTTCGAGGAGAAGGTGCTTCATGACTGCCTCGTCCGCGCGGCCGGACTTCTCGAGCGGAGGAGCGGGGAGGCGGAGCACCGTCGCGAGGCGAAGAGCCGCATCGACAGTCTGTCCCGGCGCGAACGCGACCTGCTGCAGGGGCTGATGGCGGGGCTTTCCAACAAGCTGATCGCCCACCGGCTCGGTATCAGCCTGCGCACCGCCGAGATGCATCGCGCCCGTATGATGCAGCGTCTCGACGTCAAAGGACTGGCCGAAGCGCTCCGCCTCGCTGCCGAAGCGGGCCTCGAGCCGATGACGAAAGAAGCCGGTGGCTAGCCGCGCCGGGCGTTTGCCTGCGCCGGGGCGCCGGTGCGGTCGGCTTCAAGGTCGCCGCGCCGGCGGCGCTCGCCATTGTCGGGACGCGTCACCTCAAGGAGCCTCGCCCCGGCCATGAACACCGCGCCCGTGCAGGCGGCGAAGAACAGCCATCCGATGAAGCCGGGATATTGCTCCAGATAGTCGAAGCCGCGCGAGACCGCACCGACCGCCAGCGCATAGATGACCGCACAGGCTTCGAACCGGTTCTTGATGACGAATAATCGGGCAATCTTCCTGAGCATGCCGGATAGGCAGCAAGAAGCATACCAACCGCGGAAAAGCGCGAGTCCTCAAAATATATGGTTACCGGCTTGTAAACTATTCCGACGTTTTGCGGTGCGCCCGCAGGACATAACGCTGCAATTTCCCCGTCGCGGTCTTCGGCAGCGCTTCGACGAACTCGACCTCGCGCGGATATTTGTAGGGGGCGATAGCGCGCTTCACATGCGCCTGGAGCTCTTCGGTTCTCACGGGGGCAGAGGCCACCACGAACGCCTTCACCTTCTGCCCGCGCTCGTCGCAGGGGACCCCGATTACGGCGCATTCCTGCACTGCCGGATGCGAGAGCAATGCATTCTCCACCTCGGGCGCGGCGATATTGTAGCCGGCCGAGATGATCATGTCGTCCGACCGGGCGAGGTACCAGAAATAGCCTTCCTCATCCTCGCGATAGGTGTCGCCGGTGACGTTCCAGCCGTTCACCACATAATTCGACTGCCGCTCGTCGTCGAAATAGCGGCAGCCGGTGGGGCCCTTCACCGCCAGGCGGCCGGTGGCGGGCGGCGGCAGCGGCGCATCGTCCTCGCCCAGCACGCAGGCACGATAGCCGGGCACCGCCTTGCCGGTCGCGCCGGGGCGAATCTCGTCTCCGCTTGCCGAGATGAAGATGTGCATCATCTCGGTCGCCCCAATGCCGTCCACGATCCTGAGCCCGGTCGCCTCGTGCCAGGCATGCCAGGTGGCCGCGGGAAGATGCTCGCCCGCCGAGACGCAGGTGCTGAGGGTGGAGATGTCGTGATCGCCCAGCATCGGGATCATCGCCTTATAGGCGGTGGGGGCGGTGGCGAGATGGGTCGCGCCGTGCCGGCCGATGGCGTCGAGCAGCGGCTTCGGCCCCGGCTGCTCGATCGTCACCGCCGCGCCGCCGAAGCGCCAGGGGAAGATCAAGAGCATGCCGAGCCCGAAGGTGAAGGCGATCGGCGCCGAGCAGGCCCAGCGGCTCCCCGGCTCCGGCTTCAGCACGTAGCGCGCAAAGCTGTCGGCTGAGGCGAGAATGTCGCGGTGATAGTGGACGCAGCCCTTCGGCTTGCCGGTGG
>DATMJS010000060.1:0-32094 GCA_035553755.1 Allosphingosinicella sp.
TCTTCCATGTTTCGTCCCATATCCGTTCGCTTCCAGCGAAGTCGAGGACCGTCAGTGCAGGCGCGTCTCGACTTCGTTCGGCACGACCGGATAGGAAGGCGCATGCCCGCCACCCCCGCCTGGCCGCCATCCAGCCTTCCCCGCCTCTTCGTGGATCAGCCACTTGGGGGCGGCATGGAGCTGGCACTGGAAGGCCCCGCCGCCAATTATCTGGGCACCGCCCTCCGCCTTGGGCCGGGCGCGCAGGTCAAGCTGTTCGACGACCGGACGGGAGAATGGCTGGCCGAGGTGACGGATGCCGGCAAGCGGCGGGTTTCGCTCCGAGTGATGCAGCATCTCCGGCCGCGCGAGCCGGTGCCGGACCTCTGGCTGCTCTTCGCGCCGTTGAAGCGAGGCCGGATCGATTGGCTGGCGGAAAAGGCGACCGAGCTGGGGGTGGCGAGGCTCGTCCCTGTCCTCACCCAGCGCACGATCGTCGATCGTGTCAACGTCGAGCGGTTGAAGGCGCATGCCGTCGAGGCCGCCGAGCAATGCGAGCGCACCGCGGTTCCCCAACTGGACGAGCCCCGGAAGCTGCACGCGCTGCTCGGAAGCTGGCCCGCCGACCGCGCTCTCATCTTCGCTGACGAACAAGGCGGCGAAGCAATGGCGGAAGCGGTGAAGGTCGGACCGGCCGCGATCCTGATCGGGCCCGAGGGCGGTTTCACCAACGAAGAGCGGGCGGCGATTCGGGCGGTGCCTCAGGCCCTCCCCGTCTCGCTCGGCCCCCGCATCCTCCGCGCCGACACCGCCGCCCTCGCCGCGGTCAGCCTGTGGATGGCAGCGGCCGGGGATTGGGACGCTGCATCCAATCGGTAGTCTGTTGAAACCGGCTGGCGGGGATTCGCCGCCGCGGCTACAGGGCCGGAATGACCACGCGCGCCGCCTCCGACAGCTTCGATCCGCCGATCGAAAGCCGGGACGACCTCCTCCGCCCCTTCATAAAAGGCGAGAAGCCGAAGGAAGCGTGGCGGATCGGCACCGAGCATGAGAAGTTCGTCTATCGCCGGGCGGACCATCGAGCGCCGGCCTATGACGAACCCGGCGGTATCCGCGACCTCTTGATGGAGCTCACCCAGTTCGGTTGGGAGCCGGTGGTCGAAAGCGGCAATGTGATCGCGCTCTCTGGCCCCGACGGCAATGTCAGCCTCGAACCCGCCGGCCAGCTCGAATTATCCGGGGCCGCGCTCGAGCATCTGCACCAGACCTGCGCCGAGGCCGGGCGGCACCTCAATCAGGTGAAGGCGGTCGGCGACAAGCTTGGCCTCGGCTTCCTCGGTCTCGGCATGTGGCCCGACAAGGCCCGGGCAGAGCTGCCGATCATGCCCAAGGGCCGCTATGCCATCATGCTCCGCCACATGCCGCGCGTGGGCGGTCTAGGGCTCGACATGATGTTGCGCACCTGTACCATACAGGTTAATCTGGACTATTCCTCCGAAGCCGACATGGCGCAGAAATTCCGCGTCGGCCTAGCCCTTCAGCCGCTTGCCACCGCGCTCTTCGCCAACTCGCCCTTTACGGAAGGCAAGCCCAACGGCTTCCTTTCCTACCGCAGCCATATCTGGTCCGACACCGACCCCCACCGCACGGGCATGCTTCCCTTCGTGTTCGAGGACGGCTTCGGCTACGAGCGCTACCTCGATTATGCGCTCGACGTGCCGATGTACTTCGTCTTCCGCGACGGCCGCTATATCGACGCCGCCGGCCTTTCCTTCCGCGACTTCATGAAGGGTGAGCTCTCCGTCCTCCCCGGCGAGAAGCCGCGCCTTTCCGACTGGACCGATCATCTCTCCACCGCCTTTCCCGAGGTGCGCCTCAAGAGCTTCCTCGAGATGCGCGGCGCCGATGGCGGCCCCTGGAGCCGCATCTGCGCGCTGCCCGCTTTGTGGGTCGGCCTGCTCTACGATCAGACGGCGCTCGACGCCGCCTGGGACGAGGTGAAGCATTGGACGATCGAGGAGCGCCAGCAGCTGCGCGATGCCGTGCCCGAGTTCGGCCTTCAGACGGTGACGCCCGGCGGCGAAAGCCTGCGCGACTTCGGGCGGCGCATCCTTGACATCGCCGAGCAGGGCCTTGGCGCGCGCGGACGGCTCAATGCCGCCGGCGACAGCGAAGCCGGGTTCCTCGATCCGCTGCGCGAGATCGTGGCGCGGGGCAAGACTCCGGCCGAAATGCTGCTCGACCGCTACCGGGGCGAGTGGAACGGCGATGTCGGTCGGATCTACGAAGAACAAAGCTTCTGATTTCGCCCGGGCCCCTGCGGCTTAGAGCGTAAACCGCTTCTTAAACCTCAGCCGCTACTAACCCCGTGAAACACCAGACGCAGGGTCCGATGGGTCACGAAAACAGGAAATTGTCGGGGGAGCCGACCGAGGAGACGATCTTCTCCTTCTCGGAGGACACGCCCTCTCCGCACGACCGCAGCGGGGCGGCACGCCGTCTGACGACGCTCCGCGTCGGCACGATCATGATTCACGGGCGGCGCGAGCTCTGCCTCATCCGCAACATCTCGGCCGGCGGGCTGCGCGCCCATGTATATTCCCCGGTGAAGGAAGGCCAGAAGGTCTCGGTCGAGCTCAAGACCAACCAGCAGACGAGCGGCACCATCAACTGGGTGCGCGACGGCAATGTCGGCATCGCCTTCGACGAGCGGATCGATGTCGCCGATCTCCTCGCTGCCCAAACCGGCACCGACAGCGGCTGGCGCCCGCGCATGCCGCGGGTCGAGGTGGACCGGCTGGGCGAGATCCGCGTCGGCGCGCGCATCTACCCGTTCAACAGCTGCGACATCAGCCAGGGGGGCGTACGCATCGAGATCGATCAGCCGCTGAAGGTCGGCGAAGCCGTCGTCCTCACCTTCGAGAAATGGCGCCCGATCGCCGGCGTCGTGCGCTGGTACGAGGAAGGCCAGGGAGGCATCGCCTTCAATCAGGTGATCCCATTCCAGGAGCTGATGAGCTGGCTCCAGAGCCGCTGAGGCGGAAGCGGAAGGCTGGAGCGGGTGAGGGGAATCGAACCCCCGTCGTAAGCTTGGAAGGCTTCTGCTCTACCATTGAGCTACACCCGCATTCCGACCTCCGGCACTGGTGGACAGGGCTGGATTCGAACCAGCGTACGGGAAACCCGGGCAGATTTACAGTCTGCTGCCTTTAACCACTCGGCCACCTGTCCAGCTGAGCGCCTATAGATAGGAAGGCGGCTCCATGGCGAAAGGGTGAGCGGCTGTCAACGCGGGTTGCAACGGCAGGGGCCAGCCTTCATGGAGCGGCAATGCGCCGCAAAGCCCGCCAGGCCTCTAAGCCCGAAAACCGGCCCCGCTTCTGGGGGCGCCATGCGGTCGCGGCAGCGCTGGCAAACCCCAGCCGTGTAGTGAAGCGCATCTGGGTGACGCGCGAGGCGGCGGCCGATTTCGATTTCGATCCGTCGATCCCCCTCGCCTTCGCCGATGCCGCCGATCTCGGAAGGCTGGTGCCGGGCGACGCTCCGCATCAGGGGATCGTGATAGAGCTCGAGAAGCTGGAGGACATCTGGCTCGGCGATCTGCTCGACCAGGCCGAGGACGGGCGGCCGCTGCTGGTGCTCGACCAGGTCACCGATCCGCACAATGTCGGCGCTATCCTGCGCTCGGCGGCCGCTTTCGACGCGCTCGGCATCGTCACCCAGGACCGGCACGCGCCGCCCGAATCCGGCGCGCTCGCCAAGGCGGCGAGCGGAGCCCTCGAGACGGTGTCTTGGGTGCGCGTCGTGAACCTTGCCCGTGCATTGGACGAGATCGCCGAAGCCGGCTTCTGGAGGGTCGGACTTACCGGGGAAGCCGAGATGACACTGGCCGAAGCAATGGGTCCGCCCCGGATCGCGCTGGTGCTCGGCGCCGAGGGCGAAGGCATGCGTCAGAACACCGAAACCCATTGCGACGCGCTGGCGCGGCTCCCTATCAGCGACCGCATCGAAAGCCTCAACGTCTCCAACGCCGCCGCGATCGCGCTTTATGCGGCGGCGGTCGCGCGGGGTTGAAGCGCAGGTGAAGGGGATACCGGCGGAGGCGTTGCGCGCGGGCGTGGACGAACTGGCGCGACGCGAGCCCGCCTTCGCAGCCGCCTTGGCGCGGGTCGGCTATCCCGAACCCAGGCTAAACGACCCCGGCTATCCGACATTGCTGCGCACCATCGTCGGCCAACAGGTGAGCCTTCACGCCGCTCGCGCGGTCTGGAACAAGCTCGACGCCCTGATCGGCGGCGCGGAGGATCCGAAGAAGCTCGCCGCAGCGAGCGACGAGACGCTGCGCTCGGCCGGCCTCTCGCGTCAGAAGAGCGGCTACGCGCGCAGCCTTGCCGAAAAAGTGCTTACGGGCGAGGTCGACCTCCGCAACTTGCCGGACGACGACGAGGAAGCGATCGCGCAGCTCACCAAGGTCAAGGGCATCGGCCGCTGGTCCGCGGAAATCTACCTGTTGTTCGCCGAGGGCCGGCCCGACGTCTGGCCGGCGGGCGACCTCGCCGTCCAGATCGAGATCGGGAGGATCATGGGGCTTCGCGAGCGTCCCAACGAAAAGCAGATCCGCGCGCTCGCCGAGCGTTGGCGCCCCCATCGCGGCGCCGCGGCCATCTTCGCCTGGCACCATTACAAGACCCAGGTGCTTTGAAGCGCCTGTAATGGGCTCGCAATATTCCCGGTGCAGGCTAAGGTTCTGCCAAGGGGATATCCGAATGATTCGTTCCGCTTCACCCTCTCAGCGCCCCTCCGGCGGCGGCTGGTTCCTGTTCGGCCGCTTTCTGATCTGGGCCACTCGCAACGCGCGCTGACGTCTGGCGCCTCAGCGGCCCCGGCGCCATAAGTGCGCAATGCCAGGCTCGTCCATCCACGCCGCGACAGCCGACGACCTCGTGCCGCTCCACCGGCTGATCGAGCGCGCCTATCGGGGCGATACGGCGCGCGCGGGCTGGACCCACGAGGCGGATCTGCTCGACGGACAGCGAACCGACATGGCCGCACTGGCGGATGTCATGGCCGATCCCCACCAGTGCATCCTTGTCGCGGAAGCAGAGGAGAAGATCATCGGCTGCGTCCAGATCGCCTCCAAAGAAGAAGGCTTGGCTTACCTCGGGCTGCTTACCGTCGATCCGCTGCTCCAGGCCCGCGGCCTCGGCAAGATGCTGATCGAGGCGGCCGAGAGGGAGGCGGCGTCCCGCTTCGGGGCCAAGCGCATGGAGATGACCGTCATCCGCCAACGCTCCGAATTGATCGCTTATTATGTCCGCCGCGGCTATGCGCCGACCGGCGAAGAGCGGCCCTTCCCGCTCGACGATCCACGCTTCGGCCTCCCCCGCAGCCGCGACCTTGCCTTCGCGGTCCTCGCCAGGAAACTCAACGCGGTCGGCGCCAGTCCGCGTCCGCCCGAGGAGCAAGCTGTCTCGCGGCCTTGACTATGTCCTTCCAGGTCCACCGCCGCGTCGAACGGATTCTCGTCCAGTTCTATGACTCGGTTGAGTTGGCGCTGCACTTGTGTAGCGCCTCAACATAGGGAGGAACGGCCGGCGCATCAGCGGGCCTATACCCGCGGGGAGCTTGAACGGTTCCGGCTTTCATGGAACGGGTAAGCTTCCGATGCCTTTGCGGCGCAAGACAGGAGAGGACAGCATGAAACTGAAACTGGCAGGAGCCGCCGCGGCGGCCCTTTTCGCGTTCGCGCCGGCTACGGCAACGGCACAGAACGAGACGGTTGCAGGCAATACGACCGTCACCACCACCGAGCCCGCCACCACGACCACCACCAGGACCGAGATTGAGCGGACGACGCCTCCTCCCGCCGCGACCGCCCCGCCCCCTGCTCCCTCCGAGCCGGTGGTGACGACGGTGCCGGCGCCCGATCTCACCCTTCCGCCGGTCGACGATCCGCTCGCGAACCCCTATGCCAACGGCTATAACGAGCTTGTGCCGCTCGAAGTCGAGGAAGACGATCGGGGCTTTGACTGGGGCCTGCTCGGCCTGCTTGGGCTTCTGGGCCTGTTCGGCCTCGCCGGAAGGCGGGGCGAGCGCGTGGTCTATGTCGAGCGCGCGGAGACGGCGTATCGCAGCGGCCCGGATGACCGCCCCGTCCGATAACCTCGTTTACGGCAGCGTCACCGATCCCGCAGGACGAGGTAAAGCGGATATTCAGCAATTCCGGCTACATTGTCCTTGCACATCGCCGTCCCTATTTAGGGTGGAAATCTCACGCAGGATCATTCGATGAACGACGACCAGAAGGAACCCCAGGGCAATCCGTGGATGAAGAGCCTCTTCATCTGGGCCGGCATTTTGCTGGCGCTGGTCCTGTTCGTGCAGATCGTCGACGGCGGCGGCCGCAGCGCCACGGGGGACGGGATCGCCTATTCGGAATTCCTCACCCGCGTCGAGGAAGGCTCGGTCAAGGAAGTCGCTATCGGAAAGGAAGTGATTTCCGGCAAATTCACCAATGACGAGACCTTCCGCACCTACGCGCCCCAGGATCCGCAGCTGGTCGACCGGCTGAAGGAACGCGGCGTCGCCTTTTCCGCAGAGCCCGAGCAGCAGACCAGCGTGTGGCTGATCCTGCTCTATCAGTCGCTCCCCTTCCTCCTGATCCTCGGCATCGCTTTCTTCGTGATGCGGCAGATGCAGAAGAATGCGGGGTCTGGGGCGATGGGCTTCGGCAAGTCCAAGGCCAAGATGCTGACCGAGAAGCATGGCCGCGTCACCTTCGACGACGTCGCGGGCATCGACGAGGCGCGGGAGGAACTGCAGGAGATCGTCGATTTCCTGAAGGACCCGACCAAGTTCGCCCGGCTCGGCGGCAAGATCCCGAAGGGCGCGCTGCTGGTCGGCTCGCCCGGCACCGGCAAGACCCTCCTCGCCCGCGCCATTGCCGGCGAAGCGAACGTGCCCTTCTTCACCATTTCAGGCTCCGACTTCGTCGAGATGTTCGTCGGCGTCGGCGCCAGCCGCGTCCGCGACATGTTTGAGCAAGCCAAGAAGAACGCGCCCTGCATCGTCTTTATCGACGAGATCGACGCGGTCGGCCGCCACAGGGGCGCCGGCCTCGGCAACGGCAATGACGAGCGCGAGCAGACCTTGAACCAGCTGCTCGTCGAGATGGACGGCTTCGAGGCCAATGAAGGCATCATCATCATCGCCGCGACCAACCGCCCGGATGTGCTCGATCCCGCCTTGCTCCGCCCCGGCCGGTTCGACCGGCAGGTGGTAGTCCCGCGCCCGGACATCATGGGCCGCGAGAAGATCCTCGCCGTCCACATGAAGAAGGTGCCGCTCGCGCCCGACGTCGATGCGCGCACCATCGCCCGCGGCACTCCGGGCTTTTCGGGCGCCGATCTTGCCAACCTTGTCAACGAAGCCGCGCTCCTCGCCGCCCGCAAGGGCAAGCGCCTCGTCGCCATGAGCGAGTTCGAGGAAGCCAAGGACAAGGTCATGATGGGTGCCGAGAGGAAGTCCATGGTGATGACCGAGGACGAGAAGAAGTCTACCGCCTATCACGAGGCCGGCCACGCGCTCGTTTCGCTCCACGTTCCCGGCTGCGATCCGCTCCACAAGGTAACGATCATCCCGCGCGGGCGCGCGCTGGGCGTCACCTGGAACCTGCCCGAGCGGGACCGCTACTCGATGTCCATGAAGCAGATGAAGGCGCGGCTCGCGCTCTGCTTCGGCGGCCGCATCGCCGAGCAGATCATCTATGGCGAGGACGAACTCAACACCGGCGCCTCCAACGACATCCAGCAGGCCACCGACATGGCGCGGGCGATGGTCATGGAGTACGGCATGAGCGAGAAGCTCGGCTGGCTCCGCTACCGCGACAATCAGGATGAGGTTTTCCTCGGCCACAGCGTCGCCCGTACCCAGTCCATCTCGGCCGAGACGGCGCAGCTGATCGACCAGGAGGTCCGCCGTTTGATCGAGGAAGCCGAAGCGACCGCCCGCAAGGTGCTGACCGACCATCTTGACGAGCTCCACAACCTCGCCGCCGCGTTGCTCGAATATGAGACTCTGACCGGCGAGGAAGCCAAAAAGGCGATCAAGGGCGAGGATATCGGCCGCGAGGATCCGGGCACCAAGCGTCCCGTTCTTCCGGTCACCGGATCGTCCATCCCTTCGACGCGCAAGCCCCGCGGCGGCATCGGTGGACCGGCCCCTCAAGGCGCCTGATCCCCCTGCCGCGCCGGCGGCTCGTCAGCCTCCGTTCATTGTCCACCCGCAAAGCTGCTCCTGCTTAAGTGGGGAGGAAATCATGAAAAAGTTCGTTGCGGCGCTGTTTCTGGCGCTGGCGCCGCTGTCGGCGGCTCATGCCCAGTCAATGCCGGTGTCGCAATTCCTCGGCAAGGCCGACGGGCTCAAGAAGAAGGGCATGATGGCGATGTTCTCGAAGGACATCGGCGTGCTCAAGAAGGAGATCCAGAACTCCGCTCTTGCCGTGCGGGCCGAGCAGCTGGCCGCCCGCAAGGCCGGGCGCAAACCGGCCACCTGCATGCCGGACAAGATCCAGCTCAATTCCGAAGAGCTGCTAAACCATCTGAACTCGATCCCCGCCGCCCAGCGATCAATGCCGATCCAGCAGGCTTTCCGGGGCTTCATGCAGCGCAAATATCCGTGCCAGTCCTAACTTAACCCAGTACCCCCAGCGCCAGCAGCAGAGTGAAGAACAGGCCGGCCGCGACGAAGGCGAAGTTCAGCAGCAGGAAGGTGCGCCACAGCGCGCTCCACCGGGACAGCTGGTAAGCGCCGCGAAGCTGCCGGTACATGTGGATCGGCGGGACGAAGATCATGGCGAGGACCGATATTGCCTCGCTAAGCCCCAGCGGCCTCAGCAGGGTCAGCACGATCAGTCCCAAGCTCATGAAGGCGATCGAATAGGTGACGAAGACGGTGTGGTCATAGACCTTGTACTGGCGGTATCTCCGCCGGTGCAGGAACAGCAGCCAAACGAAGGGCACCGAGATGGGGATCAGCGCCCATGAGAATTTGTAAGCATTCGTCTGCAGCTTGTAGATCAGCAGCGAGGGGTTCTCCTTGGCTTTTTTGTAGGCGGAATTGAACCAGTCGTTGAGCGAGTCCGCTCCGGAAACAACCACGAGCTTCTCCTCGTCGGCCCGTTCCGCCGCCTGCTTGACTGGACCAGGCTGGCTTTCCGCCGCCTCCGCTTTCGCCTGCTCCGCCTCGCGCGCTTCCTCTTCCCCGATCAGCGTCATCGCCTGCCTGAAGAGTTGTTCCCTCAGCGCCAGCGAGCGCTCCTCGTCCCGGATTTCCAGGTCGACCTCCGTGGTCGCCTGCCCGGCCGCCGCGAGCCGGGCGCGCTCCTGGCGAAGGCGGTTAAGCTCGGCCAGGCTCTCCGCCCGTTCCCGCTCGAACTCCTGCTGGGCCCGCGCCCGCTCCTCGGCAGGGGTAGCCTCGATCTGGGGCGAACCGCTACCGATCGGTCCGCCGAGGGCGGAGAAGACGGCGAACATGAGGAAGACCGAGAAGAGGAACAGCGCCATCGGCGAGACGAACCGCGCCCGCTCGCCTTCGACATAACGGCGAGTCAGCTCGCCCGGTCTCCAGGCGAGAAGCGGCAGCGTCCGCCAGATCTTGCCTTCGAAATGAAGCACGCTGTGCGCAATGTCGTGCCAGAAAGCGCCGAGCGTGCGGTGGACATGCCCCCGCTGCCCGCAATTATGGCAGAAGTCGCCGGCGAGCTCGGTGCCGCAATTGAGGCAGTTGCGGGCATGGCGGGAGACTTCACCGGCGCTAGGCTCCACCGCCCGGGCGACAAGCCCGCCGGTCACTGCCTCGCCAATGCCTTCCGCTCCCTCCACCATCGGCACCCCTTGCTGCCCCGGATATGCCGCAACCGCCGCGAGGCGTCGAGAGCGTTCGCTTGCGGCTTCTGCCATGCTAACGCGGCTGGCATGACCATGACCGGCCTTCTCGGCGGCAGCTTCAACCCGGCCCACCGCGGGCACCGGCGGATCAGCATCCATGCCGCCCGTGCCTTGGCCCTCAGCGAGGTCTGGTGGCTGGTCTCGCCCGGAAACCCGCTGAAGGATCCAGAAGGCATGGCGCCGCTCGCCGCCCGCTTCGCTTCCGCGCAAGCGGCGGCGCGCGGGCTTCCGGTCCGCGTCACTGCGATCGAGCGCGAACTCGGCACCCGCTACACGGTCGATACGCTCCGGAAACTCCGCCGCCGCTTTCCCGACCGGCAATTCATATGGCTGATGGGTGTGGACAATCTGCACCAGTTCCATCGCTGGCGCGACTGGCGCAGGATCGCGGCGCTGGTTCCGATTGCGGTCGTTTCGCGGCCGGGCTATGATGGCGGCGCCCATGCGGCACGCGCAATGGGCTGGCTGCGCCGCTTCGTCCGGCCCGCGGCCAAGGCAAGGGAGTGGACGAAGTGGAGACCGCCGGCGCTCGTGCTGCTTGATCTGCCGCCCGACCCGACATCAGCCACCGGCATCCGCGTTGCCGAGCCCGACTGGCACCAAAACAGGCATAAATCGTTGAACCCCCAGGCGCTCCGCGACGGCGTGACGCGGCGGCCTTTGACATGAGGAGGCAGTTTGCCCGCACCATCACCAGCTCCGCGTGAAGGCGGAGAGTTCGACCAGGCCGAAGCCCTGCACGATCTCGTGCTTCGCTCCCTGGATGACGACCAGGCCCAGGAAGTCGTTTCCATTCCGCTCACCGGAAAATCCAATATCGCCGATCATATGGTGATCGCCAGCGGCCGCTCTACTCGGCAGGTCGCGTCTATGGCGCAAAAGCTCACCGAAAGGATCAAGCGCGAGCTGGGCCGCAACGTCCGCATCGAAGGCCTGCCGGTCGCCGACTGGGTGCTGATCGACGCCGAAGACGTGATCGTTCATCTGTTCCGCCCCGAAGTCCGGAGCTTCTACAATCTGGAGCGGATGTGGGCCTTTGAGGAAAGTGCGGCTCCGGCGCCCTCCGGCGTCTAGCCTTTGCTCCTCCACATCGTGGCCAGGGGGAGGATCGGGCGCGGCCCCGAGGCCGAGCTGGTCGAGCGCTATCTGAAGCGCCTTTCCTGGCCGGTGAAGCTGACCGAGCTGCCCGAAAGCGGCGGCAAGCCGCCGCCTCCCGCCGACAACAGCGTCACCATCCTGCTCGATGAAAAAGGCGAGCAGCTCGGCAGCCAGGCTTTCGCCAGGAAACTCGAGACATGGCGAGACATGGGCAAGCGCGAGGCCCGCTTCCTGATCGGTGGAGCGGACGGCTTCGACAATGCCGATCGCGCCGGCGCGGACCTGCTCATCGCTTTCGGCAAAACGACCTGGCCGCACCTCCTGGCCCGCGCCATGCTGGCCGAACAATTATGGCGGGCGACCAGCATTCTTGCCAACCACCCGTATCATCGCGAAGGTTAGCCGATGCGCCGGCTCATTCTTTCCGCTGCCCTCGCCGCCTCTCTGGCGGGCGTCGCCGCGGTTCGGGCCAACGCTCCGACGCTTGAGCAAGCGCAGAGAGAAGCGGCCGATGCGGCGCGCCGCTCCAGCCGGCTTGAGCAGCAGGCCGCCCAGGCGGCGAACGAGGCGCAGCGCGCCCGCGCCCAAGCCGAGATGCTGATCGCCGACATTCAGCGGATCGAGGCCGAGATCAGCGCGGCCGAAGCGCGCATCCTCCTTATCGACCGCGCACGGGCCGTCCAGCGGGCGCGGCTGGCCGAAAAGCAGCAGCCGGTGACGCGTCTAGCCGCTGCGCTCCAGACCATGGCCCGCCGCCCGCCCGCGCTGGCGCTGGTGCAGCCGGGTTCGGTCGACGACCTCGTCCGCGTACGCGCCGTGCTCGCCTCCACCCTGCCGCTGGTCCGCGAGCGCAGTGCAGGCCTCCGCGCCGAAGCCGCCGCCGCCGACCGTCTTCTCCGCGAGGCGCGAGAGGCCGCGGCCGCGCTTGCCGCAAACCGCGACTCGCTGAAGCAGCGGCGATTGGCGCTGGCCCGCCTTGAGGAACGGGAGCTCCGCCGCTCCGAACAGCTTGCCGGAACCGCTCTCAGCGAAAGCGACCGCTCGCTCGCGCTCGGCGAGGAAGTCCGCGAGCTAGCCGAGTTGATGGGGAGCCGCAGCTGGCAAGATCGGGCCAGCCGCGAACTCGCCGCCCTGATGGGCCCTGTGCTCCGCCCCGGCTCGGCCCCCGCCGCCCACAGCAGGGCGTCCTACCGCCTGCCGGTCGAAGGCCGCCTCCTCGCCGGCACGGGCGAGATCAGCGACGCCGGCGTCCATGCCCGCGGCTTGGACTTCGCGACCTCCGCCGATGCGCCGGTGGTCGCCCCCCGCGCCGGCCGCATTGTCTATGCAGGCCGCTTCCGCAGCTATGGCGAGGTGGTGATTATCGACCATGGCGGCGGCTGGACCAGCGCCATCACCCATCTCGCCGCGCTTCGCGTGCGGCAGGGCGACAGCGTCCGCGTCGGCGACCCGATCGGCCGCGCCTCAGGCCGGCTCGGGGTCGAGCTTCGCCACGCCGGACGCCCCGTGCCGATCACCTCCTTCATCGGCTGAGTGGCCCTGTTAACCGTGGGTTGCTTTTCGCCGCGTTAAAAAGCCTGTAGCTTGCCTTCAATTCGTAGACAGCAGGATTCTTCCATGGCCAATAATCTGGTGCGCTCCCTCGGCCTGGTCAGCGCGGTGGCGCTCATCCCGGCGGCGACCGCGGCGCTCGCGTCGGTCGACGTCAACACGTACAAGGAGCTCGACCAGTTCATGAGCGTGTTCGAACGCGTCCGCTCCGAATATGTCGAGCAGGTGGACGACAAGACGCTGCTCCGCGGCGCCATCGACGGCATGCTCGCCAGCCTCGACCCCCACTCCGGCTATCTCGACGAGCGCGGCTTCCAGGCTCTGATGACCAATACCGAGGGCGAATATGGCGGGCTGGGCCTCAACGTCACTATGGAAGATGAAGTGGTGAAAGTTATCGCCGCCACCGAGGACACCCCGGCGGCGCGGGCCGGAATCAAGGCAGGCGATTATATCACCCATCTCAACGGCAAGCTCATCTATGGCGGAACCCTCGACGAGGCGGTCGACCAGATGCGCGGCAAGCCGGGCACCCAGATCCGCCTCACCATCGTCCGCCCCGGCCGCGACAAGCCTTTCGACGTGACGATCACCCGGGCGATCATCGAGCTTCCGGCAGTCAAGTGGGAGATCAAGGACCGCATCGGGATCATCAACGTCAACACTTTCAGCAAGGTCACGACCAGCTCGACGCTTGCCGCGATCGCGTCGATCGAGAAGTCCCTGGGCGGCAAGCCGCTGGGCTACATCCTCGACCTCCGCTCCAACCCGGGCGGCCTGCTCGACCAGGCGGTGGGGCTTTCGGACGTGTTCCTCGAACGGGGCGAGGTCGTCTCGCAACGAGGCCGCAGCAAAAGCGACATCGAGCGCTTCTACGCGCGTCCGGGCGACGCGGCGGACGGGCTTCCGGTGATCGTGCTCGTCGATGCCGGCAGCGCATCCGCGGCCGAGATCGTCGCCGGTGCGCTCCAGGAGCATCATCGCGCCATTGTGATGGGCGAGCGGACCTTCGGCAAAGGATCGGTGCAGACCCTGCTCCCGCTGTCGCAGAAAACCGCGCTTCGCCTCACCACGGCCCGCTACTATACGCCCTCCGGCCGCTCCGTGCAGGAAGGCGGCATCACGCCCGACATCAGGGTGCCGCAGCTTTCGGATCCCGATTACAGGACCCGCACCCGCGTCCGCGAATCCGACCTGCGCCGCCACCTCGTGAACGTCGCCAACGTGAAGGACGACATTCTCCAGGATGACGGCAAGCCCGACCCGCGCTTCGCCGCGACCGCGGAGGAACTGAAGAAAAAGGGCATCGAGGACTTTCAGCTCCACTACGCCCTTCAGACCCTCGCCCGCCTCGGCAAGACCCAGACGGCCGCGGCGGCTCCGCGCAGCCGCTAGCGCTTCCGCCTGAGCGGGCGCCGCTTTGAAAAAAGCGGAGCCGCGTCTACAGGGGGCGGAGCGAGGGAGACCTGCACGCATGACGAGCCTTGATAAAGCGCGAGCGCTGGCCCTGGCCGTGCCAGCGGCCCTGCTCGCCGGCGCCTACGGGTCGCAATATGTGGGCGGGCTCTACCCTTGCGAGATGTGCTACTGGCAGCGCTGGCCGCATTTCGCCGCCATCGCCTTCGCGCTGATCTCATTCGCCCTGCGCCGTGCCGCCGACAGAGGCCGCAGCTTCGTCTGGCTGGCCGCGCTCGCGATCCTGGTGAGCGGCGCGATCGGAGTCTATCATGCCGGCGTCGAGGCCGGCATCTTCCCGGGCATGACCCAATGCACCGCGCGCCCCTCCAGCGGCTCCGGCGCCGACATCCTCGCCGATATCATGGCCACCCCGCTTGTCCGCTGCGACGAGGTGCAATGGTCGTTCCTGGGTATTTCGCTGGCGGGATGGAACGCGATCTTCTCGATCGGGTTCGGACTGGCAATAGCATGGCTGAGCCTCAGACGCCCCCGCGCGGCATGACGCCGCCTTCCGAAGCCGCCCCCGGCTGGCGACCCGGCGACAGCCGCGCCGACATTCCCTCGATGATCCGCGTCGACCAGGCCGGCGAATATGGCGCGACCCGCATCTATGCGGGGCAGCTAGCCGTGCTCGGCAACCGCCATCCGGTCTCGCGCACCATCGCGCGCATGGCGATCCAGGAGGAACGGCATCTGAAGGCTTTCGATGCGATGCTGATCGAGCGCGGCGTGCGCCCGACCTTGCTCCAGCCGCTCTGGAACGTCGCCGGCTACGCGCTAGGCGCCGCCACGGCCTTCATCGGCCCCGACGCCGCCATGGCCTGCACCGCGGCCGTCGAGACCGAAATCGACAGACATTATGCCGACCAGCGCCGCCAGCTGGGCAAGGACGATCCGGACCTCGCCGGCACCATCGAGGAGTTCCAGGCCGAAGAGCTCGAGCATCGCGACACGGCCATCGCCGCGGGCGCGGAGAATGCGCTCGGCTACCCGATTCTTTCCGCGCTGATCCGCGCCGGCTGCCGGGCCGCCATTTCCCTGTCGAAAAGGATTTAAGCGTTTCCAGCCAGTGCGGCGAAACGCCCGACGACGAAGCCCGGGGGAGCGGATAACGGAACCAAGTCAGCACCTTGACCGCTCTCACCTCAAGTGATCGAAAGATCGGAGAACTCGTAATGAAGATAATATTGCCCATTTTGGGCGCCGCCGTTGCCCTGACCGGCGTTGCCGCCATAGCCACGGCTTCCAGCGCCCAGACCGCCTCGCCCACACCCGAAGAGCGCGTCAACAGGGTCATTGTCTTCGGCAACGATCCGTGCCCGCGCGGCACCGGCGAGATCATCGTTTGCGCCCGCCGGCCGGAAAACGAACGCTACCGCATTCCCGAGAACCTTCGCGAAGGCGAGCGGATGCGCGGCGGCGAAAGCTGGGCGGTGCGTGCCGAGAGCCTGGAGACCGTAGGCGACCAGGGCATCCAGAGCTGCTCGACCGTCGGCCCCGGCGGCTTTACCGGCTGCTGGGAGGAAATGATGCGCCAGCACCGCGCCGACCGTCGCGCAAACCCGCAACCGAGACCCAACCCCTAAACCGCCCCCACCTCAGGCGCGGGCTTTCTCGGCGGCGATCCACTCGCCGATCTGTGTTTCCAGCACGTCGAGCGGCACCGAACCCTGGAGCAGCACGGCGTCGTGGAAGCGCCTGAGGTCGAACCTCGGCCCCAGCTCCCGCTCCGCCCTCGCGCGGAGTTCGCGGATGCGGATGTTGCCGAGCATGTAGCCTAGCGCCTGTCCCGGCCAGCTGATGTAACGGTTCACCTCGGCTTCGATATTGGCGTCGGTAAGCGCGGTATTCTCCTTCATGAAGGCGATCGCGCGCGCCTTGTCCCACCCTTTGGCGTGAATGCCGGTATCGACCACCAGCCGCGCCGCCCGCCACATCTGGTAGGAAAGCTGCCCCATCTTCTTGGCCGGCGTGTCGTAGAGGCCCATTTCACGTCCCAGGCTCTCGGAATAGAGGCCCCAGCCCTCGGTAAAGGCGGTGAAGCCGGTGAAGTTGCGCCGGAAGGGCGCAATCTCCAGCTCCTGCGCCAGCGCGATCTGGTGGTGATGCCCCGGCACCGCTTCATGGAGGCTCAGCGCCGGCACTTCCCAGAGCGGCCGCTGGTTGAGCTTGGAGGTGTTGACATAATAGGTGCCGGCGATCCCGCTCTCGGGTGACCCGCTGTTATAATAAGCGGTGGTGGTGCCTTCGGCGATTTCGGCCGGTATTTCGCGGATGCCGTAGGGAAGCCGCGGCAGTGTTCCAAACAGCTCGGGCATCTTGCCGTCGATCGCCTTGGTGACCCGGGCGACCTCCTTCATCAACTCGTCCGGAGTCCTGGCGAAATATTGGGGGTTGGTGCGGATCTCCTGGATGAAGGCTTCGCGGGTGGGAAATCCCGCCTCCTTAGCCACCTGCTCCATCTCGGCCCGGATCCGCCTCGCCTCGGCAAGGCCGATCTCGTGGATCTGGTCCGGTGTCAGGTTAGTGGTCGTCTCCTGCCGCACCCGGAACGCGTAATAGTCCCGGCCGCCCTTCTGGGCCGAGATGCTGTCCGTCTTGGCGCAGGCGGGGGCGTAGGTCTTGGCGTAAAAATCGCGGTGCTTGGCGTAAGCGGGGTTGAGAACGTCCGCGATAACTTGCCGCGCCTGCTGCTGCATCGCCGCCCACTCGGCCTCGCTGACGTCCACCGGTCGGCTCCGCAGGAAGGGCTCGTAGAAGCGCGACTTGGTAACGTCCTCGGCGATCACGCCCGCAATCGTCCGCTCATACCCGTTCAGAACCGAGCAGGGGAGGACGAAGCCTTCCTTCACCGCCTCCGCCGTCGTCCGCAGATTGGCGTCATTCATCCGCGGATATTGGCCGAGCCGCGTCAGGTAGCTTTGATAATCGGCCTTGGTGCGGAACGGCAGGTTGCCGGCCATGCCCGCAAAGCCCTGATGCCAGCCATAATAAGTGGTGAAGAGCATCTTGCGCTGGCCGTAGCGCTCCGCCTCCAGCGTTTCTTCCAGCATCCGCTTCAGGATGGAGCGGTTGGTGCGATCGCCGGCGCTGAGCTCGGCGGCGGGAATGGCGTTCAGCCGGTCGAGAAAGCCCCTCACGTCCTTCAGCCGCTGCGCACGGGCCGCGTCGCTATAGTCGCCGATGGTGGCATCGTAATCGCGCACGCCAAGCGCCGTCGCGGAAATCGGGTTCTGCCGCAGCAGCCAGGCATAATGCTCGTCGAGCAGCCGCTTGAAATCGTCCGCCGGCGCCGCCGCGGCAGGCGCGGCGAACAACAAGGCGGCGGCGAGGAAAAGGGCGTGGCGGCGCATGGAATTTCTCCGAATATCGAAGGCCGCACCCTAGCCCAGCCATAACGCCGCGCAAGGCCGCTGAAACGTAAGCTCCGCCCGCCCGTTGGGGTATGTGAAAGGGAGGAGCCATGAACGACAATATCTACAAGATCATCGAAGTGGTTGGAAGCTCGGCCACCGGCATCGAGGATGCTATCGAAAAGGCAATCGCCCGCGCGTCGTCGAGCCTGCAGGACATACGCTGGTTCGAAGTGAAGGAAACCCGCGGCCATGTCGAGAACGGCCGCGTCGCTCATTACCAGGTGACGCTGCGGATCGGCTTCACTTTGCGCGACTGATGGCTGGGCGCGGGCTGATCGGCGACAATGCGCAGCTCGCGTGGGAGGCGGCGCGCGAGGAATCGAAAGGCTGCACCCGCTGCCATCTTTACAAGTGCGGCACCCAGACAGTGTTTGGCGAGGGCCCGATCGACGCGAAGATCATGTTCGTGGGGGAGCAGCCGGGGGACCAGGAGGACCTTGCAGGAAAGCCGTTCGTAGGCCCGGCCGGCAAGCTGCTCGACCGGGCGCTCGCCGATGCGGGCGTGGACCGCTCGGCCACCTACGTCACCAATGCGGTCAAGCATTTCAAGTTCGAGCCGCGCGGCAAGCGCCGCATCCACCGCAAGCCCGACGCGCCCGAGATAGAGGCCTGCCGCTTCTGGCTGGAGCAGGAGCGGGCCCTGATCCGCCCGTCGGTGACGGTCGCGCTCGGCGCCACCGCCGCCCGCTCGCTGTTCGGCAAGGTGGTGACCATCGGCGCGATGCGCGGACGGCCGCACCAGGCGCGGGACGGCGGCGAAGCCTGGGTGACGGTCCACCCCAGCTTCCTCCTTCGCGTACGCGACAATCGCGAGGAGGAATATGCCCGCTTCGTAGAGGATCTGGAGGCGATCGGGAAACGGGCGAAAGCCTTGGCCTGAAGCTACAGCCTAACCAGCATCTTGCCGATATTGTCGCCCTGGAACAGGCCGAGGAAAGCGTCGGGCATGGCCTCGATTCCCTCGCGCACAGTCTCTCGAGACTTGACTTGGCCACGGGCCACCCAACCGCCCATGTCGCGGTAGAAGTCGCCCATTTCGGGCAGGTAGTCGGTATAGATGAAGCCCTTCAGCATGATCCGCGCGGCGATCACCCGCATGATGTAGCGGAAAGAAGGCGGGGGGCCGGCATTGTAATTGTCGATCATCCCGCAAATGGCGAAGCGTGCCCGGTTGCGTGCAGCGGCGAAGGCGGCGTCCAAATGTGCGCCGCCGACATTGTCGAAGTAAACGTCGATGCCTTGCGGAGCGGCTTCCGTCAGGGATCTGAGGACCGGTCCCGCCTTGTAATCGATCGCTTGATCGGCGCCGAGCTCGCGCACGAATGCGCATTTGTCCGGGCCGCCGGCCGATCCGATCACGGTCATTCCTTTTACCTTGGCGATCTGCACCACCGCCGAGCCGACCGCTCCGGCCGCGGCCGAAACGAAAACGACATCGCCCTCCTTCGCCCCGGCCACCCGCAGAAGCCCGAAATAGGCGGTGGCGCCGGTGAGGCCGAGATTGCCGAGCCACTGCTCGTCGGGCACTCCTAGCGGCGGCACCTTGTTGAGCTTCTCCGCCGGCGCCACGACCGCTTCGCGCCAGCCGTACATGTGAAAGACCGTGTCGCCCTCTTTGAAGTGCGGCGAGCGGCTCTCGACGACCTTGCCGACCGCTCCGCCCTCGAGCGGCGCCCCAACCTCGAACGGCGGAACATAGCTTTTCACGTCATTCATCCGGCCGCGCATATATGGATCCACGGAGAGCCATTTGTTCTCGACCCGCACCATCCCTTCGAAAAGCTCCGGAAGCTGAACTTCCTTCAATTCGAAATTGCCGCTGTCCGGCATGCCCGAGGGACGCGATTTCAGATGCCATGCGCGGGTGGTGGCCATCCGCCTCTCCCTTTGGTTTCAGCCTGCAACCTAGCAGAGCCAGAACACAAAAAAAGGCCCGGCCGCCGAAGCGGCCGGACCAACTGATATGCCTGCCTGAGGCGAGAACCGGACCTCAATAGGTGCCGGAGAAGCTCCGGTTCAGCACGTGCGGGCCTTCGCTGCCGCTATCCTCGCGCTCGAACAGGGCGCGGCTGCGCTCCTCGTCCTGCCACTGGCGCATCGCTTCGTCGCGGCTCTTGTTGACCCGGACCTTGTCGTCGACGCTTTCGATCCAGGAGCAGGGGATCGAATGATGACGCCCGCCAGCATTCTCGTCATTCTTGGTGAGGATGATGCGATCGCCGGCCACCTTGTCGACGGTCCCGATCTTCTGATCGTCGCTGCCGACAACTTCCATATGCTCGGTCACACGGCTCATTGACTGGCGCTGGCCCTGGCGCTTCTCGCGCCAGCCATGGAACTCCTGGTCGAACTTGGACTGATGCTCGCGGCAATATTCCTCATAGTCACGGTCCAGCGATTCGATCTGCCGCCGACGCCATTCGGAATAATTGGGATCGTGCATGTGCCGGCCGCCCATATGCGTGCCGCTCCCCATCATGCCGCCTTGCGCGTTACCGCCTTGCTGCATCTGGCCTTGCTGGGCCGCCGCATAGCGCGCCGCGGAGCTGCCGCCGCCGCCGCCGGCCGAGATGCCGAAGCCGGAGCCGTAAGCGCCTCCGACGGGCGAAGACATGGGATGTGCGCCCTGCGCGCCGACATGACCGGGGTCGATCCGGTCGAAGCGGCGGCCATGGTCGGGGCCGCCGCCGAAACCGGAGGTGCCACCCTGGCCTGGCTGACCAAAGAATTCGGGCCCGCTGCCGCCACCGCCGCCGGCCGAGCTGAAATCGCCGTAGCGCTCGTTACCGTCTCCCGACCTGTGATGCGCTCCGGAATGGCCCATCGAATGGCTGCTGCCGGAGCGGTCGCGATCCCAGCCTCGGCCGCTATTGGCGCCCGCGCCCCAATCGCTGTTGCGGCTTCCTCCGCCATAGCTCTCATTGCCCCAGCTGCTGCTGGAGCGCTCGCCTTGCCGGCCGCGGCTTTCGCCGCCGGCGCTCGTGCCGGGGCGCTCACGGTTCCAGCTGTCACCCACCTGGTTGCCCCAGCCGCCGCCGAAGCTATCCGCGCCCGATCGATTGTCGTGGCCGCCGCTCATCCCGCGCTCGCGCTCCCAGCGGCGCTCGTCCTGCTCGCGGCGGCGCTCGGCCTCGTCGTCGCCGAACCAGCTGCGTACCTCGTCGCCCGCACGCTCGAAGAAGCCGCGGTCGTCGTCATTGCCACGGCCGCGGTCATAGTCGCCGCGTCCATAGTCGCGGTGCCCGCCATAGCCGCCGCCCCGGTCGTCGCCGTACCTGTTGTTCATGGAAGCTCTCCTTTTGTGGTTCTGGGTCGCAGGACCGGCGAAAGGATTCGCGCCCGCGATCGGTAAGGAAACGAAGGAGAAAAGCGGCTCGTTCCGGAGGTTCGGCCAATATGTTGGGGCACGGCGGTGAAACGACTTCCGGCGGTGCACAGCCCGGGATTGCGCGGGCGCGACGGCCCGGCTATTGGGGCGTTCGCCTGGAGGCCGGGGCTGTAGCTCAGATGGGAGAGCGCTGCAATCGCACTGCAGAGGTCAGGGGTTCGATTCCCCTCAGCTCCACCAGGCTTCCGCCCTGCACGGCGGGACGGCAGGCGTGAGGCCGAAAGCATCGCCGCATTCGAGCAGCTGTTCCTCTTTTCGATGGCATGCGACTGGCTCGATGCCGCCCAATGATTTTCGGGACGACTTGCACCGCTGCTCGGCAGGAGCGTTAGAGGACGCGATGACCGAGCTTGCCGAACCGATCCCCGCCGCCACCCTCATCCTGATGCGCTCCGCCTCCGGATCGGCGCCCGAAATCCTGGTCATGAAGCGATCGGACAGCATGGCTTTTGCGGCGGGCGCTTTGGTTTTTCCCGGCGGCCGCATCGAATCGCAGGACGAGGCGCTCGCCTCCCGCTATCCGGAAGAGGATGCGGCGGCGCGGATCGCAGCCATCCGCGAGACGATCGAGGAAACCGGCATCGCTCCCGCCCTCATGCCGCCGCCGGACGCCGAGGCCGCGATTGCCTTGCGCGAGGGGCTGGCGCAGGGCGTCGCCTTCGCCGATCTGCTGGAGCGGCTCGGGCTCACGCTCGATCTCGGTGCCCTCACGCCCTTTGCCCGCTGGTGCCCGAACTTCCGCGAGACGCGGCGCTTCGACACCCTCTTCTATGTCGCCGAGGCGCCCGCCGATGCGCATGCCGCCACGGCGGACGAGGCCGAAGCGGTGCATGCCTATTGGGCGAGCGCCGAGGCGATCCTGGAGGAGGTGGAGGCGGGCCGCGCGCATGTCATCTTCCCGACCCGCCGCAATCTCGAACGGCTGGCACGCTTCAGCTCGATCGAAGAAGCCCGCGCCGATGCCGCGCTCCACGCGGTCCGGAAGATCACGCCCTGGGTCGAGGAGCGGGAGGGTCGCAAGTGGGTCTGTATCCCCGAAGAGATCGGCTATCCCGTTACCGCGGAGCTGCTGGAAACGGCGCGGCGGAGCTAGCGGCAACCGCAAGCACCCGCCGGGCGTCCTGCATTAATGGCAGCGCTGCGCTTCCTGAAGATACTGATCGCCCTCGCCCTTGCCGGCTTTGCGGGCCTGCTGCTCTACGGCTACGCCCGCAACCACCCGCAGGACCTCCCCTGGACGCCGCTCGATCTCACCCAGCCGGTCGGCGCCTTCACCGGGCGCAAGCTTGCCGGCCTCGGCGGCGAGGGCGAACAATGCCGCACCCTCCTGTCCATGGCGGGCGTGCGCTTCACGCCGCTCCCGCCGCGCAGCGCCGGCCCGCAATGCGGCTATGACGATGCGGTGCGGTTCCGCCCCGGCGGCGCGCTCGGCATTGGCTATAAGCCACCCGACCTTGGCACCAGCTGCTCGGTCGCGGCCGCTCTGGCTCTATGGGAATGGCACGTCGTCCAGCCCGCAGCGCTCAAACATTTCGGCCTGCGCGTCGAGGCGATCGACCATTTCGGAAGCTTTAGCTGCCGCCGCATCTACGGCCGTTCGGAAGGCGCCTGGAGCGAGCATGCCACCGCCAACGCGGTCGATATCGCCGGATTCCGCCTTGAGGACGGCACCCGCATCTCGGTCCTCAACGACTGGGAAGCGGGTGGCGCGAAAGCGGCATTTCTTCGGGAGGTGCGGAGCGGCGCCTGCGATCTTTTCGCCACCGTGCTCAGCCCCGACTATAACGAAGCCCACCGCGATCACCTGCATTTCGACCAGGCCCAACGCGGCGCGATGGGCTGGCGGGGCTGCCGCTGACACGGGCATGAAAAAGGCCCGGAAGCCATGCTCCCGGGCCTTTTCGCCTCGGCTTTACCGCTTAGGGATTGCTGAGGTGGTTCGACAGATGCTTGTTCATTTCGAACATGCTGACCTTGTCCTTGCCGCCGAAGATCGGCTTCAGCTTGTCGTCGGCCAGGATCTCGCGCTTGTTCTGCGGGTTCTGAAGGTTGTTCTTCTTAATATAGTCCCACATCTTGCTGACGACGTCAGCGCGGGCGATGTTGCCCGAACCCGTTACCGCGGCCAGTTCAGCCGATGGTTTCAGCGGCCGCTGCAGCGCGTTAGACCCACCCTTGTTGTTAGTTGCCATCTGGCCCTCCTCTGATTTGCCACCGATAGAGCGCAAACGGGCGTCTCGCGCAAGGGATTCTCGCTACGGATCGTCTCGCCGAAGCGACTAATCCACAATTAAAATAGATTAATGGCAGCGTTAGGCATTTTCAGTGAGCTTCAGCGCGGGCCGAACGGCACCACCTTGTTGCCGGCATCATGGCCGATGTCGGCGCGGCCGAGATAGGGGATGCCGGCCCGCTTGCACCAGTGGCGGACCACCTCTTCCTCGGTTTCGCCGAAATCGGGATCGTTCTCCGGCACCTCCGTGCAGCGCCCCAGCCTGATCCCCGCCACCTTCCTCACATTCGGATTGCTGGTGATGTGGAACATCGAACGGTCGGTCCGGTACATATGCTCGGATACGTCCTCCAGCATCAGCACATGGCCCGTCAAATCGGGCTGGAGCGGCGTGCCGAGCAGCTGGCTGAAGACGGTTATGTTGAAGGCGACGTTCCTGCCGGTGGAGGCATTCGGATCGAGAGACTCCCGAGAGCCTTCAACGAGCCAGGCCAGCGCCCGGCGAACGGCGGCCTTCCCGCCCTTTCGCAGCCCATCGTTGACCATAGGCCCGTGCGCCAGCCGCCCGAAGCCGGCGGCATAGAGTCCGGCCAGCACATAGCCGGCATCGCTATAGCCGAGATAGTTTTTGGTCCTCGCCGCGTCGCCCAGTCGCCCCAGCACATCCTCGACTATCCGGCACGATCCGTAGCCGCCTCGAGCGAACCAGAGGGCGTCGAAGCCGGGATCGTTCGCAACTTCCAAAAATGCCGCCGCCCGCTCCGCGTCGGTGCCGGCGAAATGGTTGTGGACGAGGAAGCATTGCGGGTGGAAGACCAGATCGGCGTCCGGAAACTCCTCCGCGGCGAGCGCGGCCGCCCGCTGCGCCACCTGATGCGTGATCGGGGCCGAGGGCGCCACCACTCCGATCCGCATATCGTCTCCTCAAAGCCTTTGAATTGGCCGCTGCTTCTCAATAGGGGCAAGGGATGAATCACGCCAAATCCTATTTCTTCTGCGGCATCGGCGGCAGCGGGATGTTGCCATTGGCCTCGATCGTGCGGGCACAAGGCCATGAGGTAGCCGGCTCCGACCGTTCGCTCGACCAGGGCCGCGTCGCCGACAAGTTCGCCTTCCTCGAGCGTCAGGGCATCCGCCTCTTCCCGCAGGACGGCAGCGGCGTGACCAGCCCCGATCAAATCCTCGTCACCTCCGCCGCGATCGAGGAGACGGTGCCCGACGTGCAGGCGGCGATGAAGGTGGGCGCAGAGCGGCTGACGCGGCCGCAATTGCTTGCGGAGCTGTTCAATGCCGCCCCCGTCAGCATCGCCTGCGGAGGCACCAGCGGCAAATCGACCACCACCGGCATGGTCGGCTGGATTCTCCACCAGGTGGGGCGCGACCCGACCGTCATGAACGGCGCGGTGATGAAGAATTTCGTCACTCCCGACACGCCTTTCGCCAGCGCTTTGGTGGGCGGCGGCGACGTCTTCGTCAGCGAAGTGGACGAAAGCGACGGCTCGATTTCGCTTTACCGGCCGAAGGTCGCGGTGCTCGGCAATATCACGCTCGACCACAAATCTATGGACGAATTACGCACCTTGTTCCTCGACTTCGTGACCAGGGCGGGGACGGCCGTGCTCAACCTCGACGACGAGGAGACGCGGCGGCTCGCCGCGAGCGTCGCGCCCGAGCGGCTGACGACCTTCAGCTTCGAGGACGAGGATGCCGACCTGCTCGGCGGCAATGTTACGGAGGAGCCGCTCGCCATCTCCTTCTCGGTTACTCGCCGATCTACCGGCCAGGCTTTCGAGGTGCGGCTCGGCGTTCCCGGCCGCCACAACGCTTCCAACGCGCTGGCGGCGCTCGCCGCCTGCGCGGCCGCGGAAGTGGATTTGGCGAGTGCCGCTTCCGCGCTGGCGGGATTCACCGGCCTCCGCCGCCGCTTCGAGCTTGTGGGGACGAGAAACGGGATCAGCGTGATCGACGATTTCGGGCACAATCCCGACAAGATCGCCGCGACGCTCGCCACTCTCCACGCCTTCCCGGGGCGCCTCCTCATCCTGTTCCAGCCGCATGGTTACGGGCCGTTACGGGCGATGGGCCGCGAACTGATCGACTGCTTTGCCGAGCGGCTGAAGGAGCAGGACGTCCTCATCATGCCCGATCCGGTTTATTATGGCGGCACCGTCGACCGCAGCGTCGGCAGCGGGGACATCGTCGCGGGTGTGCGCGCCGGCGGCAGGCAGGCGGAGCATATCCCCGACCGCCCCCAATGCGGCGAACGGCTCCGCGCGCTGGCCCGGCCCGGCGACCGCATCGTCATCATGGGCGCACGGGACGACACGCTTTCCGTCTTCGCCGCCGAGTTGCTGGAGAGGCTCTGAGGCTCGACAAAGGGAACCGTTCGGCGCTTAACTCGTAACGGCAGAGAACCGATGCGAGGTGCGTGATGGCCAAGGACAAGCAGGCGAAGCTCCCCAAGAAGATTGCCGGGGTGAAGGTGCCCAAGGAGTTGCGCAAGGTGGGCAACGCCGCCCGTTCGCTGGCGAAGCAGCCGGTGATCAGCGAACTGGTGGCGGCCGCGCTGACCGCCGCGGCGGCATCGCTGACAGCGCAGAACAAGGCCGCAAGATCCGTGCGCCGGACCGCCGAAGATCTAACTTCCGAAACTGTAAGAGAAACCGCCGCCATCGGCGCAACCGTGAAGCGGGCGCTGCTCGATGCGGCGCGCGACCTGATCGACAGCCTCGACGAAAAGCCGGCCTCCGCAGACGGGGCGAAGCAAGCTTCGAACAGTCGGGGCAAGAAGAAGGGCAAGGCGAAAAGCTGAAAAACGGGGCCCCGGCCTCCCCTGCCGGGGCGGGCGACGATCGCGTTCGGGGTGGGCATCCGAAGATCTGCGAGTCGCCATCAATGGCCTGAAACTATACTATATTTGCGCCTGCGCAGCGACCTAAACTTGTGAGCCGCCGGGCTCTTTTCTTCAGGCGTCCGTTGCGGCTGCTCTGACGATGGGCATCGAGAGCTCTGAACAGCCTAGCGGTCGAAGCGCGGCTTGCCCTTCAGCACGAACTGCTCGCTGACCCTCACCCATCGCGTGGCGATCGTGACTTCGCCGAGGAAGAGCAGAAGGCCTAGGGTCACGCTCACCATCGCGCCGATGAAGAGCAGCGACACCGGCACGGCGAAGTGAAGCTCGCTCAGCACCGCCACGAACAGCACCATCACCACCACGCAGACGAGCAAGGCCGCGAAGGTGCAAAGGCCGATCGACCAGTGGCACATGGTCATGCGCCGGTCGAGCACCGCCAATTCGCGGATTTCGGCCCTCTGCACCTCCGCTTCCGCGGTGGGCACGTCCGATTCGAGGCTGCGGGCGCGGTCAACTATCCGCGCCAGCCGCGCCGCCAGTACGTTGAGGATGCCGGCTATGCCCGCCAGCAGGAAAACCGGCGCCACCGACAGCTGGATGATGTCGGCGATCGCATTGACGCTGGTGTCCGTGATCATGGGGGGAATAAGGGCTTCGCCGAACGCCTCGTCAACCGTTTCCCGGAACAGCGCCTTTCCTTCGCGGTTGAGCAGTCGATGAAGAAGCTGACGAGAATCTGCGCTGCCGCGTTGCTGGCTTTAGCTTCCGCCTGCGGTTCGAATGGCGAGGCGAACAATGAAGTCAATCTGCCGGAACCGTCCGGGCCGCCGGTGGTGCAGCAGGTGGAGCCGGAGACGGGTCCGGAAGTGCCGAACGCGTCAGACCCGACCGCTCCGGATCCCCACTGACAGGGGAACGAAAGTCAGGATCTGCCGGCGATATTCTCGTGCACCGCCCGCCACTTCTCCTGGCCCGAACGAACCGATTCCCACGCCTGCGTAATGGCGCTGCGTGTTTCGGGTGACAGCTTGTCGTCCTTCAGCGCGGTCTCCCACTTGCCGCGCAAATAGCTCTCGCCATGGTCGACTTCGGCGATCACCGCCTCGTCGTCGCTGCCGGTGGCTCGGTCGCGGAGGGTAAGGAAGGCCCGGTGGGCAGCGGCGAGCACACTGCCGTCGTCCTGCGGATTGCCGCCGAGGCGGCGTACCTCGCCCTGCAGCTGACGGACGACCTGCTCGCGCTCGTTGGCGCGGCTGAGGAATTCGGACGCAAAGCGGCTGCTGGTCGCTTCCTCGGCCGAGCGGCGGTAGCCGTCGACGCTGTCCAGCGTCGTCTCGATGAGGCTGTTGAGCACATTGATGTCATGGTTGCGGTCGAACATGCGCTTCTCCTTCGGGGATGGTTCGCAGCTTGAACGCTTGGCCCGCGCGAAGGGTGCGCCGCGGCGGCTCCGGAACGGCTTCGCAGGCCGCCGCGTTTGCTTGGGGACATGAGGAGAGGCCGGTGCCCCAGAGAGAGAGTGACCGTGGCGACGAACGCGGCAAGCGAGCGACGTTCGATCCAGACAGCGGCGAAGTCCACGGCAGCGGATCGGGGGCCGGCGGCGGAGGCAACCGCGACGAGGATTATGACAGCGACCCGATGGCTGGCGCGGGGGCAGAGCCGGAGGGCGGACCCCGACCTGCCCACAAAGCCGTCGACCGCCCGATCGACAAGGATGAAGGCATCTGACGATGGCGAAGCGTGATCGGGGCCACCCGCTCCCTCAAAGCGACGAAGCTCGGCACAACGAAATTCCCGAGCATCTCGAACAGGAGAAAGGCCGCGGCGAGGAAGGCGAGGAGGTCGTGCAGCCGCGCCGGCCGGCCGTGAATCCAGACGGTGAGCCTTATCGTTACGACGATCTTGGCCGCGGCCCGGGTGCCGGGGGACTCTGAGGCGCTCCGGAACGGCGTCTGGCGGGCTTCGTTCTCTCCTGCGACCAATTCGAGGAGAGACCCAATGGCTAACCAGACCAGCGGCACCGGAATCGACACCGAAGGCCTGTCCGGATCGGAACTGCAGCAGTCGCAGGCGGGCAGCGGCAGCGGCCAGTTCGGCGGCAACCGCGATCAGCGCCAGGGCGGCGAAGCGCGCGCGAGCGACATGGACCAGGCCGGCGGCAGCAGCGGCACCGGCGGCTATGGGAAGGCCCAGAACCAGCAGAACCATCAGGGGCAGCAGGTCGGATACGGCAACAGCTCCGACGGCAGCCAGTCGCGCGGCGAGCGTTTCGACGAGGAACAGGGCGGCGGCCGCAGCACCGACACGATCAGCACCGAGGCGCAGCAGGCCGGGCCCGACGCCACCAGCGAATGGGACCAGCAGCAGGGCGTGCGCGGCGGCAGCGATACGGACGATTTCCAGCGCGACCAGCAGGAGCATCAGGACCGCGGCCAGAGCGTGGCCGAAGCCGAAAACGATCAAGGCTAGCGGGTTCCGGCCGCTGACCAGAAGGCTGTCTTTGCAAAGGCGGCCTTTCCATAACCCACGTCAGGGAACCGTTCCCGCTTCCGCACGTCTGTTACGCCAGAGATACAAACGAGTTGGAGATGGAAATGGCCAAGTCGAAATCCTCTGGTACCGGCGCAAGCAAGTCGGGCGGCAAAAGCGGATCGAAATCCGGTGGCAAGAAGAATGGCGGTTCGGCCATGTCGAACGCGCTCCGCGACGCTGGCGACAAGGCCGCCGAGCTCGCCCAGAACCCGGTCGCGCGCAGCATGCTCGCCGCCGGCCTCGTAACCGCGGCCGCCGCGCTCACCGCCAACAAGAAGGTCCGCAACACCGTCAAGGAAGCAGGCAAGGAGGCGCAGGAAGTCGCCGAAGACGCCGCCGACAACGCCAGCAAGATCGGCGCGGCTATCGTTAGCGCCGCGACCGAAGCCGTACGCCGGCTCCTAGGCGGCTCCAGCAGCGGCGGCTCGACGGGCGGATCCTCCTCCTCCGGCACAAAAAGCAGGAGCAGCGGCTCAGGCGCTAAGAAGAGCAGCCGCTCCAAAGCGGCTTCGAGCAGCGGCGGCGCCACGAAATCGGCCACTGCAAAATCCCGCACCGCGAAATCGGGCGGCACGAAATCGGGCGGCGCCAAGGCCTCGAAAGCGGCTAGCGGGGGCACGGCCAGGACGAGCACGGCGAAGTCCGGCGGCTCTAAATCGGCTGGCTCCAAATCCAAAGCGTCGAAGTCCGGCGGCGCGAGGAAGAGCGCCAGCGCGTCCGGCGGCTCGGGCAGCTCCGGCGGATCAACCGCTTCCGGCTCAGGCGGAAGTGGCGGCTCCGGAAGCTCGGGCAGCGGCGGCTCGGGCGGCGGCGGGAGCTGACATTAGGAAGGCGGCGCCTAAAGCGGCGTCCCCGCAACGCAATGCTCGAATTCAACCGGGTCGTGCGCGCAGATGATGCGCACGCCCGCCTGCCGGTTCATGGAAAGCGTCCGCAGCCTGCGCTGGTTGGCGAGCCGCCGCTCGCGGTCCACCTCCATCATCCGCTGGTAGAGCCTCAGCCCTGGCGTGCAGCGGCGCGTCGGCCGCCGCATCTCGCCCCGGTAGAAATAAGCGTCGCCCGCGTGCAGCAGCCATCCGCTCCCAGTGGCGACGGCGACGCCCGTATGCCCCCATGTGTGCCCCGGCAACGGCACCATCAGTATTTCGGGGGGTAGCCCCTCGAGGTCCCGCACCGTCTCGAAGCCGAACCAGGCTTCCCCTTGGCCGCTGTAGCACCGCCAGTTGCGCACCTCATCGAACTGGCTCGGGCGATAGCGGTTGCGCGGCACGAAGCCGTCGCGCGGCCCGGTCGCGGCGCTGAACTCCTTGTCCATTACATGGACGGTGGCGTTCGGGAAATCCTCCAGCCCGCCGGCATGGTCGAAATCGAGATGCGTGAGGACTATGTGACGGACGTCGGCGGGCGAATGGCCGAGCGCCTCGATCTGCCGTATCGCGGTCTCCTCCTCGCGCAGCTTGATATTGAGCATCGAGCGCATGGTTCGGGTGATGCGCTCGTTCGGCCTGCGGTGCGGATGGTCGACATCCTTGAGGCCATAGCCTGTATCCACCAGCACCAGCCCGTGCGAAGCGGTCTCGATCAGCAGGCAGTGACAAAAGAGACGGCCGGTTAGCCCTTTGCTGCGACCATCGAAGAAGGCGCCGCCGAACGGGCAATCTGTGCCGCAATTGAGGTGGTGAATGCGCATCGGCGACTCCCCTCGGTTTGGCACCTCCGGCGAGCGGTCGATGCAATCGTCAGGAAGCGCAACGAAAAGCGGGGCGCCTTGTTCAGGCGCCCCGCCGATATTCGATGAGTCGGGATCGCTTAGCGGCAGCGATAGCCGCCCTTGCGGTTGCGATCGATCTCACGTCCGATCAGTGCACCGGCTGCGGCACCGAGGATGGTGCCGGTAGCGCGGCTGCCGTGGGTGTCGATCGCTCGGCCGGCCAGCGCGCCGGCGGCGCCGCCCACGACAAGGCCGGTCGTTCCGTTGCGCCGCTTGCAGTAAAGACGGCCATCGGCACCGCGCCAGGTCTTGCCCTGGTAATAGCCGCTCTGGGCCATTACCGGCGCCGGCATGGCGACGGGAACGGCCATGGTGGCGGCGGCGAAAGCAAGAGTGAGTTTACGCATGACAAAATCCCTTTACTTGTTGCTGCGGTGAAAACGCGGCCACTCTCCCACCGGTTTCATTAACCTAAAACAACGACCGGTCAGCCCCACGTTCAGCTGTGGAAATGGCAGGACAAACCGAACATCTGTTTTCGGTTCTTCCACAGCTCGGCTCCACTTTTTTGCGGAGAAATCCGGGCGGAATTCAGCCTCGCGCCCTCCCGTGACTTATACCCGTTATCCTCATTATCCACAGGCGGATTCCGCTTTGTGCGACTCGGATTTCATGACAGCTTCAGCCCGTGGCCGAAACGGTCCTCCGGAAGCGGATGGAGGTTTCAGCAAAGTCACAAAGCCGGTGCGGAACGGCTCCGAATTCCGAAAGGAGCGGGTCCGGGAACCACTGGCGGGGCGTCGGGAGGAGCGGCGCGAGGCGGGCGACGGCGAGAGCCGGAGCGAGCCTAGCGAAGTTCTCCGAAGGTGCCCGGCAGAGCCGCCGCCCCTGGGGCACAGGCACTGCGCGAACGGGCGCCGTCGAAGCTTGCTTCGGCAGGACCCTCAGGGAACCCACCGGAGGAGACTTCGGCAGGACCCGGCCGGAAACCGCGAAGGGCGACCTCGCGGAATCCGGGGGCGATCACCGGGGGCAGCTCCGGCAGAGACCCAGACGGGAACCATCGGGGCTCCGGCCCTCGATGGAGACCACCCGCCCGAACAAGGCGAGCCGGCCCTACCCAGGCAAGGCGAACCGGATTTGGGACAGTGGGGGTTGGTGGCGACACCAGCCCCCATTACTGTTTCCGGCCAAAATGTACTTTGGCAGGGGAGAAGAAGGTGGGAAGCTATCGGGCTACCGTCAGCTGGGAAAGCGACGGGGAGTTCACATCCGGGAAATACAGCCGCGCGCACCGGCTCAGCTTCGACGGCGGAGCGGTGCTTCGCGGTTCCTCCTCGCCTTTGTCCGTGCCGCTGCCGATGTCCGATCCCGCAGCGGTCGATCCGGAGGAGATGCTGGTCGCCTCGGCCTCCGCCTGCCATATGCTCTGGTTCCTTTCGCTGGCGCGGGGGGCCGGGCTCGATATCGCGAGCTACCGCGACGAAGCGGAGGGAGCGATGGGCAAGGACGAGCGCGGCAAAATCGCGGTCACCCGGATCGCCCTTCGCCCCGCGGTCCGCTTCGTCGGCCGCCAACCCGATGCCGACGAGCTCGGCCGGCTCCACCGTCAGGCGCATGAAAAATGCTTCATCGCCAATTCGCTCAGGAGCGAGATCGTTGTGGAGTCCGCCGCCCATTAATTTGCCGCCGCGCTGAACGCCGCGCGCTTCCCGGCGTTCTTCATCCGAACCACAGAAAGGGATTTCGAGATGAGCGACAAACCCCGAAGCGGGCTGATCGACGGCAGCAATGGCGGAACCACGGGCACGGGCTCCACCGAAAATGTCGGCTGCGCCCGCGCCTGCGGCGCTGCCGACATTTTCGGTGGAGCCCGTGCCCGTGGTTCCGCCATTGCTGCCGTCGATCAGCCCGCCTCGGGGTT
>DATMJS010000061.1:0-2745 GCA_035553755.1 Allosphingosinicella sp.
CCGGGCCGAACAAGGGATGGCCGCGTTCGACGCCGCGCAGCACCACGCCCTCCAGCCCTTCGATCGAACGCTGGATGAGGCGCGGATCGACGAATTGCAGCCCGGAAGCATCGGCGCGCATGCCGGTGTCGCCGGCGAACAAGGCGACCGCGACCGCATCAAGGCCGAGGATCTGCGGCCATTCCTGGGTCACGATATGGATGAGGTGATCGAAGCCCTCCGCTTCGACCGCGGCGAGCACCGCCTCGTGGATCGAATGGACCGCGCCCGAATGGCCGCGCGCGAAGGCGATGAGGTCCTGATTGGCCTCCTCCGCGGCCGCGACCCGCGCGCGCAGGTTGGCGAGCGCCCGGTCCTCGAAGCTGATTACCCTACCCATCCCCGGAGCTTAACCCGAAGATGGTTAATAAGCGATGGCGAAAACGCGTTGAATGTCTGCTTCGAGGTGAATGCCGGCAACAACGGAAACTGCTGAATGGCTGGGCCTACTGGACGACGTTTGGCCAGCCGATTAGGAAAGCCATATGAGGCATTTAGCCATCGGCATCGGTTTGACCTTGGTAGCTCTTCCGGGCTGCGCAACTCCTACCGCTCAAAGCGAGCTGGCAGTCCTGCCGGAGGCGCTGCGAAATGGGGTTCACGAAGTTCAACTGAACGGCGCACGCCATTGGTATAAGGTGGCTGGTGAAGCTCCAGCTTCCGTTCCACCGGTTGTTTTTCTTCATGGGGGGCCGGGTGGAAACACCTACGCGTTCGAGCAGACCGCTGGCGGGCTGCTCGAACGGTCGCTGCGGATGGTATATTTTGAACAGCGTGGCAGCGGCCGGTCCGAGCGGCCGTCGAGTGGCGACTATGCCACGGCTACTCTCGTTGAGGATCTGGAGGCTCTGAGGCGGCATCTAGGCGTCCCGAAAATTTCGATCATTACTCACTCGTTCGGAACAGTGATCGGCCTTTCCTATGCTGCCAAATATCCCGAACATGTCAGCCGCATGGTCATAGCCGGTGGCCTCGCCGACGCCCCCCGATCCTGCCGCGAATTGTCGGAGCGGATGGCGACGGTGCGGCCGGAAATTTATCGGAAAGCCTTTCCGAACGGCACGGCAGCCGTGTCCGACGCCGAGATTTGCTCTCATATGTTTAGAGCGGCCCCGGGGCGAGCAGGCGAGGAGCTGCGCAATGCGGACATGTTCCCGAACCCGGAAGTGCTGAAACGCTTCAAAGAATTGGAGGCGGCTAGCGGCCTTCGTAACACAGGTGAATTAGGCGGCTATCAGTTCCAGCACGGCCTTCTTCAATGGCGCTTTACCGATCAGGCGAGGGTCACGATGCCCGTTCTCGTGGTTGCCGGCGAACATGATTGGGCCGCAGGTCCCGAAACCCAGCGTTATCTGGCGCGGAGCCTGCCGAACGGCCGAATTGTGGAATATGAAGGTGCGGGCCACTGGATGTTCATCGATCAGCCGGAGCGTTTCGCGCGGGATGTGAGCGCCTTCCTCAGGCGCGCCTCGACGAGCCGTCAACCTCCACCTGCGCCGTGATTACTCACAGGGGCAGCGTACGCGTTCGAATGCCGCCCTTGGGTCGAAACTGGGGACCCGCTCAGCCGATCTTCTGTCCGGTCTTTTTCCAGTCCGCGAGGAAGGATTTGAGGCCGTTGTCGGTGAGCGGGTGCTTGACGAGCTGGCGGATGACGGCGGGCGGGGCGGTCATCACGTCGGCGCCCATCTTGGCGGCTTCATGGACGTGGATCGGGCTGCGCACGCTCGCGACCAGTATCTCGGTGGCGAAATCGTAATTGTCGTAGATGAGCCGGATGTCGGAAATGAGCTCCATTCCCGGATAGCCGACATCGTCGTGGCGCCCGACGAAGGGCGAGACGAAGGTCGCGCCCGCCTTGGCGGCGAGCAAGGCCTGGTTGGCCGAGAAGCATAGAGTGACGTTCACCATCGTGCCGTCGCCGGTCAGCTTCCGGCAGGTCTTGAGGCCGTCGATGGTGAGCGGCACCTTGACCGCGATATTGTCGGCTATTTTTCGGACGATCTCGGCTTCGCGCATCATCTCGTCATGATCGGTGGCGACGACTTCGGCCGAAACGGGGCCGCTCACTACCTTGCAGATCTCGGCCACCACCTCGAGGAAATCGCGGCCCGCCTTGTGGATCAGCGAAGGATTGGTCGTGACGCCGTCGAGCAGCCCCGCCTCGGCCAGCTCACGAATGTCGTTGATGTCGGCGGTATCGGCGAAAAATTTCACGGGCGCGGGTCCTTCGATTCGTTGGGAAGCCGAACGACCCTATAGCGGCTTACCGGAGAACCCCGAACACTCCCATCAGGAGCGGATCGTTGGTCGCGGACGGGTTGGCGCGGATGGAGGCTTCCTCGCGCCCGATCGCGCGCCAGATGCCCTGCGCGGTCTTGCGGGTCACGTCCTGCTGCAGCCCGGCGAAGTTGATGCCGGTGGCGGCGCCGAGAGCCTGGGAGAGGATGCCGCTGTCGAGCACGCGCAGCGCATTGCCGACGCCGGGGAAGAGCGCATCGACGATCCTCTCGCCGATGCTCCTTTCCAGATAAGCGGTCGCCGCCGTGGAACCGCCCCGCACAATCGAGAGCGCATCGGTGATGGTCATGCTGCGGATCGAATCGTAGACGATCGGCGCCGCGTTGCCGGCGGCCTGCGCGGCCGCGTTGTTGACCAGCCGCAGCAATTGGTTCTGCACGGCAGGCTGACGGAGCAGCGCCGAAA
>DATMJS010000062.1:0-2593 GCA_035553755.1 Allosphingosinicella sp.
GGACATGGAATGGCCGCGATAGCGATACGTCTTCATTTCCAGCAGGATCGGCCCCTTGCCGGAGCGGACATACTCCAGCGCAGCCTCGGTCGCGCCACGCACGGCCAGCACGTCCATGCCATCAACCTGCATGCCGGGAATGCGGAAGCTCTCGCCACGCCGATAAAGCTGGTCCTCTGCGGATGAGCGCGCAACGGACGTGCCCATCGCATATTGGTTGTTCTCGATCACATAGATGATCGGCAGGCCCCAGAGCTGGGCCATGTTGAAGCTTTCATAGACCTGGCCCTGGTTCGCCGCGCCGTCGCCGAAATAGGCCATGCAGACGCCGCCATCGCCCGAATATTTATGCTTGAACGCAAGGCCCGTGCCGAGGCTCACCTGAGCGCCGACGATGCCGTGTCCGCCGTAGAATTTATGCTCCACGGAGAACATGTGCATGGAGCCGCCCTTGCCCTTGGAAATGCCGGCGGCGCGGCCGGTAAGCTCGGCCATGATCACCTTGGGGTCGATCCCGTAGGCGAGCATATGGCCGTGGTCGCGATAGCCGGTGATGACGCTGTCGAGCCCGGGCTCCATCGCCGATTGGAGGCCGACCGCGACCGCCTCTTGGCCGATATAGAGGTGGCAGAAGCCGCCGATCAGACCAAGCCCGTAGAGCTGGCCCGCGCGCTCCTCGAAGCGGCGGATGAGCAGCATCTGGCGGTAATATTCTAGCAGCTCCTCGCGGCTCGCCTGGTGGCGCTGCGGCTCGGGCGGGCGCTCTCTATTGGGGGTCTGGGGCGGCGGCGCGGCCGCGTCTTCTTTTGCGGCGGCGCGCTTGGGCGAAGATGCCTTGGCCAAGGTGGAGGGCCTTTCCCTTACGAAAGTCGGTGCGACGCGGCTCTATGGCGGCAAACGTCCGCCCGCGCAACATGGTGCCGTAGCGGGTCAGTCTTCGATCGGGATAACGACTTCGTCGGGACGAACATAGCCGAACTGGGTGCGCACCATCTCGTCGGCGAGGTCGGGATCGGCCTTGCGCGGATCGAGCAGATCGGCTCGATGCCGCAGCCGCGCCCGCTCCTCGTTGAGCTGCGCCAGCTGTACCGCTCGCTCGGCCTTCATGCGACGATAATCGCCCCAGCTGAGGATGCCGTTGGAGCCCAGCACAGCATAGCCGAGGAAGTTGGCGATGATGAGGATCGCGAGCGCCGGAAGCGCCGCCCTCTTGATGACATCCACTGAATTTCGAGTGCCCGCCGCCATTGCTTAACAGAATCAGTAAAGGCCCGAGGAATCAAGCTGTTTTTGAAGAAAAGACGCTGCGACCTGCATATTTCGCCTGGTCGCCCAGCTCCTCCTCAATCCGGATGAGCTGGTTGTACTTGGCGAGGCGATCGGATCGGGCGAGGCTGCCGGTCTTGATCTGCCCGCAATTGGTGGCGACGGCGAGGTCCGCGATGGTGGTGTCCTCGGTCTCGCCCGACCGATGCGACATGACCGCGGTGTAGCGCGCGCGCTGGGCCATTGCGACCGCGTCGAGCGTCTCCGAAAGCGTTCCGATCTGGTTGACCTTGACGAGCAGCGAGTTGGCAAGGCCTTGGCTGATGCCGTCGGCAAGCCGCTTCGGGTTGGTGACGAACAGGTCGTCCCCGACCAGCTGGACCTTGTCGCCGACGAGGTCGGTCAGAATCTTCCAGCCCTCGAAATCGTCCTCGCCCATGCCGTCCTCGATCGAGGCTATCGGATAGTCGCGGCTGAGCGCAGCCAGATATTCGGCCATTTCCACCGGCGAGAGCGTTTTCCCCTCGCCTTCCATTCGGTAGGCGCCGTCGCGGAAGAATTCGGTCGCCGCGCAATCGAGCGCGAGCATGACGTCGTCGCCGGGCCGGTAGCCGGCCTGCTCGACCGACTGCATGATGAAATCCAGCGCATCGCGCGTCGAGGCAAGGCTGGGCGCGAAGCCGCCTTCGTCCCCGACGCCGGTCGAATGGCCGGCTGCGTGCAGGTTCTTCTTCAGCGTATGGAAAATCTCTGCGCCGCAGCGGACCGCCTCCGCGAGGCTTTCCGCTCCCACCGGCATCACCATGAATTCCTGGAAATCGATCGGATTGTCGGCATGCTCCCCGCCGTTGATGATGTTCATCATAGGCACCGGCAGCAGCTGCGCGGCGACTCCGCCGACATAGCGGTAGAGCGGGAGTCCGCGCGCGTCGGCGGCGGCCTTGGCGACGGCGAGGCTGACCCCAAGGATCGCGTTGGCGCCGAGCCGCGACTTGTTGGGGGTGCCGTCGAGATCGATCAGCAACCGGTCGATCTCGCCCTGCTCCTCGGCCTCCATGCCGACCAGAGCCTCGAATATCTCGCCCTTGACCGCTTCGACCGCTCCGGTGACGCCCTTGCCGAGATAGACGGCCTTGTCTCCGTCCCGTTTTTCTACCGCTTCATGGGCTCCGGTCGACGCCCCGGAAGGCACTGCCGCACGCCCCGAGCTCCCATCCTCCAGATAGACCTCGACCTCGACCGTGGGATTTCCGCGGCTGTCGAGGATCTGACGGGCGTGAACGTCGAGAATGGCAGTCATTTGTTACGGCCTCGTTTCGAATTATAT
>DATMJS010000063.1:0-14175 GCA_035553755.1 Allosphingosinicella sp.
GGGCGGCGGAGAGGCGCTACTTTCGCGCCGGGGTCTTCCCGAACGTCAGCAGCAGCGGCAATTGGAGCGACGTCGGCCACTACACGCAGATGGTGTGGCGCGGCACCACCAGCGTCGGTTGCGCGCTCCATCAGAGCCCCAGATGGGATTTCTTGATCTGCCGCTACGCTCCTTCCGGCAATGTGGTGGGACAGCGCGTGCCCTGATCGGTGCGGGGTTCGACGTGCGCGGTCCGCGCTGGAAGCCGGGCAAATTTAAGCGGGAACGAAGTCTCCGCTTTTTTCATCGAGCAGGTGAAGCTCCCCGTCAGCGATCGAAAAGAAGGCGCCACGGAGGGTGAGGCGACCCCCTTCTTCCCGCTCCTTGACCCAGGGAAAGGTGCGGAGGTTGCGGAGCGAGACGCGGACGCCCTCATGCTCCATGTCGGCGAAGGCTTCCCGGTCCAGCTGGCCGTCATGGCGCGCGCGCACCCGCTCCCGCGCCTCGTCGAGAAGATCGATCCATCGAGCAATGAAATGGCCTTCGCCATGATCCGCCTCGCTGAACTGGCCGGTGAGCGCCGCCGCGCAGCCTCCGCAAAAGCCATGGCCGAGGACGATGATCTCCTCCACCTCGAGCTGCGTCACCGCGAACTCTAGCGCCGCCGAGACGCCATGCCGGCCCCCGCCGGTTTCATAGGGGGGAACGAGATTGGCTACGTTGCGTACCACGAACATCTCGCCGGGACTGGCGTCGAATATCTGCGCCGGATCCACCCTGCTGTCGGAACAGGCGATCACCATCACCTTCGGGCTCTGCCCTTCGGCCAGCTGCGACCAGCGTTCGCGCTCCTGCCGCCACCCGCTCGCCCTGAAGCGGCGATATCCTTCGATCAGCGCGTTGAAATCAGCCAAGGCTCGTCTCCGACATTGCAATCGGTCCTCGCCTAAACGCAAGTGGGCAGGGGTGGCAAGTTGCGGCGGACGTCGCTATTTCCCCCCCATGAACGAAATCTCGCCGATCGCCGCGCCCAAAATTCGGAAGCCCGACTGGATTCGAGTCAAGGCGCCTACCAGCACCGGCTTTGCCGAGACCAGGAAGCTGATGCGGCGGTTGAATCTCGCCACCGTCTGCGAGGAGGCGGCCTGCCCCAATATCGGTGAGTGCTGGACCAAGAAGCACGCGACGGTGATGATCCTCGGCGACACCTGCACCCGCGCCTGCGCCTTCTGCAATGTAAAGACGGGCATGCCGCGCCCAGTGGACCCGCTGGAGCCCGAGCATGTCGCGGTGGCCGCCGCCGAGCTTGGGCTCGAACATATCGTCGTCACTTCGGTCGACCGCGACGACCTCGCCGACGGCGGCGCGAGTCAGTTCGTGAAGGTGATCGAGGCGCTGCGGCGCAATACGCCTTCAACCACCATCGAGATCCTGACGCCTGATTTCCGCAACAAGGCGGAGTCTGCGGTCGAAAGGATCATCGAGGCGCGGCCCGATGTCTACAACCACAATCTCGAAACGGTCCCTCGGCTCTACCCCATCATCCGGCCCGGCGCGCGCTATTACGCGTCGCTCCGCCTGCTCGAGAGCGTCAAGCGGCACGATCCGTCGATCTTCACCAAGTCCGGCCTAATGGTGGGCCTTGGCGAGGAGCGGCTCGAGGTCCACCAGATGATGGACGACATGCGCTCCGCCGATATCGATTTCCTCACTATGGGCCAGTATCTCCAGCCGACGCCGCGCCACGCGAAGGTCGAGGAGTTCGTGACGCCGCAGGCCTTTGGCGCTTACGCCGCGATCGCACGTGCCAAAGGCTTCCTGCTGGTTGCCGCATCCCCGCTCACCCGGTCGAGCTATCACGCGGGCGAGGACTTCGCGAAGATGAAGGCGGCGCGTGAAGCCAAGCTGGCGGCGGTGCGTTGATCAAAGGCGATGCCCCGCCACAGCGAAACCCGGAACCTGCCCTACAGCCCCGAGCAGATGTTCGATCTGGTCGCGGACGTGAAGCGTTACCAGGAGTTCCTTCCCTGGGTGGCGGCAACGCGGGTCCGCTCCGATAGCGAGACGCAGATGATCGCCGACCTGGTGGTGGGCTTCCGTTCGCTGAAGGAGACTTTCACTTCGCGGGTTAACAAGCACCGCCCCGAGCGCATCACGATCGACTATATAGAAGGGCCGTTGAAGCATCTTCATAACACATGGATATTCCGGCCGGACGGCAAGGGCGGCACCGATATCGACTTCTGCGTCGATTTCGCCTTCCGCTCGCGCATCTTTGAAAGCCTGGCCGGGCAAATGTTCGACCGGGCGCTCCGTCGCATGATCGGCGCTTTCGAGGCGCGGGCGCACGAGCTTTACGGAGAGGGCTCCACCGGCATCAGCAATTCGAGCGCGCAGAGCGCCGCCTGAAGCCTGACGCCGCCGCGGCCAAGGTCGCCGAAATCGCGACGATCCGCCACCACTTCCTCCGGATCCGCGCCGCGCCGGGCGCGGGCGAAAACCACCGTGCCGACCGGTTTCCGGTCAGTGCCGCCCTCCGGCCCCGCAATGCCCGTGATCGACACGGCGACATCGGCCGCCGAGTTGGCGAGCGCCCCCTGCGCCATTGCCCAGGCGACCGCGATGGAGACCGCGCCGAACGTCTCGACCACATCGATGCTGACGTTCAGCATTCCGATTTTGGCATCGTTCGAATAGGTGACGAAGCCGGCCTCGAACACGTCCGAGGAGCCAGGAATCTCCGTCAGCGCGGCCGCGACCAGGCCTCCGGTGCAGCTTTCCGCCACCGCGATGCGCTTCCCGCGCACCCGGTTGGCTTCGATCACCTTGCGCGCCATCTCGACGAGCTCGGAGGGCAGGGTAGTGTCGCGCCTCTCGCTCATTCGTCCTCCGGCAGCCTGACCGTCGCAACCGCCTGGGCGGCGATGCCTTCGCCGCGCCCGGCAAAGCCGAGCCGCTCGGTCGTGGTGGCCTTGATGCTGATCCGGCCCAAGGGCAGCCCGAGCAGCGAAGCGACTTTAGCTCGCATCGCTTGCCGGTGCGGCCCTATGCGGGGCGCTTCGCAGATTAGCGTTACGTCGACATGATCGATCCCTCCGCCGCGGCGTTCGATCAGCGCCCTCGCATGCTCGACAAAATGGGAGGAGGGGGCGCCGCGCCATTGCGGGTCGCTTGGCGGGAAATGGTCGCCGATATCGCCCTCACCGGCGGCTCCCAACAACGCGTCGGTGAGCGCGTGGAGCGCCACGTCGGCATCGCTGTGGCCCTTGAGGCCGTGGTCGTGCGGGATTTTCAACCCGCCCAGCCACAGTTCCCCGCCTTCGGCAAAGGCATGGACGTCGAAGCCGAAACCGGTACGGCTGACGAGGGAAGCGGCGACGCGCTGCTCCGCGCGGGCGAAATCTTCGGGCCAGGTGAGCTTTTCCGCCGCCGCATCGCCGGGCACCGTCACGACTTCGATCCCCGCTGCCCGGACGACCTGCGCGTCGTCGGTGGCTCCGGCTGTGCCGTTCCACTGCCGGTGTGCTGCTAACACGGCTTCGAAATTGAACGCTTGAGGCGTCTGAACTCTAAGCAATTTATCTCTCGGGACTGTGTCTCCGAGTGTTTCGCCGCCGATTGCCAGCGTGTCCGCCACCGGCAGCACGGGAACGGCCGCCTTGGCGCATTCTAGGGCGCTCAGCAGCCGGTCGATCATCACTCCGCTAGCGAACGGCCGCGCCGCGTCGTGGATGAGGACCGCGTCCACGCCGCCCTCGGCCGCGAGCGCTTCCAGTCCATTTCGCACCGACTGCTGGCGGGTTGAACCGCCGATGATGGGCGAGGGGAGGGAACGGCCCCCTATCGCCTCCTCATAGCGTTCTTCCTGTCCCGGCCCGATCACCACGTGGATTTCTTCGATCAGCGGGTGGCGAAGGCGATCGACGGCGTATGCGAGCACGGACTTATTGCCGATCCGCGCATATTGCTTGGGGATTTCGCCGCCGGCGCGGCTGCCGCTGCCCGCAGCCACGATCAGCGCAACCGTCTTTACCCCTCGTGCCATGCCCCGCCCGTAGCCGAGCGCAGCCTTGCCCGCCAGCGGCTTTCCACCTATCTAGCGCGGCCTTATGGCCCGCCTAGTTCCTATCTCCATCGGTCCCGTGCGGATCGACGCGCCCGTGATCCTGGCGCCGATGACCGGCGTCACGGACCGGCCGTTCCGCAAGATCGTCAAGCGGTACGGCGCCGGGCTCACCGTCACCGAGATGATCGCCAGCCAGGCGATGATCCGCGAGACGCGTCAGTCGCTGCAGAAGGCCGCCTGGGACCCGGTCGAAGATCCGGTCTCGATGCAGCTTGCCGGCTGCACGCCCGCGGAAATGGCTGAAGCGGCGAAATTGAACGAGGATCGCGGCGCCGCAATCATCGACATCAACATGGGTTGTCCGGTGAAGAAGGTGGTGAACGGCGATGCTGGTTCGGCGCTGATGCGCGACCTGCCGCTGGCGGCCTCGATCATAGAGGCGACGGTGAAGGCGGTGAAGGTCCCGGTCACCTTGAAGATGCGGATGGGATGGGACCATCACAGCCTCAACGCGCCCGAGCTTGCCCGCATCGCGGAGGATATTGGCGTCAAGATGATTACCGTCCACGGTCGTACGCGCTGCCAGATGTACAAGGGCGAGGCCGATTGGCGCTTCATCCGCAAGGTCAAGGAGGCGGTGACCGTGCCCGTGATCGCCAATGGCGACATCAATTCGATTGAGGATGTCGCGGCGGCGCTGGAGCAATCGGGAGCGGACGGGGTGATGATCGGCCGGGGGGCGTATGGAAGGCCGTGGCTGCTCGGACAGGTAATGCATTGGGTCAAGACCGGCGAGCGGCGTCCCGACCCGGGGATGGACGAGCAATATGCTATTATCGCCGAACAATATGAGGCGATGCTGGAGCATTACGGCCCGGCGATCGGGGCCAATTGCGCGCGCAAACATATCGGCTGGTACACGCGCGGCCTCCACGGCTCGGCCGAGTTCCGCAACGCCTTCAACAAGGAGGCGGACCCCACCCGTGCCAAGGCGATGCTCCGCGACTTTTATTCGCCCTGGCTCAGCAAGGCCGCCGCCTGAGCGGCGAACGCACCACCGGACGCGCCCAACGCCGAATTTAGCCCGAAATACTGTGTTCTTTATGCCACATTCTTGTGGTAGGCCTTGTTTGTGAACGCCGAAGCGCCGATCCCCCTAGAGCAGAGACCTCGCTGGCGCCGCAGGCTTTCCGTCGCGCTGAAGCGCAGCCCCATCATTCCGTTAGTCGAGTTCGCCACGCTCGTCGCTCTCATTGTAATGGCGACGATCAGCTATTTCATTATCACGCAGGAAACGTCGCCAGGCGCCTTGTTCAGTCCTCCCGTCGTGGCAATGCTGCTGGTCGCGAACCTCGTCCCTGCAATGGCGCTGATGGTGCTTGTCGCCCGCCGTCTCGCAATGCGCCGCGCCGCGCGCTCGCCGATCGGGGGGAGGGGGCGGCTCCATGTCCGCCTCGTCGCCCTGTTCTCAGTGATCGCCAGCGTTCCGACGCTGATGGTGGTCGTCTTCGCTTCGCTGCTGTTTCAGAGCGGCGTTCAATTCTGGTTTTCCGATCGGGCGCGCACGGTGCTCGAGAATGCCGGCAACGTGGCCCAGGTTTATGCGCAGGAGAATGAGGATCGCATCTTCCGCGACATCCAGGCGATGGGCCAGGATGTCGTAGGCGACATTAATGAATTCGGCCTCGCCAGCCCCGCCTTCACCGACGCGCTCCTTGTTCAGACCGTCTATCGCGACCTCACCGAAGCAGCCGTGATATCCGTCTCCCGAACGGGCGAGCTTCAGCTGCAGGCGGGCGTCAACCTTGATGATCGCCCGCTGGAGCGGCGCGTCTCCTCGCAGACCTTGCGGGACTTGCGGGCAGGCGAATTCCGGGTGGTGAACGATGCCGGCGACCGGGTGGAAGCCGTCGTCCGCCTCGACCCGGAAAGCGAGGTCTATCTTTATATATCCCGCTTCGTGAACCCCGCCGCGATCCGGCAGATCGAGGAGGCGCGAAGCGCGGTAAGCGATTATCAGAAGACGCTGACGCGGTCGCGCACACTACAATTCCGCTTCAATGCGGCGCTTTTCGTCATATCGTTGCTGATCGTCGGCATTTCGATCTGGATTGCGCTCACGCTGGCGGACAGGCTGGTGCGGCCGGTCGGCCAGTTGGTCGACGCCGCCAAGCGCATCACGGCGGGCGATCTGTCCGCCCGGGTCCCGCGCTCGCCGGTGAACGACGAAGTCGGGACGCTCGGCAGCGCCTTCAATCGAATGACCAGCCGGCTCGAGGAGCAGACGGGAGCGCTTGTTTCGGCCAACCAGCAGCTCGAAAGCCGCCGTGCCCTCATTGAGGCGGTGCTGTCGGGAGTAACGGCAGGGGTGATCTCGGTCGACAACCACCGGCGCGTCCGGCTCATCAACAGTTCGGCCGAAGCCTTGCTCAAGACGGGCGACGCCAGCGCGGTCGGGCAAAAGCTCGAAAGCCTTGCCCCTGAGCTCGACCGGCAGCTCGACAGCGAGGAGGGCGAGGACATCATCCAGTTCGCCTCGGGCGGCGACCCGCGCACACTGGCGGTGAAGAGCGTTCGAGTGGAGGGCGGCTACGTCATCACCTTCGACGACATTACCGAGCAGCTGCTCGACCAGCGCCGCGCCGCCTGGTCGGACGTGGCCCGGCGGATCGCGCACGAAATCAAGAACCCGCTGACGCCTATCCAGCTCGCCGCCGAGCGGCTGCAGCGCCGCTACGGCTCGGAAATCACTTCGGACGCGTCCACTTTCAAGCGGCTCACCGAGACTATCGTGCGGCAGGTGGGCGACCTCAGGAGGATGGTCGACGAATTCTCCTCTTTCGCGCGCATGCCGAAGCCGGTGTTCAGGGAGGAGGCCATTTCCGAGATCGCGCGTCAGGCTCTCTTCCTTCACGAGGTGGCGCATCCCGACATCCAATTCGTGCTGAACGCTCCCGATCCTTCGCCCACTTTGGTGTGCGATCGGCGCCAGCTCGGCCAGGCGCTGACCAACGTAGTCAAGAATGCCGTCGAGGCGATCCAGCAAAAAAGGGAAAGCGGCGACAGCAGCGAGCAAAGGGTCGCCATGGACATAAAGGAGCGGGAGGGCTGCCTCGTCATCGAGGTCGCGGACACCGGCATCGGCCTGCCCACCGACAGGGGACGGCTGACCGAACCCTATATGACCACGCGGGTGAAGGGGACGGGGCTCGGCCTCGCCATCGTGAAGAAGATCATTGAGGAGCATTTCGGGCGGGTGGAGTTCGAGGACGCGCCCGGAGGCGGCACTTTGGTGCGGCTGCTGTTCGATTCCGGCGCCTTGGCGCGGCTCGACATAGGGGGAGCGAGCTATTCTGAAGAAATGAAAGCAAGCGGTTGAATTTATGGCCTTAGACATTCTCATAGTCGACGACGAACAAGATATTCGCGAGCTGGTGTCGGGCGTGCTCGAGGATGAAGGCTATGCGGCACGAACCGCCTCCGACAGCAGCGAAGCCCTCGACGCGCTCGCCGACCGGCGCCCGTCGCTGGTCCTGCTCGATGTCTGGCTGCAAGGCTCCAAGCTCGACGGTCTGCAGCTGCTCGAGGAGATCAAGCGCCGCGATCCGACTTTGCCGGTGCTGATGATCTCCGGCCACGGCAACCTCGACACTGCAGTAGCCGCCATCCGGCAAGGGGCGGTCGATTTCATCGAAAAACCGTTCGAAGCCGGCCACCTGCTCCACCTCGTCGCGCGCGCGACCGAAACCGAGCGCCTGCGCCGCGAGAATGAGACGCTCCGCGCGCAGGTCGGTCAGGAAACCGAACTGACCGGATCGAGCGTCGGGATCAATTCGGTTCGTGCTACCCTGAAGCGCGTGGCTGGGACCGGAAGCCGCGTCCTCATCACAGGCCCTGCGGGGGTAGGCAAGGAAGTGGCGGCCCGTCTGCTCCACAATTGGAGCCAGCGCGCCAATGCGCCGTTCATCGTAGTGAGCGCCGCCCGGATGACGCCGGAGCGGGTCGAGGAGGAGCTGTTCGGCGTTGAAGAGGGGGGCGAGCTCGCCCGTCCGGGGCTTCTCGAGCAAGCGCATGGCGGCACCCTTTTTCTCGACGAGATCGCCGACATGCCGATTTCGGCCCAGGCCAAGATACTTCGTGTCCTCACCGACCAGAGCTTTACGCGCGTCGGCGGCCAGCGGACGGTGAAGGTGGACATGCGGGTCGTGTCGTCCACCGCCAAACAGCTTTCCGACGAGATTGCCGCCGGCCGCTTCAGGGAGGATCTGTTCTACCGCCTCAACGTGGTTCCCGTGCACCTTCCGGCCTTGTCGGAACGGCGGGAGGACATCCCTGAGCTGGTCGCCCATTTCGCCGCGCGCTACGCCTCCGAGCAGCGCGTGCCGACACCGGGCCTCTCCGACGACGCCGTCGCGGCGCTCCAGGCCTATGACTGGCCCGGCAATGTGCGCCAGCTGAGGAACGTGGTGGAGCGAACCATCATCCTTGCGCCTAGCGAGCGGCTCAGCTGCATCGAGATCGACATGCTGCCGCCCGAGATCCTCAACGAACAGGCGCAGCTCAGCCCCAGCCATGCTGTAAAGGCCATAATGGGCGCGCCGCTGCGCGAGGCGCGGGAGACGTTCGAGCGTGAATATCTCCGAGTTCAGATCCGCCGTTTCTCCGGCAACATCTCGCGCACCGCCACCTTTATCGGCATGGAGCGCTCCGCCCTCCACCGCAAGCTGAAGGCGCTTGGGATCGCCGACGCGAAGGGCGAAGACGGGGATTAGGGCGGACAAGCTGCCTTACCCGTGATATTGCAACGACGCATGCTGCGGCTACGATAGCGCGCCCGACGCCGGCTACGGCGCATTGCAGGCGACGACCTGCCAATAAGGAGAAAAAAAGGATGACCGACAGGGTCAACAACCTCCAGGACATTTTCCTCAACAGCCTGAGGCGGTCCAAAACGCCGGTGACCATGTTCCTGGTGAAGGGAGTGAAGCTGCAGGGGGTCATCACCTGGTTCGACAATTTCTCCGTGCTGCTCCGCCGCGATGGGCACGCGCAGCTTATCTACAAGCATGCGATTTCGACGATCATGCCGGCCCAGCAGATCGATCTTGCCGAGATCGAGCGCGTCTTCACCGAGCAACAGGGCAAGAAGAAGCCGACGCTGCTGCAGGAAGTATTTCTCGGCGCCGTGCGCCGTGCGGAGGAGCCTGTGACCATGTTCCTCGTTAACGGAGTGATGCTTCAGGGACGGATCGCCGCTTTCGACCTCTTCTGCCTGCTTCTTCACCGGGAAGGCATGTCGCAGCTCGTTTACAAGCATGCCATCTCGACGGTCCAGCCGGACACCCCGATCAGCCTCGTCGACGGGGAGGACGACGCCTGAGCGTTTTCGACAGACCGTCCGAAGCAGACGTAAGTCGCGGCGCCCGCGCGATCATCGCGCTCCCCGATCTCGGGCGCGAGGCGAGGCGGGACATAGAGGCGAGGCTGGACGAAGCGGCAGGACTGGCCGAAGCGATCGGTGTGGTGGTTTCCGACCGGCTCCACTTCAAGGTGCGCACGCCCAAGCCGGCGACCCTGTTCGGTTCGGGACAGGTCGAGAGCATCGCCGCCGCGGCGGCTGAAGCTGAAGCCGAACTCATCATCGTCGATGCGGCAATCACGCCCGTCCAGCAGAAGAATCTTGAAAGCGCCACCAAAGCCAAGGTGATCGACCGCACCGGCCTCATTCTCGAAATATTCGGGGAGCGCGCGGCGACCGCGGAGGGGCGGCTGCAGGTGGAGCTGGCGCATCTCGACTACCAGGCCGGCCGCCTGGTGCGGTCATGGACCCACCTCGAACGGCAGAGGGGCGGCTTCGGTTTCCTGGGCGGCCCCGGAGAGACCCAGATCGAGGCCGACAGACGCCTGATCCGCGACCGGATGGCGAAGCTGCGCAAGGAATTGGATCAGGTGACCCGGACCCGCTCGCTCCACCGCGCGCGGCGGCAGCGGGCGCCATGGCCGGTGATCGCCCTTGTCGGCTATACCAATGCGGGGAAATCGACGCTGTTCAATCGACTGACGCAGGCTGACGTCATGGCGGAAAACCTGCTTTTCGCGACGCTCGATCCCACCATGCGCGAGATCGCCATGCCGGGGATAGAGAAAGCGATCCTGTCGGATACGGTCGGCTTCATATCGGAGCTGCCGACCCAGCTTGTCGCTGCCTTCAGGGCGACGCTGGAAGAGGTGATTTCAGCGGACCTCATCATCCATGTACGCGACATCTCGCATCCGGACAGCGAGGCGCAGCGGCTCGATGTGGAGCAGGTGCTGGAGGAGATCGGGGTAGGCATAGAGGAGGGGGCTCCGCTGATCGAGGCGTGGAACAAGATCGACATGCTTGGCGCGGAGGAGGGGGCGAGCATAGGCGCGGAAGCCTCCCGCCGCGAGGATGTGGTGGTGATGTCGGCGCTCACGGGCGAAGGTGTCGACGACCTGCTCCGCTGCGCGGCCGAAAAGCTGCGCGAAGGCACTCATGTGCGGAAGCTGACTCTGCCTGCCTCGGCAGGAGAGGAGATTGCGTGGCTTCACGCCAATGGCGAGGTGCTGGAGCAGCGGGGAGACGGGCTTCAGACGGAATATGAAGTGCGGATCTCGGACGCGAACTGGGCGCGCTTCCAGGCGCATTTCGGCGAGCGGGTCTAACGCTCCCGCTTCGCGCGCTGCCAAAGCGCTTCCAGCTCATCGATCGTCATCTCCTTGAGCGGCCGCTCGGCCAGGGATTCCACTTTGCGGAAGCGGGCTTCGAACCGGCCTGAAGCATCGCGCAAAGCGGCTTCGGGATCGATGTCGAGGTGGCGGGCGTAGTTCACCACCGAGAAGAGCAGGTCGCCGAGTTCTGCCGAGCGTTCGTCCACGGTGGGGGCGTTTTCCAGCTCCGCGAGCTCCTCATCGATCTTCCGGCGCGGGCCGTCGGCGCCGGGCCAGTCGAAGCCGACGCGGGCGGCGCGGCGCTGCAGCTTTTCGGCGCGCTTCAGCGCCGGCAATGCCCTGGCGACGCTGGCCAGCGCGCTCGAATCCTCATGATGGCCGCGTTCGGCCGCTTTCAAAGCTTCCCAGCCGGGGCTTTCCGCCGCTTCGCCGAAGATGTGCGGATGGCGGCGGATCATCTTGGCGCAGATCGAGGCGATCACGTCGTCGATGGTGAAATGGCCGAGCTCCTCGGCGATGCGGGCGTGGTAGACGACCTGGAGCTGGAGATCGCCGAGCTCGTCCTTCAACTCGCCCATGTCGCCGCGCTCGATGGCATCGGCCACTTCATAGGCTTCCTCTATCGTATAGTGGGCGATGGTCTCGAAGGTCTGCTCCTTGTCCCAGGCGCAGCCGGTATCCGGGTCGCGGAGGCGCGCCATAATCGAGACAAGGCGGGAGAGGCCCTCTGGCGAGAGATCATCTCGCATCTAAAAGTCCGATAATATACATTATGTAAAATTTCCTAAGGCGTCAGGATGAGGTTGCGACGTTCGACCCGCCAGCCCGACAGCGACGACAGGAAGTTCATGCCGAGCACGTTCATGTCGCCGAACGCGTCCGACACATGAACCGCGAGGTTCTCGCGCTCGATATGGCCGACGCGGAGCGTGTCGATCCGCCCGCGCTGCACCTGGACCACGCCGTTGGCGGTCTGGACCACCGCCGGGATGCGGCTGCTGGGCTCGATCCCCGCGCGGCGCGCGGTGTCGCCCGAAATGCTGGTCGTGGTGGCGCCGCTGTCGATGAGGAAGCGCACATTCTGGCCGTTGACCCGCGCATCGACCCAGAAATGGCCGTCGAGCGACTGCTTGATCCTCAGCTCCTCGCCGACCTGGACGCCGGTGCTCTCGGCGCGCCGCTCGTCCATCACCTGCTGCGCGAAGCCGATTATGTCGTCCTTGAGCGTGAAAGCGACGAAAGCGGCAAGGAAGATGATCACCCAGCCGGCGAACATCTGAAGCCCGCGTCCGATCGGGATTCGCCGCACCATAAGCGCGCTGGCGACGAACACCAGGATCGCCATAAGATAAATGAATTCAGCGGTCTGGACGCCGCTGCTCATAAAGCAACCTCGAGCCCGTCATAGCCGGGCTCGACATGGGCCGGCAGCTCGGCGCGCAGACTCTCATAATCCATCGACTGGTCCATATGGGTCAGGAAAGCCCGGCCCGGATTTATGATCCCGATCCAATCGAGCGTCTGGGCGAGATGGGGATGGGTCGGGTGCGGGCGGCGGCGGAGCGCGTCGACGATCCAGACGTCCACACCCTGAAACAAATTAATCATGTTTTCCGTCAAAATGTTGAAATCAGTCGAATAACCGAGCGAATTGCCGTTCACATCGAAGCGTATGCCGGCGGACGTTATGTCGCCATGAGGCTGGTCGACGGTGCGGATTCGGATGCCGCCCACCTTCATTTCGTCGGGCAGGAGGTTCGCGACGGCAACCGGCGGATAGCCGCCCTTCCCTTCAAACGCATAGCCGAAGCGCGCGACCAAGGTGTCGAGCGTCTCGCGCCGCGCATAGCCTTCCACGGGCGCGCCGCGGGCGTGGAAGAGCTGGCGGAGGTCGTCGATGCCGTGACAATGATCGGCATGATCGTGGGTCCAGAGCACGGCCGCTACATCGCTGACCTCCGCGTCGAGCAGCTGCTCGCGGAGATCGGGTCCCGTGTCCACCAGGATCCGGGTGTCGCCGTGCGTCACGAGGATGGAAACTCGGCGGCGGCGGTTCCTCGGATTGGAGGGATCGCACTCGCCCCAGTCATTGCCGACACGCGGAACGCCCGACGAAGTCCCGCAGCCGAGGATGCGGACCCGCATTCAGGCGGCCTTGGAGAAGAGGCTTTGGAAATTGGCGGACGTGTAGTCCGCCAGCGCCTCGACGCTTTCGCCGCGAAGCCCGGCAAGGAAGCGCGCGGTGTCGGCGACGAAGGCCGGCTCACACGGTTTTCCGCGGTGCGGGACCGGCGCGAGGAAAGGCGCATCGGTCTCGATCAGCAGCCGTTCGGCGGGGATTTGCCGCGCGGTTTCCTGGAGGTCCCTGGCGTTCTTGAAGGTGACGATGCCCGAAATCGAGATGTAGAAGCCAAGATCGAGCGCCTTACGGGCAAAATCCGCGCTTGCGGTGAAGCAGTGGATGACGCCGGTGAACTCCCCCTTCCCCATCTCCTCCGCCAGGATGGCGTGCGTGTCTTCCTCGGCGTCGCGGGTGTGGACGATGATCGGCAGCCCCGTTTCGCGCGCCGCGGCGATATGCGAGCGGAAGCTCAAGCGCTGCCGGTCGCGGTCGGAGCGGTCGTAATAGAAATCGAGCCCGCTCTCGCCGATCCCGACGACGCGCGGATGCCGGGCGCGCTCGACCAGGGTCGCGGTCTCGACGTCGGGATGGATGTCGGCCTCGTGCGGGTGGATTCCGACCGAGGCCCAGACATCTCCCTCCCGCTCCGCGACCGCGATAACCTCGTCCCATTCGCCGGCCCGGGTCGAGATGTTGAGCATCTTCGAGACGCCGGCCGCGCGGGCCCGCCCGATCACGGCCGCCTGCTCCTCGACCAGACCCTTATAGTTCAGATGGCAATGGCTGTCGGTGAACATGGCGCGGCTGTAGCGGGTCAGGCCCGGCGCGTCATCCCTGCGGTGCTCATGCCTCCCCTCGTCCGTCGTGGCGCTTCCTCTAGTGCCAGTCGGCGTCTGCAGCGGGGCTGAGCTCCCGGGCGGCGAGGGCAATGTCTTCAAGGTCGACGGCGCTGTCGAACGGATCCTCATCGAGCGCGGTAACCCGGTTGAGCCGCTCCTGCCAGCGATGCAGCGCCTGGACGTACGGCAGATAGGGCTTTCGCATCAAAGCTCCGCTGGGCAGCCGCTCGACATCCGCAATGCCGTTGTGGAGCCATTCGCCCGTGTGCCAGTCGGGCATGTCCACCGCCGGGAAAAGACAGATGCCGTGGAGGTCCACGCCGCGGTTCACCGCGGCAAGGCTCTCGCGGGTCACGTCGTTCAGCCAGTCGGGCCGGCCGCCTTTCAGCCCGGAGGTTTCGGCGATGATGCAGGGCCGCCGGTACTTAGCCCAGGCTTCCTCGATGAGGTCGCAAAGCGGCCGAATGCGGTCGTCG
>DATMJS010000064.1:0-4852 GCA_035553755.1 Allosphingosinicella sp.
TCGACGCGTTCGAGGAGGCGGGGGAGCACCTGCTCCTTGATGCGGTGGACGGCCGCCTCGAAACCTTCGGCCTTGCCTTCGGCGCGGTCGCCGGACGCGGCGACGCGCTCGTTAAGGCGCGACATCGCCTCGCTGGTTGCCTCGGTCTGGCCCTCGGCCGGGTCACCGGCGGGAAGAGGAACGGAATCGATCGGCGGGAATTGGTCGCCGCCTTCCGGCTCGGCCGGCTTGGGAGCGATGCCGCCACCCTTCATCGGCCTCGCGACACCGAAGGTCGGGCGGTTGCCCGCGCCCATGCCGTTCTTGCGTCCAAAAGCACTCATTCGTGCAAACCTCACTTGATCCGATCAAAATTCCCTGCGCGAATGTGGTGAATAAGGCGGAAACTTTGACAATTACCTAATCCGGCCGGATGTTTTGCCCGGTAAGCGAAGGGGAAGCGCATGCGGAAGATGGCGGTGCTGGGCGGGCTGTTCCTGATCGGAACAGGGCCTCAAGCGAAAGTCGAGGACCTAAGCTGGCTGAGCGGTGCCTGGGTGAGCGAAAGCAAGGAAGGCTGGACCGAAGAGCTGTGGACCCCACCCCGCGCCGGCGTGATGCTCGGTACCAACAGGTCGGGGAAGGGCGACCGGCTCGGCGGCTTCGAGTTCATGCGGATCGCTGCCGATGAGAGCGGCGCGATCAGCTTCTGGGGATCGCCCGGCGGAAAGCCGCCGGTCGCGTTCCGCCTCACCTCCGCCAAACCGGGCGAGGCCGTGTTCGAGAACCCTGCGCATGATTATCCCACGCGGATCGTCTACCGCCGCGACGGACAAGGGCTGATCGCGACGGTGAGCGGTCCCGGAGGCAAGGACCCGCTCAGCTGGACCTTCCGGCGGCCCTAGAGCTCAGGCAGGAACGTCGGCCCGCTCGGCAAGCACGGTGAGGCCGCGGTCGTTCACTTCGGCAAAGCCGCCTTCGATCGCGATCCGCTCGGGCTCCCCGCCCGCGCTCCGGTAGATGGCGAGGTCGCCGTTGCGGATCGTCGACATGAACGGAGCGTGGCCTTCGAGCACGCCGAACTCCCCCTCGCTGCCGGGGACGACCACCATGTGGACCTCCTCGGAACGGACGAGGCGCTCGGGCGTGACGAGTTCGAAGCGGAGCGGCACGTTACGCCGCTTCCGCCGCGAGGCGCTGGGCCTTCTCGACCGCTTCGTCGATGCCGCCGACCATGTAGAAGGCGGCCTCGGGAAGATGGTCGTACTCGCCGTCGACCACCGCCTTGAACGAGCGGATCGTGTCCTCGATCTGGACGAACTTGCCGGGGATGCCGGTGAACACCTCGGCGACGTGGAAGGGCTGCGACAGGAAGCGCTGGATCTTGCGTGCGCGGCTGACCGTCAGCTTATCTTCCTCGCTCAATTCGTCCATGCCGAGAATGGCGATGATGTCCTGAAGCGACTTGTACTTCTGGAGGATCTCCTGGACCCGGCGCGCGGTCTCGTAATGCTCCTGGCCCACGGTGCGCGGCTCGAGGACGCGGCTGGTCGAATCGAGCGGGTCGACCGCCGGGTAGATGCCGAGCTCCGAAATGGCGCGCGAAAGCACGGTGGTGGCGTCCAAGTGGGCGAAGGACGTGGCCGGCGCCGGATCGGTAAGATCGTCCGCGGGCACGTAGATCGCCTGGACGCTCGTGATCGAGCCCTTGTTGGTCGAGGTGATGCGTTCCTGAAGCGCGCCCATGTCGGTCGACAGCGTCGGCTGGTAGCCCACCGCCGAGGGGATGCGGCCGAGAAGCGCCGACACTTCCGAACCCGCCTGCGTGAAGCGGAAGATGTTGTCGACGAAGAAGAGCACGTCCTGGCCCTCCTGGTCGCGGAAATATTCGGCGATGGTGAGGCCCGAGAGGGCGACGCGGGCGCGGGCGCCCGGCGGCTCGTTCATCTGGCCGAAGACGAGCGCGACCTTGGAGCCTTCCGGCGTCGGGTTGCCGTCGGCGTCCTTGGCGATAACGCCGGCGTCGAGGAATTCGTGATAAAGATCGTTGCCCTCGCGGGTACGCTCGCCGACGCCGGCGAACACCGAGGTGCCGCCGTGGCCCTTGGCGATGTTGTTGATGAGCTCCTGGATGAGCACGGTCTTGCCCACGCCCGCGCCGCCGAACAGGCCGATCTTGCCGCCCTTCGCATAGGGGGCGAGGAGGTCGATCACCTTGATGCCCGTGACGAGGATCGCGGTTTCGGTGGACTGGTCGACGAACAGCGGGGCGTCGGCATGGATCGGGGCGGTCATTTCCGCGCCGACCGGGCCGCGCTCGTCGATCGGCTCGCCCACCACGTTCATGATTCGGCCGAGGGTCTTGGGGCCTACGGGCACGCGGATCTGCGAGCCCGTGTCGCGGACCGGCTGGCCGCGGGTGAGGCCGTCGGTCGAATCCATCGCAATCGTGCGGACGGTGTTCTCGCCGAGATGCTGGGCGACTTCGAGCACCAGCCGGTTGCCGTTATTGTCGGTTTCCAGCGCCGACAGAATTTCGGGCAGGTTGCTGTCGAAGCTGACGTCGACAACGGCTCCGATAACCTGGCTTATGCGGCCGACATTGTTCGTGGTGGGGGCGGTGGTTGCGGCGGTTGCCATCTTTGCTTCCTTGCCTTTGCTAGCTTTTAGAGCGCTTCGGCGCCCGAGATGATTTCGACGAGTTCGGTAGTGATCGCGGCCTGACGGGTACGGTTATACTGGATGGTCAGCCGGTTTATCATGTCGCCGGCGTTGCGCGTCGCATTGTCCATCGCGGTCATGCGGCTGCCCTGTTCGGACGCGGCGTTCTCGAGGAGCGCGCGGAAGATCTGGACTGCGACGTTGCGCGGAAGCAGCTCCGCGAGGATTTCCTCCTCGTCCGGCTCATATTCGACCGAAGCCTCGGCTCCGGCAGCGGGCGCAACAACTTCGGGCATCGGCACCGGGATGATCTGCTGGGCCATCGGTTCCTGCACCAGCGCCGACTGGAAGCGGGCATAGAAGAGGTGCGCGACGTCGAAGCCGCCGTTCCGGAAGCGCTCGGTGATATCCTCGGATATCGCCTGAGCGTCCGTGAAGCTCACCTGCTTGATCGCCCCGGTATCATATTGGTGGACGATCTGCTTGGGGAAGAGCCGACTGATCACCGCCCGTCCCTTGCGTCCGACCAGGTAGAAATAGACGGTCTTGCCCTCGCGGATCAGGTCGTCGGCCTTTTTGCGCGCGGCGCGGACGATGTTCGAATTAAACGCGCCGGCGAGGCCCCGGTCGGACGTGCAGACGACGAGGAGGTGCGTCTGGTCGCTGCCGGTGCCGGCCAGCAGCTTCGGGCTCTGGGGGCCGACGGCGACACGGGCGGCGAGGCTCGCCACCACGTCTTGCAGCCGCGAGGCATAGGGACGGCCTGCCTCGGCGGCCTGCTGCGCGCGGCGGAGCTTGGCGGCGGCCACCATCTTCATCGCCTTCGTGATCTTCTGGGTCGATTTAACCGAGGAGATCCGCCCTTTGAGTGCCTTGAGAGAGGCCATTCCTTAGTTCCCCATTCCGTTCGGGCTGAGCTTGTCGAAGCCCCGTCCTTCTTCATCCTGGGGGAGAAAGGAAGGACAGCCCTTCGACAGGCTCAGGGCGAACGGAGTTTTCATAGCTATCAGGCGAAGGTCTTCACGAAGTCGCCGATCAGCGACTTGAGCTGACCCGCCGTGTCGTCGTCGAGCGTCTTGGTATCGCGGATCTTCGCCAGCAGCTGCGGATGGTCCGCGCGGACGTGCGCGAGCAACGAGCTTTCGAAGCGCACCACCTGGTTCACCGGAATGGTGTCGAGGAAGCCGTTCACCCCCGCGAAGATCGAGACGACTTGCTCTTCCATCGGCATTGGGTTGAACTGCGGCTGCTTGAGCAACTCCGTCAGCCGCGCGCCGCGGTTGAGGAGGCGCTGGGTCGAAGCGTCGAGGTCCGAGCCGAACTGGGCGAAGGCGGCCATCTCGCGATACTGGGCGAGCTCCAGCTTGATCGAGCCCGCGACCTTCTTCATCGCCTTGGTCTGCGCGGCCGAGCCGACGCGGCTCACCGAGAGGCCGACGTTGATGGCCGGCCGAATGCCCTGGTAGAAAAGTTCGGTCTCGAGGAAGATCTGGCCGTCGGTGATCGAAATGACGTTGGTCGGGATATAGGCGGACACGTCGCCCGCCTGCGTCTCGATGATCGGAAGCGCGGTCAAGGAGCCCGAGCCGTTGGCCTCGTTCATCTTCGCGGCGCGCTCGAGCAGCCGCGAGTGGAGGTAGAAGACGTCGCCCGGATAGGCCTCGCGGCCCGGCGGACGGCGGAGCAGAAGCGACATCTGCCGATAGGCGACGGCCTGCTTCGACAGATCGTCATAGACGATCACGGCATGCATGCCGTTGTCGCGGAAATATTCGCCCATCGTGCAGCCGGTGTAAGGCGCCAGGAACTGGAGCGGAGCCGGCTCGGAGGCGGTGGCGGCGACGACGATCGAATATTCCATCGCGCCATTCTCTTCGAGCGCGCGGACGATCTGCGCGACGGTCGAGCGCTTCTGGCCGACCGCGACATAGATGCAGTAGAGCTTCTGGCTCTCGTCGTCGCCCTGGTTGGCCTGCCGCTGGTTGATGAAGGTGTCGAGAGCGACGGCCGACTTGCCGGTCTGGCGGTCGCCGATGATCAGCTCGCGTTGGCCGCGGCCGACGGGAACGAGCGCGTCGAGCGCCTTGAGGCCGGTCTGCACCGGCTCGTGGACCGACTTGCGCGGGATGATTCCGGGCGCCTTCACCTCGACGCGGCGGCGCTCGGTGGCTTTGATAGGGCCCTTGCCGTCGATCGGGTTGCCGAGGCCGTC
>DATMJS010000065.1:0-6245 GCA_035553755.1 Allosphingosinicella sp.
GAACGAGCGCTCGCGCTGAAGCTTCTCCCCCGGGACGCTGCCGACGACCGGCCCGCCATGCTCGAAATCCGCGCCGGTACCGGCGGCGACGAGGCGGCCCTGTTCGCGGGCGACCTTTTCCGCATGTACCAGCGCTATGCCGAGGAGCAGGGCTGGCGGGTGGAAATGATTTCCGCCTCGGCTTCCGACGTCGGCGGCTTCAAGGAGGTGGTTGCCTCGGTCACCGGGCAGGGAGTGTTCGCCAAATTGAAGTTCGAAAGCGGAGTCCACCGCGTCCAGCGCGTCCCTGCGACCGAAAGCGGGGGCCGCATCCACACTTCGGCGGCGACCGTGGCCGTGCTTCCGGAGGCGGAGGATGTGGACATCCACATCGACGACAAGGATCTCAGGATCGACGTCTACCGCTCTTCGGGGCCGGGCGGGCAGTCGGTCAACACCACCGACAGCGCGGTGCGTATCACCCATATCCCGAGCGGCCTCGTCGTTATCCAGCAGGACGAAAAATCGCAGCACAAGAACAAGGCCAAGGCGCTGAAGGTGCTAAGAACGCGGCTTTACGAGCAGGAGCGCGAGCGCCTTGCCAGCGAACGCGCGGGCGCGCGCAAATCGATGGTCGGCTCGGGCGACCGTTCCGAACGAATCCGCACCTATAATTTCCCGCAAGGCCGAGTCACCGACCACCGCATCAACCTGACCCTCCACCGGCTCCCCGAAATCCTAGCCGGGCCAGGGCTGGACGAACTGATCTCGGCGCTGATTGCGGAGGACGAAGCCGAGCGGCTCGCCCATCTCGATGAAGTTGCATGAGGCGCTGAGCGCGGCCGAACAGAGGCTGGGGCAGGGTAGCGACACGCCCCGGCTAGATGCCGAACTGCTGATGGCGCATGCGCTTGGGGTGGAGCGCGAGAAGCTGCTTCTCTCTGGCCTTTACGGCGAGACTCCCGCCGCCTTCGACGCGCTGATCGAGCGCCGCGCGGCGGGCGAGCCCGTCGCCTATATCACCGGCCGCCGCGCCTTCTGGACGATCGAGCTGGAAGTGGGCCCGGGCGTGCTCATCCCGCGTCCCGACAGCGAGACGCTGCTCGAAGCCGCGCTGGAACGGTTCGGGGAAGAGGGGCCGCGCGCGATCCTCGACCTCGGCACCGGCCCCGGCACTCTGCTTCTGGCCGCGCTCGACCAATGGCCGGAGGCAAGGGGGCTCGGCATCGACCGGTCGGACGAAGCGCTGGCTTATGCGCTGCGCAATGCCGAACGGCTCGGCCTCGCCGCCCGCGCCTCCTTCCGTCGCGGCGACTGGGACGAAGGGCTGGCAGAGCGCTTCGACCTCATCCTCTGCAACCCGCCGTATGTTGCCGAAGGCGCCGATCTTCCCCGGGACGTTCGCGACTGGGAGCCGCATGAAGCCCTGTTCGCCGGCGAGGACGCGTTTGCCGATTACCGGCGGTTGGCGCCGATGCTCCCCCCGCTGCTCGCGCCCGGCGGCATCGCCTGCGTGGAGATCGGGCTCGGCCAGGAAGAAGCCGTTAGGGCCTTGTTCATCGCGGAGGGGCTAAAGGTGCGTTCCAGAAACGACCTTGGCGGCCGCGTCCGCTGCCTGGTTCTAGAAGGCTGATTTAGATAATCATCTTTCTGCTTGGATTTCGCATCTTTGATATCTACATAGGGCGCAGGGACGGGGCCAATCACAGCAGATACGCGTGAGGCTTTCCGTCGCCGACCCCCGATTGCTCTGGCGTCACTAGACGTTCCTGGCGTGAGGAGGCGGGAGCCGCGATTGCGGCTGCCAGCCGTGGGTGTCGTGCAATTTTTAGCGGCCGGGACGGGCCCGGCCGATGGAGTGGCTAAACCACCTTTGACGAGGACTAACGTTTGATCAACAATCGTCAGAACGGCCGCAGGCGCGGTCGTGGCGGCGGACCCCGCTCGCCAAACAATGCGCCCAGCCAAGGCAATCGCCAGGAAAACCGTTCGCGCGGAAATGCGAGCCAGCTTCACGAGAAGTACAAGGCGCTCGCCCGCGACGCGCAGCTCGCCGGCGACCGCGTGCAGACCGAATATTATCTGCAGTTCGCGGACCATTATTTTCGGGTGCTGAGCGAAGGCCGGGCCCGCTTCGAGGAGCAACGCCGCTCGCGCGACGATTATGCCTCGGACGAGGATGAGGATCAGGAAGAGGCGGCAAATGCCGCCGACACCGACGATCAGGACGAAGGCGGCGAGCGCTCCCGCGAGGAGGCCGGCGAACGGCCGGTGCGTGAGCACCGCTTCGAGCGCGGCGAACGTGACCAGCGCCACGCCAGCATCAATGGCGACGGCCGCGGACGCCGCAATCGGGGCCGCCAGGATCGTGACGATCGTGACGGGGAGGATTCGGCCGAAGAGCGGATTTCGCTCGAAAGCCTGCCGCCGGCCATCTCGATCGTCGATGGCGACGAGGCGGTCCGAGCGCCGCGCCGCCGAGCCCGCCGCCCCCGTCCGGACGGCGACGAGGCGGAAATCGCGCCTGTCGCCTGATGGGGCTGTAAACCAATCACCAGCGAGGGCGGCGGTCTTAGACCGCCGCCCTTTTCTTTTCCCGGTTACGAACTGTAACAAAAACGACATTCAGCTGTCGCTCGTGCGTCACGAATGCTTCTTAGTTCCCGTCGTCAGGCGGCGCGCGAAGGGTCGCCGCACCGCAACAGGCAAGGGACTTCGATGAGAAGGAAAGTCATGGCTGCGGCGCTGCTTGCGGTACCCGAGTTTACGTTTGCGACGCCGGCCCTGGCGCAGGACCAGCAAGCCGAAGCGCCGGCCGCTGAAGTTGCCCTGCCCGCCGAGAGCGAAAGCGCTGAGGCCGAGGCGAAGGCAAGGCGCAGCAGCCCGTTCGAGCCTGTGTGGAGCGCCTTGACGCTGTACAAGAATGAGGATGCCAGCCTTCTTAATGAGCTGCGTTTGGTGGGCCGGTTCCACCTCGACCACTACTCTGTGGACTTCGGCTTGCGGGAAGAAAGCGATCTGGTGGTGCGGCGGGCGCGCTTCGGCGCAAAGACCCGTCTGCTCAGCAAGCTTGAAGCTCATGTCGAGGCCGAGTTCGACCTCGAAGGCGGCCCGCTTTATAATCGCCTGACGGACGCATACCTCGCTTGGCGGTTCAGCGATGCGGCGCGTTTGACGGTCGGCAAGCATTCGGTCAAGTTCACCCTCGACGGCGCCACTTCGTCGAACGAGCTGCTGACGATCGACCGCAGCAACGTCGCCAACAACTTCTGGTTCACGGAAGAATATATTCCGGGCGTCAGCGTCAGCGGCCGGACCGGCTCCTGGGCTTACAACACAGGCATTTACAGCGGCGGGCGCCGCAATTCCGAATTCGGCGATTTTGAAGGAGGCTATTTCTGGCTCGGCAGCGTCGGCCGGGATTTCGCCGATGCCCTGGATGTGGAGCGGGCGCTTGTGCGCGTGGATTACGTGTATAACGAGCCCGATGAGGGCAGCGACTTCACCAGGCCCTTCGAAAATATCCGTTCGTTGGTTTTCGTCCTCGATGCGGGCCGCTGGGGCTTCTCCGGCGATATCGTCGCGGCTGACGGATTCCTTGGGCAGAGCGATGCGTTCGGAGTGACCGCGCTGCCGTGGCTCGACCTCACGGACAGGCTTCAGCTGGCAGGGCGCTATACCCTTGTTAAGAGCGAGGAGGTGAACGGGGTGCGGCTCGCCCGCTATGAAAACACGGTCGCAAACGGCCGCGGCGACCTCTACCGCGAATTCTACGCCGGCCTGAACTACTATATCTACGGTCATCGGCTGAAGGCGCAGACGGGCGTGACCTATGCGAATATGCGAGACCGCGCCCAGGATGGGGGCGCCTATGACGGCTGGGCGTGGACCACAGGCTTGCGGGTGAGCTGGTAAGCCGCGCGTCTTTGTTAGCGGTCAATCTAAGAGCCTGATCAGAAACCATATTGACAGCGCAGGTTATAATGTAACATGCTCCCTCCGATCCGTTCGGGGGAGCATTTCATGCGTAAGTTGATGCTGCTGGCCTGTGTCTTTCCGGCGCCGCTCATGGCCCAATCGGCGCAGGGCGACGTCGCCGTCACCATCTACAACGACAATCTCGCGCTGGTGCAGGACAGCCGCCGCCTCGACATTCCCTCGCGGCGGACGCGGGTGGAGTTCCCAGACGTGTCGGCGCAGATCCGACCGGAAACGGTGACGCTCAGCGGGGACGGAATCGAGGTGGTCGAGCAGAATTTCGACTACGACCTGCTCTCGCCCCAGGCATTGATGCAGAAGGCGGTGGGGGAGACGATCACCGTCGTCCGCACCAATCCTGCCACCGGCGCTGAGATTCGCGAACGGGCGCAGGTGCTGGCCGTCAACGGCGGCGTCATCCTCCGCATCGGCGACCGGATCGAGGTGCTGCGCGACGACGGGCTGCCGGTGCGGGTGGTGTTCGACCAGGTGCCCGAGAACCTCCGCGCCCGCCCGACCCTGTCGGTGACCATGGAGAGCGCGCGGGCGGGAACGCGGCCGGTGACGCTCAGCTATTTGACGCCCGGGCTCGGATGGAAGGCCGACTATGTCACCATGTATGACGAGGCTGCGGGCAGGATCGACGTTCAGGGCTGGGTGACGCTCAGCAACAATACCGGCACCACCTTTACCAACGCCAACACCTTGCTGGTGGCGGGTCAGGTCCAGCAGACCGCCCAGCCTTATTACGACCCGCGCCGGGGCTATCGCCCTCCCCCGCCTCCGCCGCCGCCGGTTCCCGGCATGCCGATCCGGCAACCCGGCACGGAATCGGCGGAGCGAGAGCGGCTGGGCGACTTCTATCTCTATCCGCTGGCGGAGCGGACGACGCTGGCCAACCGCCAGACCAAGCAAGTGAGCTTCCTCGATGTGAGCGGCGCGCCCGGGCGCAGAGCGTACGAGTTCCGCAACGCCTGGCTCGGGACGCTCGACCAGCCGCACAGCGCCGACACCGTCCTCAAATTCTCCACCTCGCGCGCGCAGGGGCTCGGCGACGCCCTCCCCGCGGGCACCGTCCGCGTCTACATGAAGGACGCGCGGGGCCAGGCGCAGTTCATCGGCGAGAGCAATATCGGCCACACGCCGATGGGATCGGAGCTGGGCCTGAAGACAGGCGAAGCGTTCGACGTGAAGATCCAGCCGGTCGTCGAGCAGCGCGAGCGGCTTGGGGACGGCCGCTGGCGGACCAGGATGCGCTACACGCTCACCAACGCGCGGCCGCAGGCGGTGACGGTCGATCTCATCCAGTCCGGCCTCGACAGCTATATGGACGATACCCGGATCGTGTCGGAAAGCCTCAAGAGCGAGCGCCGCTCGTCGAGCGAAGCCTTGTGGCGGGTGAATGTGCCGGCGAACGGCACCGCCACCGTCACCGCCACCTTCGACACCCGCTACTGAGGCGAGGCGCGGGTGAAGCGGCTGGCGCTGGCTCTGTTGCTGGCCGGTCTGTGGCCGGGCCTCGTGCTCGCGCAGGCGGTCACCAGCTCGGCCGCGCCCGAAAACGTCTCGGTCACCATCTATCGCGATCCCAATCGGAGCGCGGCGCAGGGCATGAGGCTCGACTGGCTCAACGGCTATGCGCTGATCACGGAGACGCGGCGAATATCGATTCCCGCAGGCGACGGCGAAATCCGCTTCGAAGGCGTGGCCGGCGGCATCCTGCCAGAAAGCGCGATCGTCACCGGCCTTCCCGAAGGAGTTGTCGAAAAGAACCAGGATGCCTTCCTGCTGTCGCCCGCCAGCCTGCTCGACCGCTCGCTGGGACGGCGCGTGCATATCCGCCGCACCGGCCCCGACGGAAAGGTGCGCGAGCACGAGGCGGTGATCCGCTCCGGCGCGGCCGGCGCGGTGGTGCTCGAGACCGAGGAGGGATTCGAGGCGCTGCGCTGCTCGGGGGTTCCCGAAACCATCGTCTACGATCGAATCCCCGAAGGGCTTTCCGCCAAGCCGACCCTGTCGGTCCGCACCCGCAGCGACCGGGCGGCGAACGCGACCGTGACCTTGTCCTATCTCGCCTCCGGCTTCGACTGGCAGGCCAATTACGTGGCGACGCTCGCTCCTTCGGGAGACCGGATGCACCTCTTCGCCTGGGTGACTTTGGCCAATGGCGATGAAACCAGCTTCGTCAATGCCGATGCCCAGACGGTGGCGGGGCGGCTCAACCGCGAGCAGTGGAATGTCGAGAAGGCGCGGGCCGAGCCGCTCAATCTCCAATGCTGGCCCGCCGG
>DATMJS010000066.1:0-7857 GCA_035553755.1 Allosphingosinicella sp.
ATCAGCACCGGCCGCTGCGATCCGTCCTCCGACCAGACGGCGAGGCCGCGGCCGACCAGCTCCTGCGCGGCCTGGTCGAGCGCGGCTTCGCCAGCCCTGATCTCCTGCCGAAGCCGCGCCTCGGCTTCGGCCAGGGTAAGACCCGAAAGGCGCGCGCTCACATAATTGGCGACTTCGTTCAAGGACGAGGATGTGACTCCGGGCGGCAGATCCACAACTCGGTTTTCGACGCTGCCGTCGCCGCCGACCATCACCGCCAGCGCCTGGCTGGGCGAGAGCTGAACGAAACCCAATTGCTTCAGAACCGGCTCGCGCTTGGGCACCAGCACGATGCCCGCGCAGGCGGAGAGGCCGGAAAGCGCGGCGGTGGCGGCGGAAAGCGCCTCCTCGATCGGGCCGCCCCGCCCCAGCCGCCCCTCGATCACCGCGCGCTCCTCGGGGCTGGGTTCGGCCGCCTGCATCATGCCGTCGACGAACAGGCGGAGGCCTCCTTCGGTCGGAACGCGGCCTGCCGACGTGTGGGGGTGGCTCAAAAGGCCAAGTTCCTCCAGATCCTGCATGACGTTGCGGATCGAGGCGGGCGAGAGGTTGATGCCGGGCAGCCGCGAAATGGTGCGCGAACCCACGGGCAAGCCGCTCGACAGGTAGTTCTCGACTACCATTCGGAACACGTCGCGCGCGCGTTCGCTCATTTCGCCGATCGGTGTGGTCGCCATGGCCCAGATGTAGTCGCCGCTTCCGACGGGCTCAACTTTCATCGGTGGACGGCGTTTCCGTGCATGGCTAAGGCCGCCCACAAATTGATTGGAGACAGCTACATGCGCCCGTCCAGCCGCGCCCCCGACCAGATGCGTCCGATCAGTCTCGAGCCCGGCTTCACCCGCCATGCCGAGGGAAGCTGCCTCGTCAGCTTCGGCGAAACCCGGGTGCTGTGCACCGCGTCCGTCGAGGAGCGCATCCCGCCTTTCCTGCGCGGCAAGGGCCAGGGCTGGGTCACGGCCGAATATGGGATGCTGCCGCGAGCCACCCACACCCGCGGCAACCGCGAGGCGGCCAAGGGCAAGCAATCGGGCCGCACGCAGGAGATCCAGCGCCTGATCGGCCGCTCGCTTCGCGCGGTGGTCGACCTCCAGGCGCTCGGCGAGCGCCAGATCACCCTGGACTGCGACGTCATCCAGGCCGACGGCGGCACCCGCACCGCCTCCATTTCGGGCGCCTGGGTGGCGCTGCGCATCGCCGTCGACAAGCTCCTCCAGCAAAAGCTGATCGAGGCCGACCCGATCCGCCAGAAGGTGGCGGCGGTGAGCTGCGGCATCCATAACGGAACCGCCGTGCTCGACCTCGATTATATCGAGGACTCGGCCGCCGGCTGCGACGGCAATTTCGTGCTGACGTCGGACGGAAACATCGTGGAGGCGCAGGTGACCGCCGAAGGCGAATGCTATGACGAGGAAGCGCTCCTCCGGCTGCTCCGCCTCGCCCGGATCGGCTGCGCGGAGATTTTCGCTGCCCAGGACAGGGCGACCGGCCGGTGACGCGGCGGCTCGGCCCCGGCAAACTGGTGATCGCCAGTCACAATCCCGGCAAGGTCCGCGAGATCGCCAATTTGCTCGGCCCCTACGGGATCGAGCCCGTGTCGGCTGCCGAACTCGACCTTCCCGAGGCGGAGGAGACCGGCAACAGCTTCGTCGACAATGCGGACCTGAAGGCTCGGCTCGCGGCCGACCTTTCCGGCCTTCCCGCCATCTCCGACGACAGCGGCCTCTGCGTCGATGCGCTCGACGGCCGCCCCGGCATCTATTCGGCGCGCTGGGCGCTGCAGGGCTACGCCTACACCGCCATCCCTCCGGAAGCGGAACCCGGCGAGGCGCAGGACGAGCGCGACTTCGCCCTCGCCATGCAGCGCGTCAACGAGGAGCTGATGGCGGTGAAAGCCGATTCCAACCCGGCTGCGCATTTCGTCTGTGCGCTTTCGGTCTGCTGGCCAGACGGCCACAGTGAATGGTTCGAAGGCCGCGTTGACGGCACGTTGGTCTGGCCGCCGCGCGGCGACCGCGGCTTCGGCTACGATCCGATGTTCGTTCCGGCCGGCCACGACCAGACCTTCGGTGAGATGGAGCCTGCCGAAAAATACGCGATCAGCCATCGCGCCGATGCCTTCAGGAAGCTGGTGGCGGCGCTGATTCCGTGACGATTCCCCAGCCGTTCGGGCTGAGCCGGTCGAAGCCCTGCCCTTCCTTTCCATCGGAAGAAGAACAGCCCTTCGACAAGCTCGGGGCGAACGCTGCTGACGACAACCTCGCTCTCTACGTCCACTGGCCCTTCTGCGTCTCCAAATGCCCCTATTGCGACTTCAACAGCCATGTCCGCGAGAAGGTGGACCAGGAGCAATGGCGCGAGGCGCTGCTTCGGGACCTCGCTCATGAAGCGCGGCAGGAGCCGGGACGAAGGCTCGGTTCGATCTTCTTCGGCGGCGGCACGCCCTCGCTGATGCCGCCGGAGACGGTGTCGGCGATAGTCGAAGCGGCGGAGCGCCACTGGGGCTTCGCGCCCGATATCGAGATCACGCTCGAAGCCAACCCTTCCTCGGTCGAGGCGTCGCGGTTCGCCGATCTTGCCGGCGCGGGGGTCAACCGGGTATCGCTGGGGCTCCAGTCGCTGGACGACAAGGCGCTCCGCTTCCTCGGCCGAGCGCATGATGTGACCGAGGGACTCGCGGCGCTGGAAACGGCCCGAAGCGTCTTCGACCGAGTCAGCTTCGACCTGATCTATGCGCTTCCAGGCCAAAGCGAGGCTGCGTGGCGGGCGGAGCTTTCCCGGGCCCTCTCCTTCGGCACCGGCCACCTATCGCTCTATCAGCTCACCATCGAACCTGGCACGCGCTTCGCCGCGCTCGCCGCGAAGGGCGAACTGGCGGCCGCCGATCCGGACTTTGCAGCGGGGCTTTACGAGCTGACGCAGGCGATGACCGATGAAGCGGGCCTTCCAGCCTACGAAATCTCCAACCACGCCCGCCCCGGCGAGGAAAGCCGCCACAACCTCGCTTACTGGCGCTACCAGAATTATCTGGGCGTCGGCCCCGGAGCGCACGGCCGACGGAGCGGCGCGCTCACGCAGCGCCACCGCAAGCCGGAAAACTGGCTCGCCGCCCTCGCCCGCAACGGCCATGGAATCGTGGAGGAGACACCGCTCTCGACTTCGGACCAGGCAATCGAACGGCTGCTGATGGGCCTCCGTCTCCGCGAGGGCGTTCCCGCCGCGGACGTGGAGCCCGCGCTCGACCTCACCGCCGTTTCGCGGCTCGAGACGCGGCAACTCGTCTCCCGTCAGGAGGGGCGCCTCCGCGTCACGCCGGCGGGGATGCTGCTTCTCGATGCCGTCCTTGCGGAGATCGTGCGGGTCTGATCCAAGAGCGGAAATGGAAGAGACGCTCGCCCCCGGCCTCTATATCGTGGCGACCCCCATCGGAAACCTGTCCGATCTCAGCCCCCATGCCGCGGCGACATTGTCCGCCGCCGACCTGATCGCGGCCGAGGACAGCCGGGTAACGGCGAAGCTGCTCGCCCACATCGGCGTCAAGCGCCCGATGACGCCCTATCACGATCACAATGCCGACAAGGTGCGGCCGGGCCTGATCGCGCAAATGGCGCAAAAGGCGGTGGCGCTCGTTTCCGATGCCGGCACGCCGCTCATCTCGGATCCCGGTTACAAGCTCGTCCGGGACGCCCGCTCGGCCGGCATAAACGTGTACACTGTCGCCGGCCCTTGCGCAGCTATCGCCGCGCTGATGCTGGCGGGGCTTCCCACCGACCGCTTCCTGTTCCTCGGCTTCCTGCCGCCCAAAGCGGGCGCACGCGCTTCCGCCATCGCGGAAGTGGCAAGCGTGCGCGCGACTCTGATCCTATACGAGAGCGGCCCGCGGCTCGGCACAGCGCTCGAAGCGCTGCATCAGGGGCTCGGCAACCGCGAGGCCGCTGTCGTGCGCGAGATCAGCAAGAAGTTCGAGGAGACCGTCACCGGCACGCTGGCCGAACTCGCCACGCGCTATGCCGATGCGCCGCCGAAAGGCGAGATCGTCGTCGTCGTCGGACCCCCGCGCGAAGTCGAAACAGCGGGCGAAGAGCAAATCGATGAAGCGCTGCGGGAAGCGATGACGCGCCTCTCGCCCTCGCGCGCGGCGGCCGAGGTTGCCGCGCAACTCGGCATCGCCAAGCGCGACGCTTACGCGCGGGCCCAGCAGCTCAAATGAAGCGCCAGCAGGCCGAGCGAGGCGGACGGCGCGCGGAAGCGAAAGCGGCCCTGTGGCTACAGCTCAAGGGCTGGCGGATATTGGGCCGCCGCGTCCGAACGCCCGTGGGGGAGGTGGATCTAGTCGCGCGGCGCGGCAGGGTGATCGCCTTCGTCGAAGTGAAAGCGCGGGCAACGGCTGAAGAAGCCGGTCGGTCACTTGATGATTACCGGCTGCGTCGGGTGGCGGCCGCAGCGCAGGCGCTGGCCCCTCGTTATGCGAGGACAGGCGACGACGTACGGATCGATGCGGTATTCGTCGTTCCGGGCCATTTCCCCCGGCACCTGCCGAACGTCTGGCTCGGCTGAAAGGAAAACGCCCCGGCGGTGAGGCCGGGGCGTCTGATCTCTTCAGAAATGTACCGGATTAGCGGCACTTGCTGACGACGTTGCGCTCCACATGGCGGCCCACCAGCGCGCCGAGAGCAGCGCCGAGGATGGTGCCGGTAGCGCGGCTGCCCTGGGTATCGATCGCTCGGCCGGCAAGAGCGCCGCCGGCGACGCCGATGATAAGGCCGGTCGTGCCGTTCGGACGCTTGCAATAGAGGCGTCCGTCGGAACCGCGCCATACCTTGCCCTGATAGACGCCGGTCTGGGCGAACGCGGCCGTGGGCAGCGCGGGAACCGTGAGGGTGAGGGCCGAAGCGGCCAGAACGAGCTTACGCATAACAAATACTCCTTCGAACAGTTCGGCCGCGGCGAATCACGCAACTGTCCGCGGCCGTCTCCGCTCTTTGAGCATGATTCGCTTGTTTGGTGCCTGAACCGGGCCGTCAGCCGAGGTTCAGCAGCGGGATCGGGAACTTTGCCGTTTTCAGCCCGCATTGGCCAAGCCTTGCCAGGCGGCTTCATCGCCAAGGCTGCTTTGATCCGGCCGACGATCTGGCCTAAGCAGCCCGCCGCCAGTGGAGAAGAGCATGAGCCTGCGCGTCGCCGTTCAGATGGATCCGATGGACAAGATCTCCATCGAGGGCGATTCCACCTTCGCGATCATGCTGGGTGCGCAGGCGCGCGAACACCGGCTCTGGCATTATCAGGCGGAGGAACTGAGCTATCGCGGCGGCCGGGTCTGGACCTCGGCGCGCCCGGTGACGGTGCAAAGGGTCGAGGGCGATCATTACCGCCTGGAAGCTCCCGAGCTTCTCGATCTCGGCCGCGACATCGACGTCGTCCTGATGCGGCAGGACCCGCCCTTCGACCTCGGCTACATCACCGCCACCCACCTCCTGGAGCGCATCCAGGGCGAGACGCTCGTGGTCAACGACCCCGCCAGCGTTCGCAACGCGCCCGAGAAGGTGTGGGTGCTGGACTATGCCCGCTTCATGCCGCCGACGCTCGTCACCCGCTCGCTCGCGCTTGCCCGCGAGTTCCTCGCCGAGCACGGCGAGATCGTGGTGAAGCCGCTCCACGGCAATGGCGGCAAGGCGGTTTTCAAGGTCGGCCGCGACGGCGCCAATCTCGCCTCGCTGATCGAAGTCTTCAACGCGACTTATCGGGAACCGCACATGGTCCAGGCGTTCGTCCCCGGCATCAGCGAGGGCGACAAGCGCATCGTCTTCGTCGACGGGGAGGTCGCCGGGGCGGTCAACCGTCTCCCCGGCGAGGGCGAGATCCGCTCCAACCTCGCGGTGGGCGGCAAGGCCGCGAAGACCGACCTGACCGAGCGCGAGCGCGAAATCTGCGCCGCCATCGGCCCAGAGCTCAAAAAGCGCGGCCTCCTGTTCGTTGGAATCGACGTGATCGGCGGCGAATGGCTGACCGAGATCAACGTCACCTCGCCCACCGGCATCGTCGCGATCGACCGCTTCAACGGCACCGACACCCCCGCCCGCATCTGGGACGCCATCGAAGCGAAGGTCCGCTGACATGGCGGACTGGGCGGTCGACCTCATCGAGAAGACGGGCTATCTCGGCATCGCTTTCCTGATGTTCCTGGAAACGGTGTTCCCGCCGATCCCTTCCGAAGTGATCATGCCGATCGCCGGGGTCGCCGCCGCGCAGGGGCCGATGACGCTTGGCGGGGTGATCGCCAGCGGCACCGCGGGCGCCATGTTCGGCAATTTCTTCTGGTATCTCGTCGCCCGAGTGATCGGCATCGAACGCTTCCGGCCGCTGATCGAGAAGCATGGCCGCTGGCTTACCCTCGACTGGCCCGACATCGAAAAGGCGGAGCGGCTGTTCGGCAAGTTCGGATCGGCGCTGGTCGGCCTGGGGCGGATGATGCCGACCATCCGGTCGGTGATCTCGATCCCCGCCGGCCTCCTCCACATGCGGCTCAAGAACTTCCTGATCTGGTCGACCGTCGGGACGGCGGGCTGGAGCTCGATCCTGGCGGTCACCGGCTATGTGCTCGGCCAGCAGTTCGGCGAAATTGAGAAGGTGCTGGGGCCGCTTTCCTCCGGAATCATCGCGCTGATCGTCGGCGCCTATGTCTGGCGCCAGCTCACCTGGCGCAAGCGGCATCCTAAGCCCGCGGGTGGGCGTTCCGGTAGACGTCCATGAGGTGGGCGGTGTCGACCGCCGTGTAGATCTGGGTCGAGGAGAGGCTGGCATGGCCGAGCAGCTCCTGCAGCGAGCGAAGGTCCGCCCCCCGCCCCAGCAGGTGCGTCGCGAAGCTGTGGCGCAGCGCATGCGGCGTGGTCCGCTCGCTGAGACCCAGATTCCTTCGGGCATTCCGCACCGCACGCCGCACCAGCGCCCCGTTGAGCGGCCCGCCGCGGGCTCCGCGGAACAAGGGCTGGTCCTTCGCGGGCGGATAAGGGCAGAGGCTGACATAGCGCTCGACCGCCTCGACGACCGGCGCGAGCAGCGGCACCACCCGGGTCTTGCTGCGCTTGCCGGTGACGGGCATCGCTTCGCCCAGCGGAAGCGTCGAACCTGTGAGCGAAAGCGCCTCCGCGACCCGCAGGCCGCAGCCGTAGAGCAGCATCAGCACCGCATAATCGCGTGCCGCGACCCATTCCTCGGAGGCGTTCCCGGCCACTTCCTCGGCCAGCGAAACGGCTTCATCGGGCGACACCGGCCGCGGCACGCTGCGATGCCTCTTAGGCCCTTTGAGGCGCGGCGGAACGCTCTCCCTTCCCTCCTCGCGCGTCACGAAGCCGAGGAAGCCCCGCACCGCCGAAAGCTCGCGTGCGGCCGAGCTGTTGCCGAGCCCGGCGGAGCGGCGGCTGGTGAGGAAGGCGCGCAGATCGGCTGGCTGGAGCTCGCAAAGCGCCGATCCGGTGACAGCCCCGCCCAGATGCCCGGCGAGGAAGTCGATCAGCCGGTGCGCGGTCGCGGCATAGGCGCGGACGGTATGTCCGGAGCGGCGGCGGTCGCGGGTGAGATGGTCGGCCCAGGCGAACGCGAGCGTGCGCGCCGGATGATCGCTTAAGGGATCAGCCACCTGGAAGCAGCCAGCGCCCCATGCAGCGCGTCAGCACGCGCCCGAGGAAGACGAGCAGCTCGGAGCCGTGGCGGGTCTCGAACGCCTGCGAGCAGCGTTGCCCGAGCGCCAGCAGCCCGGTCGGCAGCGGCGGCGCGCTTTCGAGCCGGATCAGCGCCTCGGCGCGGATGAGGTCGCAGGCC
>DATMJS010000067.1:0-4476 GCA_035553755.1 Allosphingosinicella sp.
CGCGGATCGACCTCGTCCAGCCGGTGGACCTTTATTCGCAGGTGAACCGCGCCGCCAAATATGGTTTCCTGTTCATCGGCTTCACCTTCCTCGCTTTCCTGCTCTTCGACGTGATCGGCGGCGTTCGCGTGTCGGCGGTCGAATATCTGCTGGTCGGGGCGGCGCTGATCCTCTTCTTCGTGCTGCTCCTCGCCTTTGCCGAGGTGATCGGCTTCACCGCGGCCTATGTGCTGGCGAGCGCGGCGATCATCGGCCTCAACACGGCCTATTCGGCGGCGGTGCTGAAGAGCTGGCGCCGGGCGCTGTTCATCGGCGGCCTCCTCACCGCGCTCTATGTGGTGCTCTACATCCTCCTCAGCCTCGAAGCCTTCTCGCTCCTCATCGGATCGCTGATGCTGTTCGCGGCGCTGGCGGCGGTGATGTACCTGACGAGGAACCTCAACTGGGGCGGGAGAGCGGCTGCGGAAGCTTGAGTAGTGGGGGGCGAGCCGCTATCTCGCCCCCAACTTCAAGGATGAGACATGGCCGAATTCGCGCTCCCCAGGAACAGCAGGATCAAAGGCAAGGGCAAGGAGCATAAGGCGCCGCCGGGGGCGAAGCGCGTCAAGAGCCTCAAAATCTACCGCTACGATCCGGATACCGGCGAAAATCCGCGCTACGACCGCTTCGAGATCGATCTCGACGACACCGGGCCGATGGTGCTGGACGCGCTCATCAAGATCAAAAGCGAGCAGGATCCGACGCTGACCTTCCGCCGCTCCTGCCGCGAGGGGATCTGCGGCAGCTGCTCGATGAACATCAACGGCCGCAACGGCCTTGCCTGCACCACCGCGCTGGAGGATTCCAAAGGCGAGATCCGCATCACGCCGCTGCCGCACATGGAGGTGATCAAGGACCTCGTCCCCGATTTCACCCATTTCTTCGCCCAATATGCCTCGATCGAGCCCTGGCTGAAGACGGTGTCGCCGACGCCGTCCGGCAAGGAGCGGCTGCAGTCGCCGGAGGACCGGGCGGCGCTGGACGGCCTTTACGAATGCATCCTGTGCGCCTGCTGCTCCTCCTCCTGCCCCAGCTACTGGTGGAACTCTGACCGTTTCCTCGGCCCCGCCATCCTGCTCCAGGCCTATCGCTGGCTCGCCGACAGCCGCGACGAATATACGGGCGACCGGCTCGACCAGCTCGAGGATCCGTTTCGGCTCTACCGCTGCCACACGATCATGAACTGCGCGAACGTCTGCCCCAAGGGGCTGAACCCCGCCAAGGCGATCGCCGAAACCAAGAAGATGCTGGTGGAGCGCGCGGTCTGACGACGGCCGTGGGCGGAATTCTCGACAAGTATGAAGTCCTGGTCGCGGCCGGAGAGCTGAAGCCCGATGAGGATCAGCGTCGCGCCGTTTTGGTGCTGGACGGTCTCGCCACTCAGCTCCGGGAAGTGCGGAGCCGCGGCCTGTGGGCGCGCCTTACCGGCCGCCCGGAGCCACGCCCCCGAGGCATCTACCTATGGGGCGGTGTCGGGCGCGGCAAATCGATGCTGATGGACCTCGCCTTCTCGGCGATGCAGGTGCAGCGCAAGCGCCGGGTCCACTTCCACGAATTCATGCTGGAGGTGCATGAGCGGCTGAAGGCGGAGCGGGAGAAGGAGGCCGGCGATCCGATCCCGCCGGTCGCGCGAGCCATCGCGGCCGAGGCGCGCCTGCTCGCCTTCGACGAGCTGGTGGTGAACAACAGCGCCGACGCGATGATCCTGTCGCGGCTCTTCACCCAGCTGCTGGAAGAGGGGGTGACAATCGTCGCCACTTCCAACCGGCCGCCTCGCGACCTTTATCTCGGCGGCCTCAACCGCGAGCTGTTCCTGCCCTTCATCGATCTTGTCGAGCACGAACTCGACGTGGTGCCATTGAACGGTCCCGCCGATTACCGGCTGCAGCGGCTGGGGGGCTTTCCGACCTGGTATGTGCCGAACGGGCCCGAGGCGACCGAAGCTTTGAGCAAGGCCTTTTTCCGCCTTACCGACTATCCGCCTGAGGACCGTGAGCATGTCCCTTCGGCCGACATCCCGGTGCAGGGCGGGCGCACGCTGCACGTCCCCAAATGCCTCAAGGGCGTTGCCGTCTTCTCCTTCAAGCGCTTGTGCGGCGAGCCGCGCGGGGCGCCCGACTATCTCGCCATCGCGCGCCGCTTCCACACGGTGATCGTCGTCGGAATCCCGAGGCTAGGGCCGGAGAAGCGCAACGAGGCGGCGCGCTTCGTGACTTTGATCGATGCGCTTTACGAGCATAAGGTGAAGCTGCTCGCCTCCGCCGACGCGGCTTCGTCCGATCTCTACAAGAAAGGAGACGGAGCGTTCGAGTTCGAGCGCACGGTTTCGCGCCTCATCGAGATGCAGTCGAAAGACTATCTGTCGGCCGGACACGGAAGCGAAGGCTGAAGGCCGTGCGGCGGGAAGCGCCGCACGGCTGCCTCGGATCAGAGGATGATGTCGATTATGTCGCGGATGACGCGGGTGGTCGGGTCAACCACATAAACGACATTGTCGCGATAGATGTAGCGGTAATTGCCCATCGGAATGTCGTCGTGATAGCCGACCGGGATCCGGCCGAGCAGGATTTCGCGCGTGATATAGTCGCCATAGCTGACCGGGACCCGCTGGCCCTCGGCGAACATCCTCTTCGCCTGTCCCGGCGGGATGCAGGCCGGGGTCTTCTTCGCGAGACCCGGCGGGCAGAAGTTCACGCTGCGGACGCCGCTCTCGTAGCGATCGAGGATGCCGTTGCCGTTGCGGTCGAGGTTCCGCAGGACCCTTCCCTCGTGATAATCGAGGATGCCGTCTCCGTCGCTGTCCCGCTCGAAGCGGTCGAGGATGCCGTTGCGGTTCGCATCAACCCGGCCGGAGGCGGCAACGTTGCGGGCGTTGGCGGCCCTGGTCTGCGCACGGACGTTGGTGCGGGCCTGGCCCTTGCCTTTGACCACGGTCTGGGCCTTTGCGGCGGCGCCTTTGCCCTTGCCTTGACCCTGGGCCAAAGCGGGCATGGATACGGCCATGGCGGCCGATCCGATCAGCAACATCAATTTACGCATAAAAAACTCCTCATTTCTGAGTGTTAACGGACAAAAACTATTGAGCGCGACGACCTGTTCCGGCGCCGCGGCGGCGGGCGTCCGGGCTGGGGTCAAAAAACGGTTCCAAAACCTTGCCCCCTCCGCCCGGCGGGTCTAAGCGGGCGCCACATTTCCTGGGCTGCTCCCCGCAGCCCGATCTCGCTTGGCAGACGAAAGGACCGGGAGTCGCATGGCTCGGAAGAAAATCGCCCTCATCGGCGCAGGTATGATCGGCGGAACGCTGGCCCATCTGGCCGCAATCAGGGAGATGGGCGACATCGTCCTGTTCGACATCGCCGAGGGCATTCCGGAGGGCAAGGCGCTCGACCTCGCCCAGGCGGGCCCGGTCGAAGGCTATGATGTCAGCCTCAAGGGCACCACCGATTATGCCGATATCGCGGGCGCGGACGTGTGCATCGTCACCGCCGGCATCGCCCGCAAGCCCGGCATGAGCCGCGACGATCTGCTCGGCATCAATTTGAAGGTCATGAAGGCGGTCGGCGAGGGCATCAAGGCGCACGCGCCGGGCGCCTTCGTCATCTGCATCACCAACCCGCTCGACGCGATGGTGTGGGCGCTGCGCGAATTTTCGGGTCTCCCTCATGAACGGGTGGTCGGCATGGCGGGCGTGCTGGACAGCGCACGCTTCCGCCACTTCCTCGCCGAGGAGTTCAACGTCTCGGTCGAGGACGTCACCGCCTTCGTGCTCGGCGGCCATGGCGACACGATGGTGCCGGTGGTCCAATATTCGACCGTAGCCGGCATTCCGATCCCGGACCTCATCAAGATGGGCTGGTCCACTCAGGAGAAGATCGACGCCATCGTCCAGCGCACCCGCTCCGGAGGCGGCGAGATCGTCGCCTTGCTCAAGACGGGCTCGGCCTATTACGCCCCCGCCACCAGCGCCATCGCGATGGCCGAGAGCTATTTGAAGGACAAGAAGCGCGTGCTTCCCGCCGCGGCCAACCTTACCGGCCAGTACGGCGTCAACGACCTCTATGTCGGAGTGCCCGTGGTGATCGGCGCGGGCGGCGTCGAGCGCATCGTCGAGATCGAACTCGACGAAGCGGCGCGTCGGAACTTCCAGGTGTCCGTGGATGCCGTCAAGGAGCTGCTCGAAGCCTGCAAGGGCATCGACGGCAGCCTCTCTTAAGGACCGGCGACAATGAGCATCCTCGTCAATTCAGAAACCAAGGTCATCACCCAGGGCATCACCGGCAGCCAGGGCACCTTCCACACCGAGCAGGCGATCGCCTACGGCACCAAGATGGTCGGCGGCGTCACGCCCGGCAAAGGCGGGCAGACGCATCTCGGGCTGCCGGTCTACGATACGGTGCTGGAGGCGGTCGAGGAGACGGGCGCGGACGCTTCCGTCAT
>DATMJS010000068.1:0-14604 GCA_035553755.1 Allosphingosinicella sp.
GGGGCTTTCCCTACATCCAGGAGCTGGAGATGCTGCAGGAGGCGGGTTTCACCCCCTTGGAGGCGATCCAGGCGGCCACAAGCAACGGCGCCTACGAGATCTTCCATCCGAAGGGTCTCGATGCACCGATCGGGATGGTGCGGCCGGGCATGCTCGCCGATCTGGTGATCGCGCCCGAAAACCCGCTCCACAACTTCAAGACGCTCTACGGCACCGGCTTCGAGCGGCTGGGGAAGGACGGCAAGATCGAGCGCGTCGGCGGCGTCCGCTACACGATCAAGGACGGCATAATCTACGATGCCAGGCAGCTGCTCGGCGACGTAGCGGCGATGGTTGAGGAACAGAAAAGCGCACGGAGCCGGCCGAACCCGTAACGATCGCCTTCTTGGCCGCGCGCGGGGTAGTGACGTGGCGGCAGTCGCCTCCTATCTGACGCGCCATGGCTGCTCCGGTGCTCGCATATGAAAATCTCGGCCTCGTCCAGGGCTCCGGATGGCTGTTCCGGGGACTCGACCTGTTTATCGGGGAACGCGACCGGCTCGCGCTGATCGGGCGCAACGGCGCGGGCAAGACGACCCTGCTGAAGTGCCTGGCGGGCCTTATCGAGACCGACGAAGGGCGCCGCACCATCCAGCCCGGAATTAAGGTGGTCCTGCTCGAGCAGGACCCGCCGGTCGCCCGCTTCGCTACCCTGCGCGACTTCGCCCTCAGCGGCCCCGACGCACCGCCCGCGCATGAGGTGGATTCGATCGCGACGCAGATCGGAATCGACCTCGACCGGCCGGCGGAGACGGCGAGCGGCGGCGAGCGACGGCGGGCGGCGATTGCGCGGGCGCTGGCGCAGGACCCAGACGTGCTGCTGCTCGACGAGCCCACCAACCATCTCGACCTCGCGGCGATCGATTGGCTGGAGGACTGGCTGTCCCGCTACACCGGCGCGTTCATCGCCATCAGCCACGACCGTACCTTTTTGAAGCGCCTTACCCGCTCCAGCCTGTGGCTCGACCGGGGCCAGCTCCGACGCGCCGAGATCGGCTTCGGCGGCTTCGAGGCCTGGACCGAGCAGGTCTATGCGGAAGAAGCACGCGCGGCGGAGAAGCTCGATGCGAAGCTGAAGCTGGAGCTGCACTGGCTGCAGCGCGGCGTCACGGCGCGCCGGAAACGCAATCAGGGGCGGCTCGCGAAACTCAATGAGATGCGTGCGGCGCGGGCGGCGATGCTCGGGCCGGCGGGCGCCGCCAAGCTCGGCCTCCAGAATGACGAAGTGAAGACCAAGATGGTGATCGACGCCGACCGCGTCTTCAAGCGCTTCGGCGACCGGACGATCATCCGCGACTTCACCCTCCGCATCCAGCGCGGCGACCGGATCGGCGTCGTCGGCGCGAACGGCACCGGCAAGACCACGCTGCTGAAGCTGCTGACCGGCGAGATTGAGCCCGACGAGGGCAAGGTGACGCGCGCGAAGACGCTGAGCGGCGTGGTGATCGACCAGCAGCGCAGATTGCTCGACCCCGCCAGGAACGTCCGCGAGGTGCTAGCCGACGGCAGCGACTGGATCGAAGTCAGGGGCATCAAGAAGCATGTCCAGGGCTATCTCAAGGAATTCCTGTTCGAGCCGGGGCTGATCGACGCCAAGATCGGGACCCTGTCGGGCGGCGAGCGGTCGCGGCTGCTGTTGGCGCGGGAGTTCGCTCGCCGGTCCAACCTGCTGGTGCTGGACGAGCCGACGAACGACCTCGACCTCGAGACGCTCGACCTCCTCCAGGAAGTGATCGCCGACTATGACGGCACGGTCCTGATCGTCAGCCATGACCGCGACTTTCTCGACCGGACAGTGACCATCACGCTCGGCCTCGACGGCTCCGGAAAGGTCGACATCGTCGCCGGCGGCTATGAGGATTGGGAGCGGAAGCGCAAGGCGCCGCAGCCCCTCCCGGCAAAGGCCCCTGCCCGCGCCCAAGCCGTGCCCGCAGCGCCGAGGCAGCAGACCAAGCTGAGCTATAAGGACCAGCGGGATTACGATCTTCTGCCTGGGCGCATCGAGGAGATCGATGCGCAGATCGCGCAGGATGAAGAAGCGTTGCACGATCCCGACCTCTACAGCCGCGATCCCAAGCGTTTCGCGGAACTCACAGCCCGCATCGAGAAGGCGCGCGCCGAGCGCGACCGGGCTGAGGAGCGTTGGCTGGAATTGGCCGAGCAGGTCGAAGCATTGGCTTGATCTTCCTCTGCAGCCTAAATACTAAAAGTTCCTTCAACTTAGCCCGCTGCGTTACCGGCTGGACGCTGCGGCGAAGCCGGTCGATTGACTCTCAGAATCGGCATGTTCCAACCCGGAGGCGTAGTCTGAGCGAGAGCGGGGGCCGTCGGAATACCGGCGGCATGCCAGTCGGGCGGCTAGACGGATGCGGCATTCAGCATCCTTGGATCAGCCGACCGCAAGCATTTGGGAAAAGATGTTCAGTTTGTTGCGCACCGGCCGATTTGCCTCGGCCTTGATCGTGCTTTCGTCCTTATTCGCCACTCCCTCCATGGCTGCAGAAGCAGGCCCGGCGCCGGCCAAACCGGTCGCGGTCTCTCCCTCTACCTATTCCTTACCCGAAGCCGACTCTCCGCCCGCTCCGGCGCCCGAAGCGCCTGTGGCTGCGCAGCCGCAGATGCCGATCATCTTCCAGGCTCTGCAGCAGCCCCGGCCGCTCAGCGAGCTGGTGATCGCGTTCGTGAACTATGGCAATCAGGACGCGGAGCAGGAGTGCCTCGCCCAAGCCGTCTATTTCGAAGCCCGCAGCGAATCGCTCGAAGGGCAGCTGGCGGTCGCCGACGTGGTCCTGAACCGCGCCGCCTCCGGCATTTACCCGCCCGGCATTTGCGACGTGGTGACGCAGCCGGCGCAATTCTCCTTCATCCGCGGCGGCAGGTTTCCGCCGGTCGACCGAAGCAGCCGGGCCTGGCACAGGGCGCTCGCAATCGCCGACATCGCGCGCAAGGACCTTGCCCAGGTAATTCCGCCCAACGTGCTCTGGTATCATGCGGATTACGTCGCGCCGAGCTGGGGCCGCCGCCTCACCCGCGTCGCCCAGATCGGAACCCACATCTTCTACAGCTGAGCCGGCACGCGCTTCCGCATCGACTCCATCAGGATTGCAGGTCGTACTGCTTCAAAAGGTCGTAGAGCGTCGGCCGGCTGATGCCGAGCAGCTTGGCCGCCGCTGAGATATTGTTCTCCGTCCGCGCCAGCGCCTGGCGGATGGCGCGGCGATCCGCCTCCTCGCGCGCGATCTTGAGGTTGAGCGGCAGCGCCTCTTCCGTCCCCTCCTCCAGATCGAGGTCGGCCGCGGTGATCAGCTTCGAATCCGCCATGATCACCGCCCGCTTCATCCGGTTCTCGAGCTCGCGGACGTTGCCCGGCCAGCGCCAGCCGTCGATTGCCGCCAGCGCGCCCGGCGTGAAGCCCTTCACCTGAGAGTTCATCTCCTTCGAGAAGCGTCCCAGGAAATATTTGGCCAGCAAAGCCGCATCGCCGTGCCGCTCTGCCAGCGTCGGGATCTTCACCACGATCTCGGCGAGGCGGTAGAACAGGTCCTCACGGAAGCGGCCCTCCACGATCATTGTTTCGAGATTCTGGTGGGTGGCGCAGACGATGCGGGTATCGACCGGAATGGCCTTGCGGCCGCCGATCCGCTCGATCACCCGCTCCTGCAGGAAGCGGAGCAGCTTGACCTGGAGCGGAAGGGGTATGTCGCCGACCTCGTCGAGGAACAGGGTGCCGCCCTCGGCCAGCTCGATCTTGCCCTCGGTGGTCTTGATCGCCCCGGTAAAGGCGCCCTTCTCGTAGCCGAACAGCTCGGCCTCAAGCAGATTCTCCGGTATCGCCGCGCAGTTGATCGCCACGAAGCCGCGGTGACGCCGCCCGCTCGCATTGTGGAGCCCGCGCGCGAGCAGCTCCTTGCCGGTGCCGCTGGCGCCGAGCAGCATCACCGACACATCGGCATTGGCAACCCGCTCGATGGTGCGGGCGACCTTCAGCATCTCGGGCGCGGCGGTGATCATCGTGCCGAGCACGGTGCGATCGTCTCCGGCGTGCTCCTCCAGCCGCCGATTCTCCCCCTCGATCTCGTGCAATTGGAAGGCGCGGCGGACGATCAGGCCGAGCTGATCGATATCTACCGGTTTCTGATAATAGTCATAGGCGCCGGACGCGATCGCCCGAAGCGCGCTTTCGCGGGCGCCGTGGCCGGTCGCCACCACCACCTTGGTTTCCGGCCTCAGCGAGAGGATCATCTCCAGCGTCGCAAAGCCTTCACTCACCCCGTCAGGATCGGGCGGCAGGCCGAGGTCGAGCGTTACCACGGCGGGCTCCTGCGCCCGCACAAGGTCGATGGCAGCGCCGCGATCGGAAGCGACCATCACTTCATAATCGTCATAGGCCCAGCGGAGCTGCCGCTGCAGCCCTTCGTCGTCCTCGACGATAAGGAGCTTGGGTTTGAAGGGAGCGTTCATGCGCTGATCCGTTGTTCATGGGGAGCCGCATCCGGGAGCGGCAGGAAGATGGTGAAGCAGCTGCCTTCGCCTTCGCGGCTGGCAACCTCGATCCGGCCCCCCATTGCCGCCACCAGCGCCTTTGCCTCGAACACGCCGACGCCGAAGCCGCCTTGCTTGGTGGAGACGAAAGGCTGGAAGAGGCGGGTGCGGATGAAGTCTGCGGACATGCCGGTCCCGCGGTCGGTCACCTCGACGGCGGCTTCTGCGCCCCGCTGTTCGAAGGCGATCCGGACCGGCACTCCCTCCCGACTGGCGTCGATAGCGTTCTGGATCAGGTGGCCGAGAGCCTGTTCGAGCCGCGCGGGGTCTGCAGTGGCCGCGACCCTCGCGTCCCCTTGTACCTCCAGCGGGTGCGCCCGCCGCCTGGCTTCGACGGCTTTAGCCACCACCTGCTGCAGCAGCACGGGGCGCGGCGGCCGAGTTTCGCCGCCAGTGGACCGCGAGAGCCTGGCGAGGAGGTCGTTCATCTTCTTGACCGAACCCTGCAGGGTTGCGACCATGTCGGCCCGGAATTCCGGATTGTCGGCGTGGCGCTCGGCATTGCGCGTGACGAGGCTCAGCTGGCTCACGAGATTTTTGATATCGTGCATGATGAAGGCGAAGCGGCGGTTGAATTCATCGAAGCGCTGAGCGTCCGCCAGAGCTTCCTGGCTGCGCGCCTCCGCAATGTAGCTCGCCGCCTGGATGCCGGCGGTGCGGAACAGGTCATAATCCTCCCAGTCCATTGGCCGGCGCGGCAGGGGGTGATCGAGGAGGACGAGCCCGACCAGACGGTCATTGTGGACCAGCGGGATGCCGGCCCATGGCGCGCCTGCCTGACCAAGCCACGCCGGCACGGGTGCTTTCTCGTCTTTCCCAGCAATAAAGCCGTCATCCAGCCTGTCGAAGTCTATCACATAGGAGGTCGTCTCCAGAAAGCGGACGATATCCGAGCCCATGAAACCTGAAGGTTCCGGGCGACGCCCCCAGTTCCAACGCGCACCCGCGGACATCCACCCGTTCTCGCTCGTCAAAAGCAGGACCCCGCCCGAGGAGCCGGCCATGTCCGCCAATGCCTTGACGATGCGCTGCCCCAGCGGCGTGCCGTCTTCGCCCGCCCTGCCGACCGCCCGGGTGAAACGCAGCCAGTCCTCGCGATAGTCGTAGCGGTGCTCGAAGAAGTGCTTCGAGACGGTGACCCGCAGCCAGGCCCGCATCTTTTCGGACGGGACCAGCAGCAGCGCGAGGATGGTGACGCCCATGATGAGCCCGAGCTGCGCGAGTTGGGCCCATTCGCCGCCGACGGCCTCCATTGCCCGCGTCGCCGACATCATGACGATGAAATAGACCAGAATCGCAATCAGCGAGAGCGACTGGAAGGTGGCGCTTCGGGATAGTTTTACCCGCCAATCGGCGTCCCGGCGGCCCGCCAGCGCGAATAATGAGGCCAGCATCGCAACCAGTGCTCCGCGCAAGGCGAAGAGCAAATTATCGGTCTGACCCGTCAAATAAGCGAAAGTGTACAGATGAAGATCGTAGGCCCACATGGCCGCGAGCGCGATCACGGGAAGCTGGATCGCCGCGCGCGAGGTTGGCGCCGCCTGGCCGTAAAGGTTGTGCACCAGGACCAGCGCGCCCGCCGCGACGGTAAGGCCGAGGCTGTGGCCGGTAGACGTCATCAAGCCGGCTAGGGCCGGTCCCCCCTCCCGAAAAAGCATCAGCAAGGCGTGGGCGATCTGTAGCCCGGACACGCCGGCCACAGCGCCGTAGACGAGCTTGACCGCACGCTGTCGCTCATCCTCGGCCGCCCCGCGTATCAGGCTGTACATAAAGATCAGGAAAGCGAGATTTCGCGCGCCTTCGGCCAAAGCGGATACGGCAGGCCCGGCCGCAGCCTCGCAGGCCGCCCAGATCGCCGTCACCGCCAACGCGCCCAGCAGCGGGCGGTTCGGCGGATTGCCATGGCCGCATTTCAGCTGCCAGAGGGCCAGCATGCTGTAGACCGTGGCCGCTACGGCGTGGCTCCACAGCCCGATAATCTCGGCCATCAGAGCGCTGCCTTCCGTACGGCCGCAATGATCCGTTCTGTAAGAATCTCCGACATGTGCGGCAGTGTCGCTCAAATTGACAAAAAAATTCTGAAGACCATGTGCGAAAGAGAATTTCCGCAGCAGGAGACGGATGCATGCCTCAGATGAGGGCCCTCGGCAGCAGCGGCCTCGAGTCTCCGCGGCTCGTGCTCGGCGGCAACGTCCTCGGCTGGACCTTGAGGGGTGAGGACGCGTTCCGGATACTTGACAGGTTCGTGGAGGCGGGGGGGACGATGATCGACACCGCCGATGTCTATTCCAACTGGGTGCCGGGGCATCGCGGCGGCGAATCGGAGGCGCTGATCGGGGAGTGGCTGAAAAGGCGCGGGCGGCGCGACGACGTGCTGATCGCGACCAAGGTCGGCTATGACCAAGGCCTGGACCCGCGCCGCATCCAGGCGGCCGCCGAGGCCTCGCTGAAGCGGCTCGGCACCGACCATATCGACCTTTATTACGCCCACAAGGACGACCCCGCCGCGCCGCTAGAAGCGACGCTCGCCGCGTTCGCCGGGCTGGTCGAGCAAGGCAAGGTGCGCGCGCTCGGCGCCTCCAACTACTCGGCCGAGCGGCTCGAACAGGCGCTGGCGATCAGTGGACAGTCCGCCGCGCCCGGTTTCACCGTGCTGCAGCCGGAATACAACCTCATGGTCCGCGACCGCTTCGAAGGCGCGCTCCAGCGCCTCTGCATCGAACGGGACATTGGCGTCCTTCCCTATTTCGGCCTCGCCTCGGGATTCCTCACCGGCAAGTACCGCTCGAAGGCCGACCTCGGCAAAAGCGTGCGCGGCGACACCGTCGCGGCGAAATATTTCAATCCGCGCGGCTGGGCGGTGCTGGCCGCGCTCGACGAGGTCGCCGCGGAAACCGGCGCCACCCAGGCGCAGGCCGCGCTCGCCTGGATCGCGGCGCAGCCCGGAGTCACCGCGCCGATCGCCAGCGCCACCAGCCTCGATCAGCTGGAGGAGCTGCTCGGCGCGATGGAGCTCGAGCTCGCGCCGGCCCAGATCGAGCGGCTGACAAGGGCGGGAGCGGAAGGATGAGGCGGCTCGGCTTTATCTTGCCGTTTGCCGGCCTCGTCGCCTGCGAAGCCGAATCCCGTGCGCCCGCGCAGCCGCCGCCGACGCGCGCCGAAACCGCCATATTCGCCGGCGGCTGCTTCTGGTGCATCGAAGCCGATTTCGAGAAGGTTCCCGGCGTCACCGGCGCCGTCTCCGGCTATACCGGCGGCCGCACCGCCAACCCCAGCTACGAACAGGTTTCGGCCGACGGTACCGGCCATTATGAAGCGGTGCGGGTAAGCTACGATCCGGCGCGGGTGAGCTACGCCCAGCTCGCCCGCTACTTCTTCCGGACGGTCGATCCGACCGACGCGGGCGGCCAGTTCTGCGACCGCGGGACAAGCTACCGTACCGCCCTCTTCGCCACTCCGCAGCAGCGAGCCGCGGCCGAAGCCGCAAAGGCGGAGGCGAACCGCGCGCTCAACGGCCGGGTCGTCACGCCGGTGCTTCCCGCCGCGCGCTTCTACCCAGCCGAAACCTACCATCAGGATTATTACAAGAAGAATCCCGTCCGCTATCGCTTCTACCGCTACCGCTGCGGCCGGGATGCGCGACTGGCCGAAGTGTGGGGGAAATAGGAGCGGCGAAGATACCCATTGCGGACGTTCTCGCCCGGGAACAACAGCGTCGCCCGCGACTTCTTAGGGCATGCGCTGTTACTTGAGTTTGGGAGGCCTGAGCCTCGTCTTGGCGGGCTGCGTGACGCTTGCACCGCCTCAGGCAACACCTGCTATCGATCAGCAGACGGGCCAAACTCAGGCTTCCACCGGCGAACCCCGACCGAACACCCGGCCTGCTTATCCGCAGCGTGTGCTCCAGGGACCGGGTGAGCTTCAGGTTCGCGCTTACCTTCAAGATGTGGTTTCGGACCGTTTCGGAGCAGGAGGGTGGAGCGCCTTCACCTCGGCCCCTACGGCCATTGCGGTAGCATCCATTCGCGGCCGCTGGGCCACGAACCATGAGCCCGCCGTCAACTTGCTCATCAAAACCCGCACCGGTTGGCATGCCCACGGCAGCGGCACACCGTTGAGCCGCCAGGCGGCGACGGAACTGGATGCTCTGCTGGCCAACAGGCAATTGTGGGCGGAGCCGGGCCGCTATCCGGCCGTTGCCTGTCCCGATTCCGGCGCTGACGTGATCATGATCAGGCATGCCGGCCGAACCAAGACCGTGTACCAGAGCGGAGGCTGTGGCACTCCCAATCTATCGACGCGTTTGATCCAGACGGCTCTGCGGGAACATCTGCCTGGGTGAGGCGGGTACGGTGGGAGCCGCATGCCCCACAAGAGTTGCACGAATGAATTAACGCTTCGAAGCGGCAAGCTGCTCGAACGTCTTCACCATGTTCAGAGCGGCTGGTCCCATTCGACTATCGTAGTATGAGAGCCAAAAAGGTGCCGGCGGCGTCGGAATGGGGAAATAAGTCGGCTGAAGGTCCGCTTCCGACCCATTGCGGACATTCAGCGTGACTGTCAGACTCCCCCACTGGTGATGATCTACATGCCGCTTCTGAATGAGAGACGGAGGTCTGGCGTCCAGTTGAAGCGAGACCGCTGGCTAACCAGACCTACAGAGTAGAAGGGGCCATCGACGAGGACGAAGAGTGGGCGTTCCCTCCCGGCACCGTTGTTCGCTGCGAATGGAAGACATTTAGCGGCGGCGAGAGAGGGCTGACCGCCATCGGCCGTGGCGGTTGAATGGCCGCTTTCGGCCCATAGCGGACATTCGGCGTTAGCCCTTAGCGGCGCTTAATCCAGTCATCAAAACCCAGATTACCACTGCCAAGTAGATCAGATTGGCTGCCACCAAGGCGCTCCAGAACGCTCGCGGCTCCTCCGAGCGAATGTAGGAGCGACCTATCAAAGGCGTTGTCTTACCCTTCCAAATGTCCCACGCGACCGACGATGCTGTTACGAGGAGCCCAACGACAAGAGCGAGAAGGAGTTGAGTTTCAGGCGACATCCTTGGAACCTAGCCGAGAGCAATGTCCGTTTTCCACCCATTGCGGACATTCAGCCGAGCCATCTTGGTTTGGGCTCGAGCGTAGGAGCTGGTGATGGAGGCGCTGCCGTCTTGTAGCGGGCTCAGGCGACCTGCGCCGCCAGCCCAGTCGTCGTCGCAGGCCTCTTCCCAGCCTGCCATCCGGCCCAGCTGGTCGCTGCGCCGATCGCAAAGCCGGTCATCACCACCGTTGCGCTCGGCAGATCGCCGATCAACACCAGGGCGGAACGGACGATCGGCAGATTGCCGAGGAAGCCCATCGCCGCCATCTCGATAGCGATGAGGATTCCGGCGACGGTGAACGGGTGCGCCCGCTCGCCGACTCGCCAGCGGACCACGATGCAGAACAGCAGCGCAGTCGCCATTGCCCATTCGATGGACGGAATGATGCGGCCGAAGTCCTGCGGACCGCGGATGGTCAGTCCCGGCATGAAGCCTCCGAGGAGCCGACTGAACGGCGATTCCCACAGGATCAGCGGCGTCGCCAGCATGTAGCCGGAATGGAGCCACACCTTCCGGCGATACTTCAACGCCCGGTAGTAGAGCAGGACGTAAGCCGCCACCGCCACCATCAGACCGAGCAGGAAGGAACCTCCGGCCATCATGGTCACCGGGGCACGCCCCGCCGCGAACTTGTTCGCGGTGACATCGATGATCGCAAACAATCCCCCGATCAGGAACGGGAACAGCAGCAGGCTCGACTTGCCCACCGCGCGATGCAGCGGCAGTTGCGGCTTATGATGCGCCGTCCAGCTTTGCGCGAAGACCATAAAGACCCAGATGCTGGCGGCGACCCCGTGGGCGTGGAATTGCCAAGGGACGTTGCCCAATTCGGCGAAATAGCTGGGCCAAAAGCCGGCGACGATAACCGCCATGCAGACCAGAACGTAATAATGCGCGCGTGGATATGGCATCGGTTCCCCCTTCCGCTGCTGCAGTGCACCTAGCACGAAAAATGTTAGATGCGAAGCCGAAGGCCGCAAGGACCGAACCTCCGGCCCGATCGAGACGCACGATCGGAGGTCCGCAGTTTAACTCTCCGACAAGCCATGCTCATGTCTGCTTTTCCGCCCATTGCAGAGGTTCGTTTCCTGAGTCACATTAGCGAGGCATTTCTCGTGAGGAGGGGCACATGGATCGCCGGACTTTCGTGGGCTCTGCAATCGCCTTTGGTGCAACGGCTCCAGCTTTCGCATCGCAGAAAATCATCACACCGCCGCAGGTCGAGGGACCGTTCTTCCCCTATGATCCCCCGGCGGTACATGATAACGATCTCGTGCAAATACGCGCGGGTGAAGCGAAGGCGCTTGGGCAGGTCGTTCACCTCTTCGGCACCGCCCGTGGCTGGAGCGGCAGACCCATAGCCGGACTGCAAATCGAACTGTGGCAGTGCGACGCCAATGGGAAGTACCACCATCCGGCGGACCAAGAGCCTCGGCAGCCGGATCTGCGGTTTCAAGGATATGGCAAGACCATCACTGACAAGGACGGCGGGTTTCGTTTCCGCACGATCCGCCCTGTATCATACGCTGCGGGCCCAGACCTCGTTCGAACTCCTCACATCCATATAGCGGCATCATCGAAAGGCGTGCGGCGGCTGACGACGCAACTCTACATTGCCGGAGAGCCGCTTAACGATAGCGATAGCGAGCTGGCCAAACTCCTCCCGGCGCAACGGCCTGCGCTCATACGCCCCTGGACAGACGGCAGCAGCATCGAGCCTGGGGCGCTCCAAGCTCATTATGATCTGCTCTTGATCTGAGGGAGGGCTGCTCGTCCGCTTTCGCGCATAGCGGGCATTCAGAGTGATTCCGGAACGATACAGACGCTGCGGGTGTGGCGGGGCTTAGGGGCGCCGCGCTGACGCCGCCGCGTTCCGCCTAGGGCGAATGTCCGCTTCCGACCCATTGCGGACATTGAACCAATGCCCGTTTTGGACGGGTTGCCGCACATTCGTATTTGCCGCCAGCGCCTCCACCCTTGCCGCGAGAGCGCCGTCGCTCCTTTTGGCCCGATGCGTGATCTGGCCTGGACAAGCGTTCCGGTGAGATCGGCCAGGCTTGCCGGGGAGAGCGCCTGCGTACGGGCGAGCCGGTCGACATAGGCAAGCTACGGTTGGATGCGCAGGCCAGGTCAACAGCCAGCTCACTCCCAAAGCGAGACTCCCCGGGATGAAGCTCCGGCGGCTGTTCGAGACTTGCTGCACTTGCATATCCATCGCTTCGTCGCCTTTGGCAGCTCAACCGCTCAGGCGCCCGACGTTTCCAGAGTAGTTCGCCGAGGACCTCGCCCCGCGCGAATCTCGAATTATGGTTTTGCCGAAGGCGCGCTACGGCATATCGGTAGCGGCTCCTAATCCTTTCCGGGGACAACATCCTGACTCGCCTTCCTCTTTTCGTCCGGCGGACCCACAAATGGCTGGCGCTGTTCGTCGGCCTGCAGGCGGTGATCTGGACCCTTAGCGGCCTCTATATGACGGCCGTCCACATCGACATCATCCATGGCGATCACTTCATTCGCGCGGCCGAGCCCCGCCCGATCAGCCCCTCGACCCTGATCGATCCCGTTGCCGCCGCTCGGACAATCCAAGGGGGCGAAACCGCGAAGCTCCACTGGCTGCTCGACCGGCCCGCCTACATCGTCACGTCACCGGCCGGCGCTTCGCTGGTGGATGCACGGACGGGCTCTCCCCTCCCTCCGCCCACGGAAGCGCAGATCAGGCAGCTTGCCGATCATTGGTTCACCGGCAAGGAGAGGCTGGCGAGCGCGCGCCTCATCAACGAAGCGCCCGGCGAGATCAGGGGACGCAAACCGCCCCTCTGGCGGGTCGAGTTCGGCGGCTGGAACAAGCCGACCCTCTATTTCTCCCCGGCCACGGGCGAGCTGCTGACCCGGCGCCACGAGCTTTGGCGAATCTTCGACTTCGTCTGGATGATGCACATCATGGATTACGAGACGCGCGACAACGTCAACAATCCGCTGCTCCGCATCTTCACCTGGGGCGCGCTCCTGATGGCGCTATCGGGGGCCTGGCTGCTGTTCTACAGCTTCCCGCGCCGAAGGCGCAGAAAGGCGGAGCGTCCGTGAAGCCGCTGTTCTTCAGGCGCATCCACAAGTGGGTCGGGCTGATCCTCGGCATCCAGTTCCTGATCTGGACGATCAGCGGAACGGCGATGGCCTTGATCGACCACGAGCAGGTGAGCGGCGGACATGCCGCGCCGGCTCCCGAAGTGCAGCCGCTTCCGAACAGCGGCAGCGGATGGGCGAAGGCCCTCCATTCGATCGGGGGAGCGCAGATCACCGCCGCCGCGCTGCGGCCGCTGCTCGACCGGAACGTCTTCGAAGTCGCTACGCCCGGGGGCGTTCGACTGTTCGACGCGGCCAGCGGAGACCCGATCGTCATAGACGGGAACCTCGTCCGGCGGATAGCGGAGGCCGCCTATGACGGTCAGCCGAAGGTAGTGCGCGTCGTTCCGCTGGCCGAGCTGACACTGGCGGTACGGACTCACCAGCTTCCGATCTGGCGGGTAGATTTTGCGGACGAGCGGAACAGCAGCTTCTACGTGTCAGGGAGCACGGGCAAGCTCCTGGAGCGCCGCAACGACAGCTGGCGCGCGTGGGATTTCTTCTGGATGCTCCACAATATGGACTATGCGAACCGCACCAGCTTCAACCACCCGCTGATCGTGACGATCGCGTTCGGCACGATATGGCTGGCCCTCACCGGCTTCTACCTGCTGTTCAAGGCCTCCTGGAGACGGGAAGCGCGATGGCTGCGCGATGGGCAGCAGGGTCGCCGCCCCTAGCGGAGGAAGCCGCTGCGACGCGCAGGAAGCCGAAGCGGGATCGTCCGCTGAAGGAAGATCAGCCCCCGGGCGGACGGCTGTTGCTGTCGTGGGCCTGGCCGGCGGGCTTGCCGTGGCCGCCGCCCGACTTCTTGTTGTCGTCGGTCGATTTCGATCCGCGGCCATGGACCGGTCCGCCCCGCGTGCCGTCGCCGCTGTCCCTTCGCGATCCGCTCATGAAATATCTCCCTCAGCTCCGGCCGCGCCGGCCGGTCGGAGACAAGAACGGTCCTGCCGCGCCCGGAGTTGCACGCCTGCGCCGCGCGAGCGCGCGAAACGGCCGATGCGGAGCCGTTCGGCTCCTCCCGCTCAGTCGAGGATCGCGGCGGCTTCGTCCGAAGCGCCGAACTGGCCGGCGAGCAGAGCCTCGTCGCGGCCGTAAGGATCGTTTCGGAACGCGACACCCGTCGGAGACGGGCCTGCCGTCATGTAGGTGATGTAGACCGGCACGGGGCTGTCGAGGTCCACCCTCGTTTCGAGGCCGGGATCCTTGCCCTTCGGCGCATCGCCGAACAGCCACTTCGCCAGCCGCCGCGCATCCTCGACACGGACGCAGCCGTTGCTGATCCACCTGTCCTGCTTGTCGAACAGCGACTTGTCCGGCGTGTCGTGAAGGTAGATGCCGAATTCGTTTGGCATCATGAACTTGATGTCGCCCATCGAATTTCCAGCGCCCGGTCGCTGGCGAACACGGACCTCGGCGCTGCCATCGGCAACCGCGCGCCAATCGACGGAAGCGGGATCGACGAGGGAGGCATCGTCCGTCCAGTCGGACAGCACCTCGTAGCGCCGGTCCTTCAGGTAGGAGACGCCGCCCGAAAGCACCCGCGGGGCGATCAGGCTCTGCACGAGCTCGGGCGGAACGTTCCAATAAGGGTTGACGCTGGCATAGCGCATCAGCGCGGCCATCATCGGGGTCGCCGTCTCCGCCTTGCCGACGATCACCTTCATCGTGTCCCTGACCCGGCCGTCTTCGAACAGGTAAAGGCGCGCCGCGCCCGCATCGACGAGGATGTAGCGGCCGCGCTCGTTGACGCCGGGCAGCCTGCGGGTGCGTTCGAGATTGATCATCAGCAGCCGTTCGTAATG